>NZ_OZ217341.1:1385000-1685000 GCF_965111725.1 Streptococcus mitis | reverse complement strand
TATTTTTCAGTCGAATTTTACGGTCTTGGTATCTTGTATGAACAATACTGAATTTTATGATCGTCTGGGGGTGTCAAAAAACGCTTCGGCAGACGAGATCAAAAAGGCTTATCGTAAGCTTTCGAAAAAATATCACCCAGATATCAATAAGGAGCCTGGTGCTGAGGAAAAATACAAGGAAGTTCAGGAAGCCTATGAGACTTTGAGTGACGACCAAAAACGGGCTGCCTATGACCAATATGGTGCGGCTGGTGCCAATGGTGGCTTTGGAGGCTTCGGTGGTGGAGCTGGCGGTTTCAATGGGGCAGGTGGTTTCGGTGGCTTTGAGGACATCTTCTCAAGTTTCTTCGGCGGAGGCGGTGCTTCACGCAATCCAAATGCTCCTCGTCAAGGGGATGATCTCCAGTATCGTGTGAACTTGACCTTTGAAGAAGCTATTTTTGGAGCTGAAAAAGAAGTCAAATATAACCGTGAAGCTAGCTGTAGTACATGTAACGGTTCTGGTGCTAAGCCAGGAACAAGTCCAGTCACTTGTGGACGCTGTCATGGCGCTGGTGTCATTAACGTCGATACGCAGACTCCGCTTGGTATGATGCGTCGCCAAGTAACCTGTGATGTCTGTCATGGGCGCGGAAAAGAAATCAAAGATCCATGTACAACCTGTCATGGAACAGGTCATGAAAAACAAGCTCATAGTGTACATGTGAAAATCCCTGCTGGTGTGGAAACCGGTCAACAAATTCGCCTAGCTGGTCAAGGTGAAGCTGGATTTAACGGTGGACCTTATGGTGACTTGTATGTAGTGGTTTCTGTGGAAGCCAGCGACAAATTTGAACGTGAAGGAACCACTATCTTCTACAATCTCAACCTCAACTTTGTCCAAGCAGCTCTTGGTGACACAGTAGATATCCCGACTGTTCACGGCGATGTTGAATTGGTTATCCCAGAGGGAACTCAGACTGGTAAGAAATTCCGTCTACGTGGCAAGGGAGCTCCGAGCCTTCGTGGTGGTGCAGTTGGTGACCAATATGTTACCGTTAATGTCGTAACACCGACAGGTTTGAACGAACGCCAAAAAGCTGCTCTTAAAGAATTCGCAGCTGCTGGTGATTTAAAAGTCAATCCAAAGAAAAAAGGCTTCTTTGACCATATTAAAGATGCCTTTGAAGGAGAATAAAAGTAAAGAGAGCCGTTGGGCTCTTTTTATTTATAGATTTTTTAAGACTTTCCTTAAGTAATGACGGACGGTAGCGACCTTCTTCGAAGTTCCATACCTAAACTTTGAGTCTAGGTATCAAAGTTTCCGAACACCTGAAACCAAGCTGTTTCAGGTGTTTTCATTACGGTGGACAGTCTGGGGAAGTATTCGATTTATACTCAATGAAAATCAAAGAGCAAACTAGGAAACTAGCCGCAGGCTGTACTTGAGTACGGCAAGGCGACGTTGACACGGTTTGAATTTGATTTTCGAAGAGTATTAGTTGTGAAATGGTGAATGAGTTTTCTAAATTATGATGTATAGTTGATGGGATATAACTTGTTTACCTTTTAAAAAAGAGCCGTCGGGCTCTTTTTACTTATCTTCAGTTTCCTGTGTTTCTTTAATCACAGCTAGTCTAGTTTGGATATCTTTTTCCAAGACCTTAAACTTGTAAGTCAGGTCTTCTTGGTATTCCTTGATAAGTTCTTTTTGCTGGTCAATGATTTGCAGGCTGTTTTGGATAATATCCACATCGTCTTTGATAGCTTGAACGCGGTCAGTGGTATTCAAGACTTCATCTGTGATGGTTTGGCGATTTTTTGTAACCAGATAACTTCCGGCTGCAGCTCCTGCAAATAGCAGTAGATTGGATAATTTCATGGCAACTCCTTAGGCATTTTTGATGGTTTCAGCGACTTGAGCGAGTTTGTCAAAGTCTGGTTCGTGGGCGATAAAATCAATCTTGAGGTCATCATCGTCACTGTAGCGAGGTACAAGGTGAACATGGGTGTGAAAAACTGTTTGACCAGCGACTTCTTCACAGTTGGCAATGATATTCATACCAGCAGCCTTAGTAGCTTTCATGACTTTTTGAGCTACTTTTGGTACTTGGGCAAAGAGTTGGCTGGCGCTAGTAGCGTCCATTTCCAAAAGATTGCGATAGTGTTCCTTTGGCACGACCAAGGTGTGTCCTGGTGTCACTTGAGAGATATCAAGAAAGGCAAGAACCTGCTCATCTTCGTATACTTTTGAAGCAGGAATTTCCCCTGCGATGATTTTACAAAAAATGCAATCTGACATAAAATCTACCTCTACTGTATTGAATTTTGATATAATATAGCTACATTATACCAGATTTGGAGAAAATATGTTAGAAATTAAAAACCTGACAGGTGGCTATGTCCATGTTCCTGTCTTGAAAGATGTATCCTTTACCGTTGAAAGTGGGCAGTTGGTTGGTTTGATTGGTCTCAATGGTGCTGGGAAATCTACGACAATCAATGAGATTATCGGTTTGTTGACACCTTATAGTGGCTCCATCAATATCAATGGTCTGACCCTGCAAGAAGACGCGACTAGCTACCGCAAGCAAATTGGCTACATTCCTGAGACACCTAGCTTGTATGAGGAATTGACTCTCAGAGAGCATATCGAAACGGTTGCTATGGCTTATGGTATTGAGCAGAAAGTGGCTTTTGATCGAGTAGAACCTTTGTTAAAAATGTTCCGTCTGGACCAGAAATTAGACTGGTTTCCAGTTCATTTTTCAAAAGGGATGAAGCAGAAAGTCATGATTATCTGTGCTTTTGTGGTGGATCCGAGTCTCTTTATCGTGGATGAGCCTTTCCTTGGTCTCGATCCGCTGGCTATTGCAGACTTGATTCAGCTTTTGGAAGTGGAAAAGCAAAAGGGCAAGTCCATTCTCATGAGTACCCACGTGCTGGATTCAGCGGAAAAGATGTGTGATGCCTTTGTCATTCTTCACAAAGGGGAAGTGCGTGCTAAGGGAAATCTCCTGCAACTGCGCGAAGCCTTTAACATGCCTGAGGCTAGTTTGAATGATATTTACTTGGCTCTGACCAAAGAGGAGGAGCTATGAAAGACTTGTTTTTAAAGAGAAAGCAGGCTTTTCGTAAGGAGTGTCTTGGTTATCTGCGCTATGTTCTCAATGACCACTTTGTCTTGTTTCTGCTTGTTCTGCTGGGCTTTCTAGCCTACCAGTACAGTCAACTTTTACAGCATTTTCCTGAAAACCATTGGCCTATCCTTTTGTTTGTAGGAATTACCTCTGTTTTACTGTTGCTTTGGGGAGGAATTGCCACCTATATGGAGGCTCCAGACAAGCTCTTTCTCTTAGTCGGAGAAGAGGAAATCAAACTCCATCTCAAGCGTCAAACTGGCATTTCCCTAGTCTTTTGGCTCTTTGTCCAGACCCTTTTCTTGCTTTTATTTGCGCCCTTATTTTTAGCCATGGGTTATGGCTTGCCTGTTTTTCTGGTCTATGTACTTTTAGTGGGGGTAGGTAAATATTTCCTCTTTCGTCAAAAGGCCAGCAAATTTTTCACTGAAACTGGACTGGACTGGGACTATGTTATTTCTCAAGAAAGCAAGCGCAAGCAAGTCTTGCTTCGTTTCTTTGCCCTCTTTACGCAGGTAAAGGGAATTTCAAACAGCGTCAAGCGTCGTGCTTATCTGGACTTTATCCTAAAGGTTGTTCAGAAGGTGCCTGGGAAGATTTGGCAAAATCTTTATCTGCGTTCTTATTTGCGAAATGGAGCCCTCTTTGCTCTCAGCCTTCGCCTGCTCTTGCTTTCCGTACTGGCGCAGGTTTTTATCGAGCAAGCTTGGATTGCGACAGCAGTGGTGGTTCTCTTTAACTACCTCTTGCTCTTCCAGTTGCTGGCCCTCTATCACGCCTTTGACTACCAGTATTTGACCCAACTCTTTCCACTGGACAAGGGGCAAAAGGAAAAAGGTTTACAGGCTGTAGTTCGAGGATTGACTAGTTTTGTTTTACTTGTGGAATTAGTTGTTGGGTTGATTACCTTCCAAGAAAAACTAGCCCTTCTAGCCTTGCTGGGTGCAGGTTTGGTTTTACTAGTCTTGTACTTACCTTATCAAGTAAAACGTCAGATGCTGGATTAATCTTGCCTATATGACACTAAAAAAGAAGTTGAGTTCAGTTTGTCTCAGCTTCTTTTATTTTCTACAAGATAATGGTTGGTCCGTAGAGACTTAACTTGGTCTTGACTTGGTCAAAGTGGAAGCGGTCATAGGCCCGCCAAGCGGCGCGAGTTGGAGCATCTGGATTGAGAGCGCTGAGTCCCATGAGAAGACTGGAAGTCTGGTAAAATTTTTCCAATTCAATCAAGACTCGATTATCCACTGTTTCAGCCTTGGCTAGAAAACCAAGAATAGAGTTTAATTGCTCCTGAAAGCGGACGTCGTCAGCGGTTGCCTGTTTGCATGCTTGATAGGCTTTGTTTAAGTCAGTAATCAGTGCCTGAGCAGTTTTAATTGGGTCTGTCATTTACGTGACCTCCTATATAATTTATGTTTTAAGGTAAGGGATTGTGTAAATCTCCTAGTGAGGCACCTATATTATTAGCAACATTGCCAACTATGTTGCCCCAATCAATGATACATTTACCATTATCAAGATTAGCTTTATTATATGAATATCCATTTCTACATAGTACATTATCGCTAATCATATGAAACGGAGAATACCATCCATATGGAATACTACCGCCATTTATATGAGAAAGTTCGATTGATGTTAATTGTTTTGTTTTATTTGACTTGGCCATAATTTTCTCCTTGTTATATTTACGTCAATTGCAATAGAGTATATTTATAGGGTGTTAATCATGGTGGATGTGAATAAATCATATGCACCCCTCCTTTTTTGATGATTTTTAAAGTTGTTGCAAACATAGTCTTTCTATAATCATAGTCTATCACTTTTATCTCCTTTTTCACCATCAAATCTTTAATTGTCCTTGAAATTTCCTGAATGGTACGGTTAAGATTTTATGATAAAATAGTTGTAAGCTCATCATGATGTTGTAGAAAAATAGTCCTTTTAGGAGTTTTTAAAGACTGTTTAGGATTGGGTGTGCTTGTGCTAAGCTTTTTCTGTTATTCTTTTCTTAGGAGGAGAATCTAATGAAACATATGATTATTCAGACACAGAAAACAGTCTATAAAGTAAACGTCGACGATATCTACTATATCCAAGCACATCCAACTAAAGCCCATACCGTACAGATTGTTACAGAAGAAGCTAGTTTTAATATGGTTCAAAATTTAAGTGATCTTGAGAACCAATATGGGGAAACCTTGATGAGATGTCATCGAAATTGTTTGGTCAATCTTGATAAAGTAAAATCGATTGATTTTCAAGAAAGAATCCTTTTTCTTGGAGAAGAAGGTCAATACGCTGTCAAGTATGCCAGACGTCGCTATAGAGAAATTCGTCAAAAATGGTTGAAAGAAGGAGAGTAAGAAGATGAGAATATTTGTTTTAGAAGATGATTTTTCCCAACAAGCTAGAATTGAAACGACGATTGAGAAACTCTTGAAGGACCATCATATCACTCCCAGCTCTTTTGAGGTCTTTGGCAAACCAGACCAACTGCTGGCAGAGGTGCATGAGAAGGGGGCCCATCAGCTATTCTTTTTGGACATTGAGATTAGAAATGAGGAGATGAAGGGTCTGGAAGTGGCTAGAAAGATTCGGGATCGGGATCCTTATGCCCTCATCGTCTTTGTGACGACTCACTCAGAGTTTATGCCCCTGTCTTTTCGCTACCAAGTGTCTGCTTTGGACTACATTGATAAGGCCTTGTCAGCAGAGGAGTTTGAATCTCGGATCGAGACAGCCCTCCTCTATGCCAATGGTCAAGACAGTAAAAGTCTGGCGGAAGATTGCTTTTACTTTAAATCAAAATTTGCCCAATTCCAGTATCCTTTTAAAGAGGTTTATTATCTTGAAACATCGCCCAGAGCCCATCGTGTTATTCTCTATACCAAGACAGACAGACTGGAATTTACAGCGAGTTTAGAGGAGATTCTCAAGCAGGAGCCTCGTCTCCTGCAGTGTCATCGCTCTTTTCTCATCAATCCAGCCAATGTGATACATTTGGATAAGAAAGAAAAACTGCTTTTCTTTCCCAATGGTGGAAGTTGTCTAATCGCCCGTTATAAGGTCAGGGAAGTGTCTGAGGCCATCAATAAATTACACTGAGCTAGGAGAGTTTATGAACATTGCTTGGATATTGTTGTATTCACTTGTTATTAATGGACTAGAAATTGTCATTTTCTTTAAGGTAGATGGAATTGGTCTCACTTTTGAGAGGATTTTCAAAGCTTTTCTTCTGAAATTTCTTCTAGGGATCATTTTTACGACTTTTCAATTTTTGGCTGTAAGTAAATATTTGTCCTATTTTATAGAACCTTTGTTCGGTATAGGTCTATCTTTCTTATTGTTAAGAGGGCTTCCTAAAAAAATCCTTATTTTTTATGGTCTCTTCCCAATGATATTAGTAGAGCTCTTTTACAGAGGTGTTTCCTATTTTGTGCTTCCATTTTTGGGGCAAGGAATTGTAGATGGGGATGGCAATCCTATCTTTTTATTGATTATGATATTCGTTTGCTTCATAGTTTTAGTCTTTTTGAAATGGTTAGACTATGATTTCACTAGATTGAGAAGGGAGATTCTAGATAAAGATTTTCAAAAGTCTCTTACTAAGATTAACTGGGTAATGGGGTCTTATTATCTAGTGATGCAAAGTCTATCTTACCTTGAATATGAACAAGGTATTCAATCAAAGACTGTTCGCCATCTCATCCTAGTGTTTTACCTCCTCTTTTTTATGGGGGTTATCAAGAAATTAGATACCTATTTGAAGGAAAAACTTCAGGGAAAACTAAACCGAGAGCAGGCCTTGCGCTACAGAGATATGGAACGCTATAGTCGGCATATAGAGGAACTTTACAAGGAAGTACGGAGTTTTCGCCATGACTACACCAACCTTTTGACCAGTTTACGTCTGGGTATTGAAGAGGAGGATATGGAGCAGATAAAAGAGGTCTACGACTCCGTCTTAAAGGATTCCAGTCAGAAATTGCAGGACAATAAATATGACCTGGGCCGATTGGTGAATATTCGGGACCGTGCCCTCAAAAGTCTTCTAGCAGGGAAATTTCTAAAAGCCAGAGATAAGAACATTGTCTTTAATGTCGAAGTTCCTGAGGAGATTCAGGTCGAGGGGATGAGCCTACTTGATTTTCTAACCATTGTGTCTATCCTTTGTGACAATGCTATTGAAGCTAGTGTAGAGGCCAGTCAACCTCATGTTTCAATTGCCTTTTTAAAAAATGGAGAACAGGAGACCTTTATCATTGAAAACTCCATCAAAGAAGAGAGCATCGATATTTCGGAGATTTTTTCTTTTGGAGCAAGTTCTAAAGGGGAGCAGAGAGGAGTTGGTCTCTATACCGTTATGAAAATTGTGGAAAGTCATCCCAATACCAATCTAAATACTACCTGCCAAAATCAAGTCTTTCGTCAGGTGTTTACTATAATACATACAGAATGATAAAAAATAAGACCGAGAGTTCTTGTTACTCGGTCTTATTTTTATAGCTGAACAGGTAGTTCAAGTGCTTTTGTGATTTTAAATTTACTTAAAATTGTTTCATGTAAGAGCTCTTCCCACCATCCTCCACCTGTAATTTGGTTGAGTTCGGTAGTTGTTAGTTCTTGAAATGAAGTTAGGTTTTGTTTCTTATCCATGTTATGATTCTCCTTTTTGATAAGATAATAAATAGTTATAGAGTGTTATCTGAAAATTAATCAGAATGGGTTAAAATTTTATCTTTGAAATAATCAAAATATGTTTTCTTTGCAGTTACACTAGTGACGCGACCTTGTAAGCCGTATTGGATGACCTTACTGTCTTCGTTAGATAGTTTGGCAAGAGCGGTTAATTTAAAGAGATTACCTTGCTCTGTTCTGGTAGGAGTTTGATCAATTGTTTGAAGTTGACCGATGATGGTAATGCCGTGATTTCCAATCTTCTCCAGTTTTAATCTTACAGTTTGTCCTTTATCTAGTAGAGGTAGATAGTCAGAAGATACGTAGTAAGTGATTAGTACTTCTCTTGTATCTGTGATGACAGGGAATATTTGAGCAATTTCTGTACCAGTTGGAATTCTATTTTTACCTTCAAATTCACTGTTTAAGTGAATGATACCTTTACTTGGGGTGGTTAAGGTATTGTTTTCTAAGCGCTGCGTTGCTTGATCTAGTTGTACTTTTAATTCTGTTAATTGATTCTCCACGGTTAGTTGTTGCTGTGAGGCTGTTTGTAAAAATTGAGTACGGAGTACTTCAATTTTGGTTGCTAAACTATTGTCATAAGTTGCTACACTTCCGATACCAGCTTGTTGAATTTTGAGGCTTGCGATAGATGATTCAAGACCTGCAACGCTTTGATTAATTTGAGATAAAAATGGCTCCTCTGCAGTTCCTTGTGTTTGTCCTTGTGAGGCTACAAGATAACGATTCAAAATTGACTGGTGTGGATTGCCAGTTGGTAAGCGAGCCCTTTTATTTATGATAGCATCTCTCAGCTCCTGGTATTCTCCAATTTGTTGTTGAACTTTTGTGATTTCTTGTTCGATGGCTGATGAACTGCTATTGGCAAGATTGGCTTGATTTGAAACCTCAGTGTTAGTCTTTGTGATACCCAGTTCAATATCATGGGATTGTTTAGTAAAATTCCTAAAGGTATTATGGTAGCCAAACTCATCCTCGCCAGAAAAAAGATCAGTCGCTGTTTCTAAGCTTTGTTTCAAAATTCCAAGTCCTTCTTTTTGCTTCTCAAGTCTTTGTAATTGAATTTCTAAGGCAGTTTTCTGACTTTCTTCCATTGTTTCAGAGTATTTGATAAGTAAGTCACCTTTTTCAACTACTTGATTTGCCACTAAATGATTAGCAAGGATAGGATTATCACTGGTTGACTGAATGGATGCAATGACACTTGTAGGGGTGATTTCTCCTTGGGAAGTGACAGTAATTTCTTTTGTGGCAACGAGGGAGAAAATCAAGATGAAAGTAAACAGTAATGAAAGAGGTATGATTAATACTGTCGCATAGTTATGGTAACGTCTCTGATAAAACTCGACGCTTCTAAAAAGATTAGGATTCATGACATTCTCCTTATTTATTGAATAGATGATGGTAGAAGCCTTGCGCCTGCATTAACTCTTGATGACTACCAACTTCAATGATTTTCCCCTGGTCAAGAACAATGACACGGTTGGTTCGTTCGGCTATACTGAGACGATGGGCTACAAAGAGAATGGTTTTATCAGTGAGGGACATAAGATTATCTATAACTTTTTTCTCAGTCAAGACATCAAGACCGCTAGTAGCTTCATCTAGTATTAAAACAGGAGATTTAGTTAAAAGAGCACGAGCGAGGGCTATTCGTTGCTTTTGTCCTCCTGATAGACCAGCTCCATCAGAGAGCTGAGTTTGATAGCCCATAGGCATTCTTTCAATGTCTTGACGGATTTCAGCTAATTCACAAGCTCTTAGAATATCTTCTTGGCTAATCATATGATTACCTCCCAAAGTTAAGTTTTCCAAAATAGAGCCATTAAAGATATAGGCTTGTTGAGGTAGGTAATTAATATGACGGCGCAAGACTTTTTTATCAATGTTTTTAATATCCTGATGATTGATGGAAATATGTCCTTTGTAGGGTTCAAAGAAATTGACAATCATTTTGGCTAAAGTTGTTTTACCAGAACCACTGACTCCAACTAGACTAACCTTATCTCCTTGTTTAATCGTGAGATTAATATCTGTTAAGGTATCTCGTCCAAAACCATACTTATAAGAAAGGTCATCAAATTCAATATCGCCCATCAAAAAATGTGAATGAACAGGGTTTTCTTGAACTTTAAATTCAGATTCGACTAGATAGACCTCGTTCAAGCGGTTATTAGCGACCTTCGCAGATTGGAGTTTGGTTTGGAGGTTGATAATATTTTCCATAGGAGTTGTAAAGTAAGAAAGAAGTGTGTTAAAGGTAATCAGCTGACCGATAGAAATTTTACTCGACATGACTAATTGAGCGCCAAACCATAGGATAAGGATATTCAGAACTAATTTTGTTCCCTGCTTTAAACTCGTTTGTAAAATAGAATATTTACTGAGCTTAAAGGATTTTTCCAAATAATCTACAAATTCGCTGTCTATATTTTGATAGCGATTTTCTTCACTCGTGAGCGACTTTATAGTTTCAATCCCGTTGATATCTTCGATAATGGCAGAGCTAACCATAGAATTACTTTGCATGACATCATGGTTCATTTTTTCGAAAGGCTTCATAAAAGAAAAGATGATGAACATGTATATAGGAATAGAAATAAGAGAAAGAAGGAAGAGATTAGGGTTTTGTGCTAGTAAGACGCCCCCTACAAGAATCAGAATGGAAACATCCAGAAAAAGAGAAAGAATGGTAGAAGCCAAGGCATCTATAATAGAGTTAGCATCTGTGAACCGTGAAATGATTTCTCCTGTACGACGTGTCGCAAAGAAAGACATAGGAAGTTCAAAAATATGGCGAATATAGGATAAAATCACATCAATACTTAATCTCTGACTCAGAACAGTTAGGAGATAATCTCTGGAGAAGCCCATGACTTGTTGGAGGATATAGGTAATAACCAGACCAACTGAGATGATTCCTAAAGTTGATTTCATCTGATTTGGGATGTATTCATCCAAGATTCCTTGGAGATAATAAGAACCACCGATATTGATAATCGTGACCAATAAGCTTGAGAGAACAATGTAAGCAATGAGAGATTTTTGTTTGAAAATCAGAGGAAGGAAGTTTAGTAGACCATTCTTTTTATCTTTATGGGGTTGATAGCTGGGTTTGGGAGCTAGAAAAATAGCTACTCCAGTCCATTCAGAGAAAAAGCGTTCTTTTGACATTTTGGTGATTTTTACAGAAGGGTCAGGATCACCAATAACCAGATAGTCTTTCTTTGTTTGATAGACAACATAGTAATGTTGGAGTTTTCCTTCTTTGTTAACGTGAACGATAAATGGATAGGGGACATCACTCATGTCAAATAGCGTTTTATCTGCTTGAACAGGTCTTGTTTCAAAGCCCATTTCATCAGCGGCTTTTACAATGCCAAGAGCAGTCGTTCCTTCTTTATTGGTCTTTGCAAGTTCTCTCAAGTGAGCTAGAGAAAAATCTGAACCATAGAATTTAGCAATCGAGGCTAAGGCAGCAACACCGCAGTCTCTAGCATCTATTTGAGGAACAAATGTACGTTTATAAGAAGTCATTGGCAATTCCTTTCATATAGTAGATAGGTATATTATGCCATAAAAATAAGTTCATATTTTATAAAATCTTGAATAGTCATTGAAATTTCCTGAATGGTAAAAAAGTGATTAGAAACTGTCTTTTTTAAAAAATTTAGAGGTGATTTGAAATAAAAAGCTAATTCAAGGCGTTTCGATGACAATTCAAGATTTAGATAAGAAAATTTTAAAAACAGTGCTATACTTAAACTGTCAAGGTTGCAACAGGACAAAAATTAAAAATAAAAAAGGAGTATTTGTCATGGATACAAAAATGATGTCACAATTTTCTGTTATGGATAATGAAATGCTTGCTTGCGTTGAAGGTGGAGATATTGATTGGGGAAGAACAATTGCTTGTGGAGCAGGGATTGCGTATGGCGCACTTGATGGGTATGCAACAACTTATGGTTCGACATTTCTATTGGGACCATATGCTATAGGAACAGGAGCAATTGGTGCTGTGCTAGGTGGGATTGGTGGTGCACTTACCTGTTAGCATAGGAAAGGAGATAGTAATGAAAAAACTATTTGCAACAAAACACAATGTTTTCTTAGTGAGGTTGTTGTTCGGACAGATACCTTTGGTTGTTTCTACTTATCTATTTCTATCTCGTCAGTTTTTAAATTTTTCCGTAGTTTTCCAATTTCTTTTAGTAGTTATTAACTTGGCTTCTATTTTGGCTACTGTTTATCTCACTAGGGAAATGAGAGTAAGAGAGTTTGAAGATGATGATTTGGTTAGTCCTAGAACCAATCAACTTATGTTCATCGGCTTGACAGGCTTTATGTCTATTATTTGTTTGTATAGAGGTATCACAGCAGGAGAATCCTACCAACAAATAATCGCTTATATTGGCGCTGTTCTCTGCTTAATCATCATGCTTCTGCTTATTTGGGGCTTGAAGTATTATAAAAAGTAGAGCTTAATGAAGTATAAAAGAAAAGGGTAAGTGTTTTCGCAATACTTACCCTTTTATAATGAAGTTTTTGCAATTCAAGATGTTTCGATGACCATTTAAGATTTATATGAATTTGTAATCTTAAATAAGGTAAGTTAAAGATAACAAATGTAAAGGAGTATTCTTATGAAGAATCAAAAGATAAAATCGCTATTACTTGTACCACTTGTATTTGCATCTATTACTACGGGTGTTGTATATGCAGAAGAACATCCTACTACTTCATCTATCCAGGCGAATGATAGTTCTCTTGTGGCACCAGATTTGCCATCGGCTAAGGAAAAGGTGGAGCATAAACCTTCTGTTGTAACTCCAGAAGAATATGAGAAGAATGTTACGGACTTTAAAAAGATAGATATTGAAGCCGTTCGTCAATCTTTTACAGAGGATCAATTGGAACATACTATTTATTTTGGTAGAAAAACTTGCTCTCATTGTCGTCAATTTTCTCCTGAATTGAAAGAATTTAATAACTTGATTGAAAAGAAGTTAGAGTATTATGATTTGGACGGTAAAGATTTTGACGGGGAAGCGAGAGAGTTTCTATTTAAAAAAGTCGGTATTCCAGGAACACCAACAATTTTGTATTTAAAAAATGGACATCCGATATCTGGATGGGTTGGTGGCGGAGCAACTGCACAACAGGTGTATGATTATATGTACTTGAGAAACTCACCTAAGCAAACGGAGACAGTGAAATCTTCTGAGGAAACAGTAACTGAAAGTGTCCGTGATGAGAATACTAGAAGTGACAGCATGAATATTAGTGATAAAGTTGTAAGTGACAGCAAAGGTATGAGTGATGAAAAAAGAACCGAAATGAAAATATCTAATGCTAATCCCAATTCTAATAGTGAAAATAGTGGGAAAGTGGAGAGTACAAACTCAACTTCTGAAGCTAAAACTACTCAATCTGACAATTTAGCAATGTTAGACAATAAGAATCAATTGGAAACTCTCAAACCTATTTTTGATGCTGCTCAAGAAAATAAAACTCCTTCAACTGATGTTAAGGATGCTGATTATGTAAGCGAATCTATTACTTCGAATGAAAAATTATTACCGAAAACAGGCGAGGAAGAAAGTTACCAACTGATTTGGCTAGCTGTCGCGTTTTTTATGACTTCTATAATGATTAAAGTGAAACAAAAAATTCATAAATAAAAATAGATGGTAAACAGGTGAAATGGTACTATTTGTTTGTAATAACATATGGCTAGAATTTGCCTATAGACAAGAGTGAAAGGGCAAGTATGTTTTTAATGCTTGCTTTTTAAATTTTTTAACAATTCAAGACGTTTCGATGACAATTCAAGATTTGGATGAAAAAAATTAATAAACGATGATATACTAAACTTGTCAAAGTTGCAACAAGACAAAAATTAAAATTAAAATTAAAAATAAAAAAGGAGGTATTCCTCATGGAAACAAAAACAACGACTCAATTTGATGTTTTGGATACTGAAATGCTGGCTAGCATTGAGGGAGGAACTGATTGGGGAACAGTAGGAAAAGGAGCTATCTATGGAGCAGGTATCGGAGTTGCTATGTGTGGGGTAGGAGGACTCCTTACTGGTGGTTCCACATGGGCTATGACTGCTGGCTGTGCTTGGGCTGGAGCTAAAATTGGTGGTTCTATTACTGCAATTGCTGATAATCTTTGGCCATAGAAGGGAATAGAAATTATGTTTAATTACAAAATAGTAGATAATCAAGAATTAAGTAATATTTCTGGAGGTGGATTGGGAGGAGATGTACTTGTAGGAGCCTTGTCGGGTGCATTTCAGGCAGGACAATCTTGTATTGCTGGAGGCCCCCAAGCTTACTTTATTTGCGCAGCAGGAGGCGCTATAGTAGGTGGCTTTGTAGCTTATGGATTGAGACCACCAAAATAGTTTTAAAAAGGAACGAGTGTTAATATGTTAAATGAAACTATGATTCAGCTTATACTCATTGCAATTTGTTGTGTGTACATTATTTTTAACACCAAGGCTGATAAAAACCAAAAGAGAGGATATCGTACAGCTTTGTACCTTTTCGTTATGGCTGGTATTATATCCTATATTATGAATTATTTGAACTGGTTAGATTTTTTCTTACTGATAACTCCGATAATGTGCCTATTTAAATTTGAAGATCAATGGAGTTAGCAACGTTTGACACTTCAATAGGTTATTAGCTATCCTTTGGCTCATTGTCAACTGTAGTGAGTTGAAGAAAATCTAAGATCGAGAAAGGACGAAATTCGTCCTTTCTTTTTTGAGGTACGACGGGCATGTCGTATATCTGAGGTGTAAGTCCTCGGTGGGCACCTGCTACCGGTGAACCCAATAGCGATTCTCAAGCCTGACTATCGTGAGGTAGCGGGAAGAAGAAGGCATAGCGAAATCGTGGCTTGAAGAACAGGAATGTTATAGTAAGACACGTTTAGAGGATAAAGTGGCTTTACACTCTGAAGCACAAATAGGTATACCTAATCCATATATTTAAATCACGAGAGTGTACGAGAAAAGATGTACGACTTATCTATTGATGTGAGGTTCTGATGAGAGTTGAAAGCATGGTAACAACGAATCATGAGAAGTTAGTCAATCCTACATGCATGGACCTTCTAATGTCCCTTCGTTTATTTTTTATCTACTTGGGGGCTTGTTACTGGGCTTTGCTTATAAAAAGAGCCAAAACCTATGGGTTTCGACTCTAGTTCACATGTTTTATAATGCTTGGCCACTCTTATATTATTTATAAAAATTATGAAAAGGTAAGCAGAAGACGGTGCTTGCCTTTTTCAAGCTATAATGATAGCCCGAGCCAATCCAGAGGCTTTTCTTTGAGAATCGGGTGTGGAGCGGTTGACGAATAGGCCAAAAACTAGTAGAATAGTAAGGAAACTTTATACGGAGGAAAGAAATGGATTTGGGTGATAATGAGCTAACACTGACTCCCATACCTGGGAAAAGTGGCAAGGCTTATATGGGTAGCTATCCTGATGGGAAGCGCATCTTTGTAAAAATGAACACCTCTCCAATCCTACCTGGTCTAGCTAGAGAACAAATTGCTCCACAATTATTATGGAGTCGCCGTTTGGCAGATGGGCGTGATATGTGTGCTCAAGAATGGTTGACAGGCAAGATATTGACCCCCTATGATATGAATCGTAAACAAATCGTCAATATCTTAACCCGTCTTCATCGCTCACGTCCGTTGATGACACAGTTGAGTCGTTTGGGCTATGCCATGGAAACACCTGTAGATTTACTACAGTCTTGGCAAGAAACGGCTCCAGATGCTTTGCGTAAAAATCATTTTATCAGTGAAGTGATGGCTGATTTACGTCAGACTATTCCAGGATTTAGAGAGGACCATGCGACCATTGTCCATGGAGATGTACGACATAGTAATTGGATTGAGACAGACAGTGGCTTGATTTATTTGGTGGATTGGGATTCGGTTCGTTTGACCGACCGCATGTTTGATGTGGCCCATATGCTCTGCCATTATATTCCAGAACATCAGTGGAAGGAATGGTTGACCTACTACGGTTACAAGTACAATCAGACGGTATTAAATAAATTGTATTGGTACGGTCAATTGTCTTATTTGAGCCAGATTTCCAAGTATTATATGAATCAAGATTTAGAAAATGTCAATCGGGAGATTCATGGCTTACGTCACTTCCGAGACAAGTATGGAAAGAGAAGATGAGAGTTAGAAATCGTAAAGGGGCGACAGAGTTACTAGAGGCAAATCCCCAGTATGTGGTCCTCAATCCCTTGGAAGCCAAGGGAAAATGGCGGGACTTGTTTGGCAATGATAATCCCATTCATGTGGAAGTTGGAAGTGGAAAGGGTGCCTTTGTTTCAGGTATGGCCAAGCAAAATCCTGACATCAACTATATCGGGATTGATATTCAAAAGTCTGTTTTGAGTTATGCTTTGGACAAGGTGCTTGAAGTTGGAGTACCTAATATTAAGCTCTTGTGGGTAGATGGTTCTGACTTGACTGACTACTTTGAAGACGGTGAGATTGATCGTTTGTATCTGAACTTTTCAGATCCTTGGCCTAAAAAACGCCATGAAAAGCGCCGTTTGACCTACAAGACCTTCTTGGATACCTTTAAACGTATCTTGCCTGAAAATGGAGAAATTCATTTCAAGACGGATAACCGTGGCTTGTTTGAGTACAGCCTAGTGAGCTTTTCTCAGTATGGTATGAAACTCAATGGTGTCTGGCTAGACTTGCATGCTAGTGATTTTGAAGGCAATGTCATGACAGAATACGAGCAAAAATTCTCCAACAAGGGGCAAGTTATCTACCGAGTTGAGGCAGAATTTTAAGAAATAGCCTAAAATCAGGCTGTACAAGTGCTTTTGCTTTACATAAGTAGTAAAAAGTGCTATACTGTAAGTAAGAATATGAGAAAGAGAGGCGGGGAAATATCTTCGCCTCTTGCTTATGAGGAGGTGGACGCAATCGCAACAATCGTAGAATTAGTCAGAGAAGTTGTAGAACCTGTCATCCAAGCGCCTTTCGAACTCGTGGATATCGAGTATGGAAAGATTGGCAGTGACATGATTCTCAGTATTTTTGTAGATAAACCTGAAGGAATTACCTTGAACGACACGGCAGACTTGACAGAAATGATCAGTCCTGTCCTAGACACCATCAAGCCAGATCCCTTCCCAGAACAATATTTCCTAGAAATCACCAGTCCAGGCTTGGAACGTCCTTTGAAAACCAAGGATGCCGTCGCTGGAGCGGTTGGGAAATACATCCATGTCGGGCTCTACCAAGCCATCGATAAGCAAAAGGTCTTTGAAGGAACCTTGTTGGCCTTCGAAGAGGACGAGTTGACTATGGAATATATGGACAAGACGCGTAAGAAAACCGTCCAAATTCCATACAGTTTAGTATCAAAAGCACGTTTAGCAGTTAAATTATAGAAAAAGAAAGGATAGCTTTTGAGAATTCAAAAGTGAAGAAAACATGAGTAAAGAAATGCTAGAGGCCTTCCGCATTTTGGAAGAAGACAAGGGAATCAAAAAAGAAGACATCATCGACGCAGTAGTAGAGTCGCTTCGTTCCGCTTATCGCAGACGCTATGGTCAATCAGACAGCGTAGCCATTGACTTCAACGAAAAAACAGGGGACTTTACAGTTTATACTGTTCGTGAAGTGGTTGATGAAGTATTTGATAGCCGTTTGGAAATCAGCTTGAAAGATGCTCTTGTCATCAATTCAGCCTATGAGCTTGGTGATAAGATTAAGTTTGAAGAAGCGCCTGCTGAGTTCGGTCGTGTAGCAGCCCAATCTGCCAAACAAACCATCATGGAAAAAATGCGCAAGCAAACACGTGCCATCACTTACAATACTTACAAAGAACATGAGCAAGAAATCATGTCTGGTACAGTAGAACGCTTTGACAACCGCTTTATCTATGTCAACCTTGGTAGCATCGAAGCCCAATTGTCAAAACAAGACCAAATCCCTGGAGAAGTTTTTGCTTCTCATGATCGTATCGAAGTTTATGTTTACAAGGTTGAAGACAACCCTCGTGGTGTCAACGTCTTTGTTAGCCGTAGTCATCCAGAAATGATCAAACGTTTAATGGAGCAAGAAATTCCAGAAGTTTATGATGGAACTGTTGAAATCATGAGCGTGGCTCGTGAAGCAGGTGACCGTACTAAGGTTGCAGTTCGTAGCCATAATCCAAACGTAGACGCTATCGGTACAATCGTTGGACGTGGTGGTGCTAATATCAAGAAGATTACCAGCAAATTCCACCCAGCTCGTTACGATGCTAAGAATGACCGCATGGTACCAATCGAAGAAAACATCGACGTTATCGAGTGGGTAGCAGATCCAGCTGAATTTATCTACAATGCCATTGCTCCTGCTGAAGTTGACCAAGTTATCTTTGATGAAAACGACAGCAAACGTGCCTTGGTGGTTGTGCCAGATAACAAGCTTTCTCTTGCTATTGGTCGTCGTGGGCAAAACGTTCGCTTGGCAGCTCACTTGACTGGTTACCGTATCGATATCAAGTCTGCTAGTGAATTTGAAGCCATGGAAGAGGTTGCTTCAGTAGATTTGGAAGCAGAAAACGATACTGTAGAAGAATAAAAGCTGCCAGAGGAGGGAAAGATGAAAACGAGAAAAATCCCTTTGCGCAAGTCTGTTGTGTCCAATGAAGTGATTGATAAGCGTGATTTGCTCCGCATTGTCAAAAACAAGGAAGGACAAGTCTTTATCGATCCGACAGGCAAGGCCAATGGCCGTGGCGCTTATATCAAGCTAGACAATGCAGAAGCCCTAGAGGCGAAAAAGAAGAAGGTCTTTAACCGTAGCTTTAGCATGGAAGTGGAAGAAAGCTTTTATGACGAGTTGATCGCTTATGTGGATCACAAAGTGAAAAGAAGAGAGTTAGGACTTGAATAAGCAAAAGATAAGCAATCTCTTGGGACTTGCTCAGCGAGCAGGGCGGATCATATCGGGTGAAGAATTGGTTGTCAAGGCCATTCAGGACGGCAAGGCCAAGTTGGTCTTTCTAGCTCATGATGCTGGACCTAATCTGACCAAGAAGATTCAAGATAAAAGTCATTATTATCAAGTAGAAATTGTAACCGTGTTTTCAACACTGGAATTAAGCATAGCAGTCGGAAAATCAAGAAAAGTTTTGGCTGTGACAGATGCTGGATTTACAAAGAAAATGAGGTCTCTTATGGAATAGAAGAGGAGGACATGATTTGTCTAAGAAAAGATTGTACGAAATCGCAAAAGAGCTTGGAAAAGAAAGTAAAGAAGTTGTAGCGCGTGCAAAAGAGTTGGGCTTGGATGTGAAAAGCCACTCATCAAGTGTGGAAGAAGCTGTCGCTGCAAAAATCGCTGCCAGCTTTAAGCCTGCAGCTGCTCCGAAAGCAGAAGCAAAACCTGCAGCCCCAAAAGCAAGTGCAGAAAAGAAAGCCGAAAAATCTGAGCCAGCTAAACCAGCTGTAGCTAAGGAAGAGGTAAAACCTGCAGCCCCAAAAGCAAGTGCAGAAAAGAAAGCCGAAAAGTCTGAACCAGTAAAACCAGCTGTAGCCAAGGAAGAGGCAAAACCTGCAGCCCCAAAAGCAAGTGCAGAAAAGAAAGCCGAAAAGTCTGAACCAGTAAAACCAGCTGAGCCAGTCGCTCCTAAAGCAGAAAAAGTAGCGGCTAAACCGCAAAGCCGTAATTTCAAGGCTGAGCGTGAAGCACGTGCTAAAGAGCAGGCAGAGCGACGCAAGCAAAATAAGGGCAATAACCGTGACCAACAACAAAACGGAAACCGTCAGAAAAACGACGGCCGCAATGGTGGAAAACAAGGTCAAGGCAACCGCGATAATCGTCGCTTTAATGACCAAGCTAAGAAACAGCAAGGTCAGCAAAATCGTGGAAATAATCGCCGTCAACAAGAGGACAAACGTCCACATCAAGCGGCTCCACGCATTGACTTTAAAGCCCGTGCGGCAGCCCTAAAAGCAGAGCAAAATGCAGAGTATGCACGTTCAAGTGAGGAACGCTTCAAGCAATATCAGGCTGCTAAAGAAGCCTTAGCTCAAGCAAACAAACGCAAGGAACCAGAGGAAATCTTTGAAGAAGCGGCTAAGTTAGCTGAACAAGCGCAACAAGTACAGCAAGTTCAAGCAGTGGTTGAAGTCGTCCCTGAGAAAAAAGAACCTGCAGTGGATACACGTCGTAAAAAACAAGCTCGACCAGACAAAAATCGTGACGATTATGATCATGAAGAAGATGGTCCTAGAAAACAACAAAAGAATCGAAGTAGTCAAAATCAAGTGAGAAATCAAAAGAATAGTAACTGGAATAACAACAAAAAGAACAAAAAAGGCAATAACAAGAACAACCGCAATCAGGCTCCAAAACCTGTTACAGAGCGTAAATTCCATGAATTGCCAACAGAATTTGAATATACAGATGGTATGACCGTTGCGGAAATCGCAAAACGTATCAAACGTGAACCAGCTGAAATCGTTAAGAAACTTTTCATGATGGGTGTCATGGCCACACAAAACCAATCCTTGGATGGGGAAACAATCGAACTCCTCATGGTGGATTACGGTATCGAAGCCAAACAAAAGGTTGAAGTGGATAATGCTGACATCGAGCGTTTCTTTGTCGAAGATGGTTATCTCAATGAAGATGAATTGGTAGAGCGTCCACCAGTTGTAACTATCATGGGACACGTTGACCACGGTAAAACAACACTCCTAGATACCCTTCGTAACTCTCGTGTTGCGACAGGTGAAGCGGGTGGTATCACTCAGCATATCGGTGCCTACCAAATCGTGGAAAATGGCAAGAAGATTACCTTCCTTGATACACCAGGACACGCGGCCTTTACATCTATGCGTGCGCGTGGTGCTTCTGTTACCGATATTACTATCTTGGTTGTAGCGGCAGATGACGGGGTTATGCCTCAGACTATCGAAGCCATTAACCACTCAAAAGCGGCGAACGTTCCAATCATCGTAGCCATCAACAAGATTGATAAACCAGGTGCCAACCCAGAACGCGTTATCGGTGAATTGGCAGAGCATGGTGTTATGTCAACTGCTTGGGGTGGAGATTCTGAATTTGTTGAAATCTCAGCTAAATTCAACCAAAACATCGAAGAATTGTTGGAAACAGTCCTTCTTGTAGCTGAAATCCAAGAACTCAAGGCAGACCCAACAGTGCGTGCGATCGGTACAGTTATCGAAGCTCGTCTGGATAAAGGAAAAGGTGCGGTCGCAACCCTTCTTGTTCAACAAGGTACCTTGAATGTCCAAGACCCAATCGTTGTCGGAAATACCTTCGGTCGTGTCCGTGCCATGACCAACGACCTTGGTCGTCGTGTTAAGGTAGCAGGTCCATCAACACCAGTTTCAATCACAGGTTTGAACGAAGCGCCAATGGCAGGTGACCACTTTGCCGTTTACGAAGATGAAAAATCTGCGCGTGCGGCAGGTGAAGAGCGTGCCAAACGTGCCCTTATGAAACAACGTCAAGCTACCCAACGTGTCAGCCTTGAAAACCTCTTTGATACCCTTAAAGCTGGTGAACTCAAATCAGTTAACGTGATCATCAAGGCCGATGTACAAGGTTCTGTTGAAGCCCTTTCTGCCTCACTTCAAAAGATCGACGTGGAAGGTGTCAAAGTGACAATCGTTCACTCTGCGGTCGGTGCCATCAACGAATCAGACGTGACCCTTGCTGAAGCTTCAAATGCCTTTATCGTTGGTTTCAACGTACGCCCTACACCACAAGCACGTCAACAAGCAGAAGCTGACGATGTGGAAATCCGTCTCCACAGCATTATCTACAAGGTTATCGAAGAAATGGAAGAAGCTATGAAAGGGATGCTTGATCCAGAATTCGAAGAAAAAATTATCGGTGAAGCAGTTATCCGTGAAACCTTCAAGGTGTCTAAAGTGGGAACTATCGGTGGATTCATGGTTATCAACGGTAAGGTTACCCGTGACTCTAAAGTCCGTGTTATCCGTGACGGTGTCGTTATCTATGACGGTGAACTCGCAAGCTTGAAACACTACAAAGACGATGTTAAGGAAGTGACAAACGGTCGTGAAGGTGGATTGATGATCGATGGCTACAATGATATCAAGATGGATGATGTGATTGAGGCTTATGTCATGGAAGAAATTAAGAGATAAGATTTTTTGCTCCTTTCTTAGGTGGTGAGGGACGCAAGCAAACCGATGGTTTCATTGCTTATTTTTGAGCCTAGGGTCTCAAAAATCCCCTGTGATGGGACTGATAAATCAGTTCCATCACTTTCACCACGGCGAAAGAAGCAGATGATTTCAAATTGAACTTCGTTCCAATTTGAAATGAAAATCAATAAGTTTAAAAATAGCTAGGTCTGCTGGCCTAGCTTTTGGTTCAAAGTAGAGAAAGGAATATCATGGCAAATCATTTCCGTACGGATCGTGTGGGCATGGAAATCAAGCGTGAAGTCAATGAGATTTTGCAAAAGAAAGTCCGTGATCCGCGTGTCCAAGGCGTGACCATCACAGATGTTCAGATGCTAGGTGACTTGTCTGTTGCCAAGGTTTACTACACCATTTTGAGTAACCTTGCTTCAGATAATCAAAAAGCTCAAATCGGGCTTGAAAAAGCAACTGGCACCATCAAACGTGAACTTGGTCGCAATTTGAAATTGTACAAAATCCCAGATTTGACCTTCGTCAAAGACGAGTCCATCGAGTATGGAAACAAGATTGATGAAATGCTACGCAATCTGGATAAGAACTAAGAAGAGGGGCACCCCTCTTTTTTGGTGGAGAAAATAGGTGGAATTTGAAATGGAAAAATATTCTTTTAAAAAAGGGATTCTGTATTTTTTAATGTTTATCTAATTAGAAAATGCTTTTTTTTTTTAGGAAATATGATATGATAAGGTGTAAAAAAGAAATAAGGAGTTTGTATATGGCTGAACAAGAGTTGGCTATGCAAGTATTGCAACAAGTGGTGAAACTACCTGTTGTTAAGGTTGATCGTTCGAAATTTTTAGTGGATAAGTTTTCCAAAGAATTGGATCCACAGGACATTCCTACCTTATTAGAACAAGGCCCAACGTCTCTCTTATCTCAAGAAATCTTAGATCGAGTGGCTAATGCCTGCATTAGGGATAATGTTTTATTAGCGAGTGGAACGTCTGTTGTTGCTGGATTACCAGGTGGACTTGCCATGGCAATTACCATTCCAGCGGATGTAGCTCAATTTTATGCTTTTTCTTTAAAATTAGCTCAAGAACTAGGTTATATTTATGGATATGAGGATCTTTGGGCTTCACGCGAGGAGTTGAGTGAAGATGCTCAAAATACCCTCTTGCTTTATCTAGGTGTAATGTTGGGGGTAAATGGAACCGCTGCCTTGCTACGTGCTGGTGGTATAACAATTGCCAAACAGGTAATGAAAACAGTGCCTAATAAAGCCTTAACAAAGACGCTTTGGTACCCTATTTTGAAAAAAGTCTTAAAAATATTTGGTGTGAATCTGACCAAGGGAGGGTTGGCCAAAGGAATGGGGAAATTCATACCTATCTTGGGAGGTATCATTTCAGGTGGTTTAACCTTTGCAACTATGAAACCGATGGGGGAAAGCTTACAGAAAGAATTATCCAAGCTAGTCAACTATAGTGAAGTTCAATATCAAGAAGATCTTGAAACAATCCGAAAAGAGGCTGAAATCATCGAAGGAGAGTAATATGGGACTCATAAAAACTCTAGCTAAAACTTACGGGAATTACTTTTTGACCGTGCAAGGTATAAAAGTAATGAAAACGATAAAGAAAGATGACAATGTTGTTGTCGGTCTAGGTAAACTTTTTATTGCAGACAAGTTAATGGATACGGCTCGGTGGCTCATCAAGCCAGAGGAGAGAGAATGAAATTTTTCTGGACAATTCTTGCCATTATTTTTATTAAACCGATTATTGGGATTTTGAAATTCTTTTGGATGATCATCTCTTTTGCAGTCCAATTGCTGTTTTACAAGCTATTATTTAAAATATTGGATTGGCTCTTTAAACTTATTTAGGCCGTAATTCAAGTCTCAGAGAACTAGTAAGTCTTGTACTGCTAGTTTTTTATTCTCTTTCCATATGGTATAATATAAGCAGTAAAATCATTTTAGAACATTCAATGGAGGTCGTCATGGACAATATCATCGATGTGTCAATTCCTGTTGCAGAAGTGGTGGATAAGCATCCAGAAGTTTTGGAAATCCTAGTGGAGCTTGGTTTTAAACCCCTTGCTAATCCCTTGATGCGCAACACAGTCGGTCGTAAAGTATCGCTCAAGCAGGGGTCTAAGCTTGAAGGAACTCCTATGGACAAGATTGTCCGCACGCTGGAAGCAAACGGCTACGAAGTGATTGGATTAGACTAATGGCAGATGAACGGATTCATGTCCTACGGGATATTTTGTTAGAATTGCACAATGGTGCCTCTCCTGAGTCAGTTCAGGAGCGTTTTGATGCGACCTTTACAGGTGTGTCAGCCATCGAGATTTCTCTCATGGAGCACGAGTTGATGAACTCAGACTCAGGTGTTACCTTTGAAGATGTCATGGAACTCTGTGATGTCCATGCCAATCTTTTTAAAAATGCTGTTAAGGGTGTCGAAGTAGAGGATACTGAGCATCCAGGTCACCCAGTTCAGATTTTCAAAGAAGAAAATCTGGCCCTCCGTGCGACCTTGATTCGCATTCGTAGATTGTTAGATACATATGAGTCTATGGAAGATGAAGAAATGCTGGCGGAGATGCGTAAGGGCTTGGTTCGACAGCTGGGCCTTGTGGGTCAATTTGACATCCACTACCAGCGTAAGGAAGAGCTATTTTTCCCCATCATGGAGCGCTATGGACACGATTCACCTCCTAAGGTCATGTGGGGAGTGGATGACCAGATCAGGGAACTCTTTCAAACAGCTTTAGCGACAGCCAAGGAACTACCAGAAGTATCGATTAGCAGTGTAAAAGAAGCTTTTGAAGCCTTTGCGACAGAGTTTGAAAGTATGATTTTCAAGGAAGAGTCCATCCTTCTCATGATTCTCCTTGAGTCCTTCACCCAGGATGACTGGCTTCAGATTGCGGAGGAGAGCGATGCCTATGGCTATGCTATCATCCGTCCGTCTGAGAAATGGGTGCCAGAACGACAGAGTTTTGTTGAGGAAAAGAGTGCAGAAGAGCCTGTACAGCTAGATACGGCAGAGGGTCAAGTTCAACAAGTTATCGATACGCCAGAAGGACAGTTTACCATTACCTTTACCCCTAAGGAAAAGGAAGCAGTGCTGGACCGCCATAGTCAACAGGCTTTTGGGAATGGCTATCTCTCAGTCGAGCAGGCCAACCTCATCCTCAATCACCTCCCCATGGAAATTACCTTTGTCAATAAAGACGATATTTTCCAATATTACAATGACAATACGCCAGCTGATGAGATGATTTTCAAACGGACGCCGTCCCAAGTTGGGCGCAATGTTGAACTATGTCATCCACCTAAGTACTTGGACAAGGTCAAGACCATCATGAAGGGACTTCGTGAGGGGACCAAGGATAAGTATGAAATGTGGTTCAAGTCTGAGTCACGAGGCAAGTTTGTCCACATCACCTACGCAGCAGTGCACGATGAAAACGGAGAATTCCAAGGTGTGTTGGAGTACGTTCAGGATATTCAACCCTACCGTGAGATTGACACGGACTATTTCCGTGGATTAGAATAAGGAGAATCAATGAGTTACGAACAAGAATTTATGAAGGAATTTGAAGCTTGGGTTAATACCCAGATTATGATTAACGACATGGCGCACAAGGAAAGCCAAAAAGTCTACGAAGAAGACCAAGACGAGCGTGCCAAAGATGCCATGATTCGCTACGAAAGCCGCTTGGATGCTTATCAGTTCTTGCTTGGCAAATTTGAAAACTTCAAAGCAGGCAAGGGATTCCATGATTTGCCAGAAGGCTTGTTTGGTGAGCGAAATTATTAAACGAGATAGATTCTTGATTTTTTACTAAAATCTTGATAGAATATTTATATTAAATCCTTGTCAGAGCAGGGGTTTTTTATTGAAAGGATTTTATCATGTCAAAGAAACTCAATCGTAAAAAACAATTACGAAATAGCCTCCGTCGCGCAGGTGCCTTTTCAAGTACTGTGACTAAGGTTGTGGAAGAGACAAAAAAAGTCGTAAAACGTGCAGAGCAGTCAGCAAGCCAAGCTGGTAAGGCTGTTTCTAAAAAGGTTGAACAAGCAGTAGAAGCTACCAAAGAACAAGCTCAAAAAGTAGCCAATTCTGTAGAAGATTTTGCAGCAAACTTGGGTGGACTTCCACTTGATCGTGCCAAAACTTTCTATGATCAAGGAATCAAGTCTGCTTCAGATTTCAAAAACTGGACTGAAAAAGAACTCCTTGCCTTGAAAGGAATCGGCCCAGCTACCATCAAGAAATTGAAAGAAAATGGCATCAAGTTCAAGTAATCTTTCTTGTGCCTTGCATTTCCGAAAAAATATTGTTACAATAGAGCCATTAGAGGTGTTTTGAATCCCACATTTTACAGAAAGTGGCGGAGCTGAGAAGTCCACAAATGTGTCAAAACTGGTTGCTAATGGATGAAAAATTGAAATAAAAGTGTCTTTTTGTTTTAAAGACGAGAGTTGCGGGCAACTGCCCGAAATTGGGTGGTACCGCGGATAAATACATTCGTCCCTGTCATGTAGATGGCAGGGCTTTTCTTTTGTATCTTGGTCAAAGGAGGTTGTCATGAAGCAATCTTTTAAAACAAGTAAACTCTACTATGGCTTTCCTATTTTCATTTTGAGATATCAGGATCAGAATTTTGGACACAATATTACGACCTGTAGCTCCTCTTATAGCTTGGGAGATTGGATTGTGGTTGGAGTCGTTGCGAGAGAGAATGTCGCAGATCAAATTAAACATTATCAAAAATTTACTGTGAATATCCCTGATGAAAATCTCATGCTCGAGATGGAGCAGGCTGGTTTTATCAGTCATCAGGAGAAATTGGAACGTTTGGGAGTACATTATGAAATTTCTGAACGAACTGAGGCACCGATTTTAGAGGATTGTCCAGTCGTTTTGGATTGTCAGGTAGATAGGATTATCGAGGAAGATGGAATCTGTCATATCTTTGCCAAGATTATCGAACGACTAGCTGCTCCAGAACTTTTGGATGACAAGGGGCATTTTAAGAATGACCGTTTTGCGCCGACTTACTTTATGGGGGATGGCCACCAGCGCGTTTATCGTTATTTAGATGACCGAGTTGGTTCTATGGGAAGCTTCATTAAGAAAGCGAGGAAAAAGGATGGCAAGAACTGAACTGCCAGAACGCTTGGAAACAGAACGTCTCGTTTTACGAGTCCGCACAGTGGCGGATGCTGAGGATATCTTTGACTATGCTAGTTTGCCAGAGGTCGCCTATCCAGCAGGTTTTCCTCCAGTCAAGACCTTGGAAGATGAGATTTATTACCTAGAGCATATCCTTCCTGAGCGCAATGAAAAGGACAATCTCCCAGCAGGCTATGGAATTGTTGCCAAAGAGACTGATAAAGTTATCGGCTCTGTTGATTTCAACCATCGTCATGAAGATGATGTGCTGGAGATTGGCTATACCTTACACCCAGACTATTGGGGACGCGGTTATGTGCCAGAAGCTGCGCGTGCCTTGATTGACTTAGGCTTTAAAGATTTGGGTCTTCACAAGATTGAACTGACTTGTTTTGGTTATAATGTCCAAAGTCAACGTGTCGCAGAAAAACTTGGATTTACCCTCGAAGCTCGCATCCGAGACCGTAAAGATGCCCAAGGCAATCGCTGTGATGATTTGAGATATGGCTTGCTGAGGAGTGAGTGGGAGAGTTTAGTAACTAAAAGGAACTAATTATGGCAAAAAAAGAAGTAAATACTGATTTATGGGTTCATGAACTTTTAAAGGAAGCAGGAATTCGTGAAAATTTTGATGCACAGGGAAGTAATATTAAAGAGATTGATGAGGCTCTGAAAACTGCCTCGAAAAAAGGGACTGGAAATTCAGGTTTTCCAGAATACGTTGGAATTGTTAAGGACTTTTTAATCATTATTGAGGATAAACCTGGATTATCAAAACATATCAATTATACAGATGATGACTTAATTGCTGATGATATTAAATCAAATACAGACTATGCGGTTAATGGGGCGGTCTTTTATGCTAAGCATTTAGCAGATAAGGTTAGTTATAAAAAAATTATTGCCGTAGGGATTAGTGGTAATGAAAAAAAACACCGCATTACTCCTGTTTTTGTAAATGAACGTGGTGAGTATTTTGAACTTGCAGACATTGAGACTTTGATTTCCTTTTCAATAGATAATATTGATGAGTATTACGTAAAAGAGATCCTTCAAGAAGAAACCAATTTTGAAAAAGAAACAGCTGAAATTTTAAAAGATGCAGCAACTTTACATAATGATCTAAGAAATTACGGTAATACTGAGGAAAAGAATAAACCACTGATTGTTTCGGGAATCCTGTTAGCATTGAGAGAAACAGAGTATGGAAACTTCTCTCTGGAAAGTTTAACTGGAGATACTGTAAAAACAGATGGGTCAAAGATATATACTGCCATCAAGTCTAATCTTCAGCGTGCTAATGTATCTCCCGAAGTAAAAAAAGATAAATTACTTAGTCAGTTTGCTATCATCAGAGACGATG
This sequence comes from Streptococcus mitis, assembly GCF_965111725.1. Taxonomy (GTDB): domain Bacteria; phylum Bacillota; class Bacilli; order Lactobacillales; family Streptococcaceae; genus Streptococcus; species Streptococcus mitis_DV. The sequence goes on along the minus strand of NZ_OZ217341.1, from coordinate 1,656,407 downwards.
TGAAAATTAATGAAAAAAATGCTAATCTAGGCAAAACACCTATCAAACACTTTACAGAATTTCTTTATAAGAGTATCTATCAAAGTTTAAGATATAACAGTTCTGCCGAAGATTATCTTGGTCGTTTCTACGGGGAATTTATGTCTTACTCTGGAGGAGACGGTCAGAACTTAGGTATTGTCTTAACACCAAAACATATTACAGAACTTTTTTGTGATTTAGTTGATTTAAAGCCGACAGATAAGGTTTTTGATCCGACTTGTGGTACAGCAGGTTTCCTAATCGCTGCCATGCATGATATGTTAACAAAAGCGGAAAGTGATTATCAACGTGAGCAAATTCGCAAACATCAGCTATTCGGAATAGAGGAGCAATCTTATATGTTTACAATTGCTACGACGAATATGATATTGCGGGGTGATGGGAAAAGCAACCTAGAAAACCAAGACTTTCTGCGCCAAAATTCTAGTAAGCTTCAGCTAAAACAATGCAATGTTGGTATGATGAATCCGCCGTATTCAAGAGGTTCAACAACTAATACTGAATTATATGAAATCAACTTTACAGAACATCTGTTAAATTCTTTAGTTGAAGGGGCTAAGGCTGTTGTCATTGTTCCTCAGTCCACCTTTACAGGGAAGACTAAGTTTGAAAAAGAAGCTAAACAAAACATTTTAAAACATCATACTTTAGAGGGGGTTATCACACTTAATAAGAATACCTTTTATGGAGTAGGAACAAATCCCTGTATTGCAGTATTTACAGCTGGTATACCGCATCGTCCGGAAAAAGAATGCAAATTTATCAACTTTGAAAATGATGGTTTTGAAGTTTCTAAACATATCGGTCTGGTTGAAACAGCTACAGCTAAGGATAAAAAACAACACTTGCTTGATGTCTGGTTTGATCGCACAGAAGCAGAAACTAAGTTCTGTGTTCAAACAACAATCGAAGCTGATGATGAATGGCTTCACTCTTTCTATTACTTTAATGATGAAATTCCTTCTGAGGAAGATTTTCAAAAGACCATTGCAGATTACCTCACTTTTGAAGTCAATATGATTACTCATGGCCGAGGTTATCTTTTCGGAATAGAAGAAAAAGAGAATTATCAAGAAAATACTGATATTGAGGAACTTCCGATGGTAGCGGAAAAAGGTGACAAGTATGAATGAAATTTCTAATTTTGTCCTTTATACGACACCTAATGGTGATGTTAATTTAAATATTCTCTTACAAGATGAAAATCTTTGGTTGACACAAAAAGGGATTTCCGAGTTATTCGGAGTTTCTAAATCAACAGTTAGTCACCATTTATCAAATATTTATAGTGATGGCGAGTTAGATAAGATGGCAACTGTTCGAAAATTTCGAACAGTTCAAAAAGAGGGAAATAGAGCGGTTCAGCGCGAATTGGAGTATTATAATCTTGATGCTATCATATCAGTTGGTTATCGTGCTAACTCAACAAAGGCGACACAATTTCGAATTTGGGCAACGAATACCTTAAAAGAATTTATTATTAAGGGGTTCGTACTTGATGATGAGCGTCTTAAACAGGGACAAACGGTCTTTGGTCAAGATTACTTCCGTGAACTCTTAGAGCGAATCCGTTCCATCCGTGCCAGTGAACGCCGTATTTATCAGCAAATAACCGATATTTTTGCGGAATGCGCTATTGACTACGATAGAAATTCTGAAATCACTAAGAATTTCTATGCTATGGTGCAGAACAAGTTTCATTTTGCTATTACAGGTAATACCGCTGCTGAGATTATTTATCATAAGGCAGACGCTGATAAGAAACAAATGGGATTAACGACTTGGAAGAATGCACCAGATGGACGAGTACTGAAATCGGATGTGACAGTTGCTAAGAATTATTTGCAAGAAACCGAAATCCGTCAACTAGAGCGTACCATAACCTCTTACTTCGACTATATTGAAGGTCTGGTTGAGCGACGTAATACCTTTACCATGCAATCCTTGGCAGAAAGTATTGATCGCTTTCTTTCTTTTAATGAATATGACATTCTAGAAGGAAAAGGATCTATTTCTAAAAAACAGGCAGATGAGAAAGCCAGTCAAGAATATGAGAAATTCAACCGTACCCAGAAGATCGTGTCGGATTTTGACAAGCAAATCAAAAAACTAATGGCAGGTGACAAAGATGAGTAAGTTGAAATTGACGGATGTGGAGTGGGGAGAGTTTTTTATCGGTGGTTCAAATGGATTGTTTGATATCACTTCAACAAAAAGTGGTATTGATAAAAATAAACTTAATATTGATGTAGGTTTAATTCCGTATATAACCCGGACTGATATGCAAAACGGAATAAATATGTTTATTACTGATAAACAAAATAATCGATATAATATTGATGAAGGAAATGTAATCACAATAGGCTTGGATACCCAAACCGTTTTTTATCAGCCAACTGCTTTTTATACAGGCCAGAATATTCAAGTTTTAAGAAATAACAATCTAAACAAATATACAGCTATGTTCATAATTCCCTCTATTAAAATTCAAATGCAAAAGTTTAATTGGGGAGGAAATGGTGCGACCCTAGGTCGACTTAATCGAACACGACTTATTCTCCCTATCGATTCCCAAGGTCAGCCTAACTGGCAGTTCATGGAAGATTACATCAAGCAAGAACAGAAGCAACAAGCTCAGAAAATCATTGATTATTATGAGCGAAAATTGATTGAACTAGCTGGAGATGTGGTAGGACTAGATAAGGTAGAATGGAAAACATTTAAGCTAGGAGACATTTTTGATTTAGTTACAAAAAGCAGTAAAGGACTTAATCATTTAGAAAAAAATACATCTGATGGGATTAGCTACGTTGGAGCAACTAATCGCAATAATGGTGTTTTGGATTTTGTGAAGCGAAAAGAAAATCTTATATATTCTGGGAATGCTATTGCTTTCATTCGTAACGGCGAAGGTTCAATGGGGTATAGTGTCTATAAAAAAGAAGACTTTATTGCATCACAAGATATAACAGTGGGATATAATCAATATCTGAATGAATATAATGCTAAGTTTATAACTACAATAGCTGATCAAGTTAGAGGAAAATATAATTTTGGATATAAACGAAACCAAGAAAGATTGAAACGAGAAACTCTAGTACTTCCTTCCGATGAAAAGGGAAATCCAAATTTCCAATATATGTCTGACTTTGTGAAAAAATTAGAACTTGACAAAGTCCAAGAAGTGATAGAATATATATATATATATCAGAATGATGAACATTCTTAAAGAAAAAGTTTGTGAAATTTCTTGGAAAGATTTCTGGATTGAGGATGTTTGTGAGATTAAATCGGGCGTTCGTTTGACAAAAGCAAATCAAGAAATTGGATTGAGACCATTTGTAGGTGCTAGCGATAGCGATAATGGGGTTACAGCCTTTGTATCTAATAAAAATAAAAGTCTTGATGCAAATGTGCTTGGTGTAAATTACAATGGTAGCGTCGTTGAGAATTTCTATCATCCCTACGAAGCCATTTTTTCTGATGATGTCAAACGATTGAAATGGAAAGATGGAATATACGGAAACAAATATACCTACCTTTTCTTGAAACAAATGATTTTGTCGCAAAAAATCAAGTATGCCTATGGTTATAAATTCAATGGAGAACGCATGAAACGTCAAAAGATTATGTTACCAGTTGCTGAAACTGGATTGCCAGATTATAACTATATGACTTCTTATATGCAAAAACAAGAGTTAGAACAAATTTTTAAGATATTGAACTACTTAAACAAGGAGAACACACATGTCTAAAGAACTTTCACCTAAATACAATCCAGCCGAGGTTGAGGCTGGTCGTTACCAAAAATGGCTTGATGCGGATGTTTTCAAGCCTTCAGGCGATCAAAAGGCTAAGCCTTATTCAATCGTGATTCCACCACCAAATGTAACTGGTAAGCTTCACCTTGGTCACGCTTGGGATACGACTTTGCAAGATATCATCATCCGTCAAAAACGCATGCAAGGTTTTGATACCCTTTGGCTTCCAGGGATGGACCACGCGGGGATTGCCACTCAGGCTAAGGTAGAGGAACGCTTGCGTGGTGAGGGCATTACTCGTTACGATCTCGGTCGTGAAAAATTCCTAGATAAAGTCTGGGAATGGAAAGACGAATATGCCACTACTATCAAGGAGCAATGGGGCAAGATGGGGCTTTCTGTAGACTACTCTCGTGAGCGTTTCACCCTTGACGAAGGTTTGTCAAAAGCTGTTCGTAAGGTCTTTGTGGACCTTTACAGGAAAGGCTGGATCTACCGTGGTGAGTTTATCATAAACTGGGACCCAGCAGCTCGCACAGCCCTTTCTGATATCGAGGTTATCCACAAGGATGTCGAAGGTGCCTTCTACCACATGAACTACATGCTGGAAGACGGTTCACGCGCCCTTGAAGTTGCCACAACTCGTCCTGAGACTATGTTTGGGGACGTTGCCGTTGCGGTCAATCCAGAAGACCCACGCTACAAGGACTTGATCGGAAAAAATGTCATCCTTCCAATCGCTAATAAACTCATCCCAATCGTTGCCGACGAACACGCAGACCCTGAGTTTGGTACAGGTGTTGTGAAAATCACCCCTGCCCACGATCCAAATGACTTCTTGGTTGGTCAACGCCATAACTTACCACAAGTCAACGTCATGAACGACGACGGAACCATGAACGATTTGGCTTTCGAATTTGCAGGCATGGACCGTTTCGAAGCTCGTAAGGCAGTCGTTGCTAAGCTGGAAGAAATCGGTGCCCTTGTTAAAATCGAAAAACGTGTCCACAGTGTTGGTCACTCAGAGCGTACTGGTGTGGTGGTTGAGCCACGCTTGTCTACACAATGGTTCGTTAAGATGGACCAATTGGCGAAAAATGCTATTGCCAACCAAGACACAGAGGACAAGGTCGAATTCTACCCACCTCGTTTCAACGATACCTTCCTCCAATGGATGGAAAATGTCCATGACTGGGTAATCTCTCGTCAGCTCTGGTGGGGTCACCAAATCCCTGCTTGGTACAATGCTGAGGGTGAAATGTACGTTGGCGAAGAAGCTCCAGATGGTGAAGGTTGGACTCAGGACGAAGATGTCTTGGATACGTGGTTCAGTTCTGCCCTTTGGCCATTCTCAACCATGGGCTGGCCTGATGTCGACTCAGCAGACTTCAAACGCTACTTCCCAACTTCAACCTTGGTAACAGGTTACGACATCATCTTCTTTTGGGTGTCTCGTATGATCTTCCAATCATTGGAATTCACTGGCCGTCAGCCATTCCAAAACGTTCTTATCCATGGTCTCATTCGTGACGAGCAAGGACGCAAGATGTCTAAATCTCTCGGTAACGGGATTGACCCAATGGATGTCATCGAGAAATACGGTGCCGATGCCCTTCGATGGTTCCTTTCAAACGGTTCTGCACCAGGACAAGACGTGCGCTTCTCTTACGAGAAAATGGATGCCTCATGGAACTTCATTAACAAGATCTGGAACATCTCTCGCTACATCCTCATGAACAATGAAGGCTTGACCCTTGAGCAAGCAACTGCCAATGTGGAAAAAGTTGCCAACAAGGAAGCTGGAAATGTCACAGACCGTTGGATTCTCCACAACCTCAATGAAACCATCGGCAAAGCTACTGCCAATTTTGACAAGTTTGAGTTTGGTGTCGCTGGACACATCCTCTACAACTTCATTTGGGATGAGTTTGCGGACTGGTACGTTGAGTTGACCAAGGAAGTCCTTTATAGCGATAACGAAGAAGAGAAAGTCATCACACGCTCTGTTCTCCTTTACACTCTGGACAAGATCCTTCGTCTCCTTCACCCAATCATGCCATTCGTGACAGAGGAAATCTTTGGACAAATCTCAGAAGGCTCTATCGTTACAGCAGAATACCCAACTGTTAATCCAGCCTTTGAAGACCTTGCTGCCCACACTGGTGTCGAAAGCCTCAAAGACTTAATCCGTGCCGTTCGTAATGCGCGTGCAGAAGTAAATGTAGCTCCAAGCAAGCCAATCACCATCCTTGTTAAGACAAGCGATAGCGACTTGGAAGCCTTCTTTAACAGCAATGTCAACTACATCAAACGCTTCACAAATCCAGAACACTTGGAAATCGCATCAACTATCCCTGCACCTGAGCTCGCAATGTCAAGCGTCATCACAGGAGCAGAAATCTACTTGCCACTGGCTGACCTCCTCAATGTCGAAGAAGAACTGGCTCGTCTCGACAAGGAACTGGCTAAATGGCAAAAAGAACTGGATATGGTCGGTAAGAAGCTCTCTAACGAACGCTTCGTAGCCAATGCCAAACCAGAAGTTGTCCAGAAAGAACGCGACAAACAAGCTGACTACCAAGCTAAATACGACGCGACCGTCGCACGTATTGATGAGATGAAGAAGTTGGTGGGATAAACTATAAGCCTCGGCAATTTGCTGGGGTTTTTGGTATAATATCAATTATAATTATAACAGTTGTGAAAGGAATATTTATGTTTGATACTGTTGTCTTAAATCCTTTAGAGATTAATCTAGATTTCAATAATCCTAGATTTTCAATGTTTGATTTTAATACTGAGGAAGAAATAATTAGATATTTGATTAATTTTGAACAAATTAAAGAGCTCGCATTTCAAATTGTCGAAAATGGTTATAATACAATAGGTGAACGTATTATTGTTTTGAAAAGTGGAACCTCTAGAAAAGTTAGTTATACTGTGTTAGAAGGTAATCGAAGAATTGCTTCACTAAAACTTTTGTTTCAATATTCGTACTTATTAACAAGTTCGGAAAGGAAGAAAATTGAACAATTGAATCTGAACATTCAAGATTTTGAAGTTAGTTGTGACGTAGTAAAAGAAGATACTAGAGATAAGGCTCTTTTTAAGATTAGTGCAAAACATGTAGATGGAATTAAAACATGGAGTGCTACTGATAAAAGGGTATTTTATCATAATCTTTATACCCAATACAGAAAAAAAGGACTATCTAGTGACGAATCTTTAGAAAAAATTAAAAGTATTACTCCGGAAGGAAAAACAGCAATTAGAAATTCAATACAACAATTAAATTATTTAACTGCAGTTCATAATGCAACTAAAATTTATAAATCTGATTTGGAAAAACTAACACATTTAGATACAGATGTGCTAGTATCGAGAGTTTTAAGACCATTGAGTAAGGACTTAAAGTTTGAATTTAATGATGAGTTCCAAGCAATAGTAAAAAATGAAAAAATATATCATGAAATATTAGGATTACTTGGTAAGGCAGTTTGGATTGATAAAAAATTAGATACACGGGTATTTAGTAAACAGGAACAATGGAACAAAATTATTATAGATAACAAAGTAATCCCGGGATTAGCTGAAAAAATTAGAGAATATAAAGCTTTTGAAACAACAGAATCGTTTAATGAGAATACATCAGAAAATTCTTTAGATAATGGCATCAAAAATACTGAAGACAGTCTGAAGGATAATAAAAAAACATCTGATTCACCGAATCAGGAAACAAAATATAAATTTTTTGTTCCTACAACTCAGATAACTATTGGACAAAGGAATTATGATTTGACCAAGTGTATTTTTCTAGTTGACGAAAAAGGTGACCGGATTCCAAAACAAAGTTCTGACTATGCACGAATCTCAGTTAGTTGTTCTCATCAAAATATTGTGATTAAAGATAATATCATTGATTCTATTTCAGAAAATGGTACATATGATATTGAAGTTCAATACAATGGGATTATTAAATATTTTAAAATTTTCTTAAATGTAGATTTTGATAATAAACAACAGGATTATCAAGTGCTATTCGAACAAAATTGGTATGATGAATCTTTGGCAAAATTATCATCTAATACTAATTACTTTAAAATTTATGAAGTAATTAAAAAATTGCAAAATTTGAATGTTTTGTCAATGAATACAGGTGATCACATTATTATTGCATTCCTTTTAAGAAGTTTAATAGAATACAGTACTAAAGCTTATGTTGATTTAGTCGATATAAAACAACCACCAGAAAAATTACCTGCTCTTGTTTCAGTCGTTAAAAATCACTTGGTGACAAATAAAAAGCTTTCAAAAACGGAAGCAAAAACTTTTAATAAACACGATATTGATATAGAAACATTGAATGGTTTAATTCACGATTATAAAACTGAAATTAGTATTACTACTATTCAGTCAATTGGTCGGAAATTTAAGAGATATTTTTCTGTTATTTTTAATAGATTGGTAGAAGGAGTAAATAATGGATAATTTTAGCCCATTACGTTATCCTGGAGGAAAAAATAAAACTTACCAATATATTAAATATTTGGTAGAGAATAACAATATTGATACTTATATAGAACCATTTTGCGGGGGAGCCGCAGTAGCACTAAAATTGTTGCTCAATAATGACGTCAAAAAAATAATGTTAAATGATTTTGATAGATCTGTTTATGCGATGTGGTTTTCAATTTTACACGATACTGATTCTTTTATAAAAAAAGTAAAAGAGGCAGTATTTACGATTGAAGAATGGGATAAGCAGCAAGCTATTCAAAGAAACAAAGAAAATGTCGACTTACTTACATTAGGTTTCTCTACATTCTATCTAAATAGAACAAATCGATCAGGAATTATTCAAGCTGGTCCCATAGGCGGCAGAGCCCAAATGGGAAATTATAAAATGGATTGCAGATATAATACAGAAGTATTGATAAATAAGATTGAATTAATTGCTAAAAATAAGAGTAGAATCAATTTGTATAATATAGATGCTATTGAATTTATTAAAAATAATATTAATCGTACAAAACGCTCTCTGACTTTTTTTGACCCACCATATTATGTTAAGGGAAAACAATTGTACACAAATTTTTATGAACACATAGATCATTTAGAATTACGAGACACTATTGACAAATATATGAGTAAACATAAATGGGTTCTTACATATGATTTTCACGAGGAAATCCAAAATATGTACTCAAAATTTGAGCATTTCCCTTATATGTTAAACTATAGTGCAGGTAATTCAAAAAAAGGAATAGAATATATATTTTTTAGTGAAGAATTATCATCAGCTAAAATCAACGAGTATTTACATATTTTGTAAATAAAATATTAACCTAAGATTAGCTAGTTCAAACAATAATTGATGATTTTTTAGATTTCGAAATTTGTAAGCTAGCAATAGAGTAAAGGGAATTTTTTATAATTTCTAAGGAACTATTCAATGGATTTGCATTTGATTAAAATGATACACTAGAATGGTTAGTCAACATTCTAGAAACCAGCTTACTACACAACAAACCATCTATGTTCGAACCGCTCTGAGAAGTACAACATTGCAGTTTCTTCTCAGGTGTTGGGGGATTTGAACAAACCAACGAGTTCAGAGTGGTGTATCCTATGAGTTTGATAAGTATGCAAGCTAGAATTATTCATTTAATCAAACCATTCATCCAAAAGGCATTACAAATGAGTGCATGGGATGTTGAGTATAACTCTTTTATTACTTCTTCATAGAACTTATTATGAATGTTTTTTATAGTTCACCCCAATTTCACCATTTACCGATGACACAGAAAAACAATTGAAAGGATATTTCTATGCAACCAACTTACAACATTGACAACCCAAACTTGTCTTATGAAGCTAAGCGTGACTTATGGCGGATAGGTTTTGGTCTGCAGAAAGTTGACAATCTAGTGCCATCAGCGTATATGGAATCTTTGGCTGAGAAACAGTCCCGGGGTGAACTGACTTACGAGCAGGTTTATGAAGATGCAACGGCTTATCACCATACTATTGATGCAAGCACGGAAGAGGCAGACTTGGTTTCTCTACGTATTGTAGAACTATTGTCTCGAAGAGGCTTTAGCTTTAGTCCTGCGACCTTACTTGCTATTCATAAGGAGTTGTTTCAAGATATATTTGAACCCTCTATTCCGGTGGGGCAATTTCGTCAGACCAATATCACAAAGAATGAACCTGTTTTGAATGGTGAAAGTGTTGTGTACTCTGATTACTCCATGATTCAAATGACCTTGGATTATGATTTTAATCAGGAAAAACAAGTTGCATATGCGACACTAACTCAGGCGGATGTGGTTAAACAAATCCAGCATTTTATTTCAGGAATCTGGCAGATTCATCCATTTCGCGAAGGAAACACTCGGACAGTAACGGTCTTTTTGATTCAGTATCTTCGTGAGTTTGGTTTTGATATTGATAATACACCATTTCAGCAACATGCCAAGTATTTTCGTGATGCCTTGGTATTAGATAATGCAAAGATTTTACAGCGACGTCCTGAGTTTTTAACAGCTTTTTTTGAAAATCTCTTGCTCGGTGGTCAAAATGATCTGTCATCAGAAAAGATGTATCTAGAACTCGATCTTTAAAAATCCTAATACTGAGTAAACATTGAATTTTAGGAAAAAAATGAAGTAAATATTCCTACAAGAAAACGCATATCATCAAAGATTTAGGTCGCTTGATAATATGTGTTTTTTTTTTATTTTATAGATTGCTCGTTTAAACTCTATTTATTTCGTACTTTCAGTGCTATTCGGATTTTATTTTCGTGTACAATTTCAGCTATTCTTGTTATAATCAGCCTATAGGAATCAAGGAGGTGACTCTTATGGCTGTTTTTGTGTCTTTGGATGGAATTGTGGTAGAAGTACTTGATGTCTTTTCTTCTTTTAATGGGGATAGTGAGTTTTTCTTGTGTAAACGTCTTAAAGACAAGAGTCAGTTTGTTATGGAACGATCTCGGTTCGAGGAGATGTTCCAACTTCAAAGTAGTCACTTGACGACGCAAGAAAAATTACAATTGTTTACCTCTGTGTTTGCTGGCCGTTATGATGTTTATGCTAAGAGTTTTATCAATGATCAAGGGAAAATTCAGTATTTTCCATCCTATGATTATGGTTGGAAGCAGTTGCCACCTGAAAAACGGAGTTTCCAGACATTGACGGACTCCGTTTTGAAATCTCATTTTCGTGGGGAGACAGCTATCGGTATCTTTCCTATGCACTTAGATGATAGCTGTTATTTTTTGGTACTGGATTTTGATGAAGGAGATTGGAAAGAAGCTGGTTTAACTATTCGAAGAATAGCCAGGGAACGCCAGATGGAAGCCCATTTAGAGATTTCTCGTTCGGGTCACGGACTCCATATTTGGTTCTTCTTTGAGGAAGCGATTTCGTGTCGAGAGGCTCGCTTATTTGGAAAGAAACTATTAGAATTGGCTATGCAGGAAAGTATGCAACTGTCCTTTGATTCTTTTGATCGCATGTTTCCAAATCAGGATGTTCTTCCTAAAGGTGGATTTGGTAATTTGATTGCCCTTCCTTTTCAAGGAGAAGCTTATCATCAAGGGAGAACGGTCTTTGTGGATGAACAGTTTCAGCCTTATGAAGACCAATGGAGGTATCTACAAGAAATTCAGAGGGTTTCAACTGCTAAAGTGGCACTGTTAATCCAAGAGGAGTTAGGCAAGCAAGAATTGGATAAGGAGTTGAAGGTCGTCTTATCCAATATGATCCAACTTGAAAAATCGTCTGTGACACCCAAGACACTGTTTTTCTTGAAAAATATGGCTTCCTTTTCTAATCCCGAATTTTATTTAAAGCAGGCTATGCGACAGCCAACCTATCAAATTCCTGAGAGAATGTATTTATTTGGAGAATCCGAACATTATTTATGGTTGCCAAGAGGTTTACTATATCCATTGCAAGATAAATTTAATACTCTTCGAAAATCTCTTCAAACCACGTCAGCTTCGCCTTGCCGTAGATATATGTAACTGACTTCGTCAGTCTTATCTACAACCTCAAAGCAGTGCTTTGAGCAACCTACGGCTAGCTTCCTAGTTTGCTTTTTGATTTTCATTGAGTATGAGCAGGTAGTTGTGGAGGATAGGAGAAAAGTACAAAGGTCTATTAGAGTAGCATTTAAGGGAGAACTTACTTTGGAGCAAGAGTTAGCCCTGTCAGATATGATTTCCAAAGAAAATGGTTTACTTCATGCGGAGACTGGTTTTGGGAAGACCGTTTTAGGTGCTGCTCTTATCTCTGAACGGAAAACAAAAACAATTATTCTAGTCCATAATAAGCAACTCTTAGACCAATGGCTAGATCGCTTAAACTGCTTTTTGACTTTCGAAGAGGAGGAGGCTATCCGTTATACGGCATCAGGTCGTGAAAAGGTAATCGGCTATGTTGGGCAGTACGGTGGGATTAAGAAATGGCTGAGTAAACTGGTTGATGTTGTTATGATTCAATCTCTATTTAAGTTGGAAAATAGTCAAAGTCTTTTGGATGAGTATGAGATGATGATTGTGGATGAGTGTCATCATGTCTCTGCCTTGATGTTTGAAAAAGTTGTTGCTCAGTTTAGAGGGAAGTATCTTTACGGTTTGACGGCTACGCCTGAGCGTAAGAATGGTCATGAGCCTATTGTTTTTCAGAGAATTGGTGAGATACTCCATACTGCTGATAAGAGGGAAACGGATTTTAAACGGCAATTGCAATTAAGATTCACTTCTTTTGGTCATTTGGAGATTGAAAAGACCAAAGCAAGTAATTTTATACAGCTTAGTGATTGGATTGCTATAGACTCAGTGAGGAATCAGATGATTCTCAAGGATATTCTAGCCCAAGTGGCAGAAGGGCGGAATATCTTGGTTCTAGTCAATCGAATTCAACAGATAGATGTCTTTGAAAAGTTATTGAAAGAGAAAGAGGTTGATGACTGTTACATTATTAGCGGAAAAACCAAAGTCCGAGAAAGAACGAGTTTACTGGAGACGTTAGAACAGTTAGATAAAGGGTTTGTTTTGTTATCTACTGGAAAATACATTGGCGAAGGTTTTGACTTACCTCAGTTGGACACGCTGATCTTGGCAGCCCCCTTTTCTTGGAAAAATAATTTGATTCAGTACGCAGGCCGGATTCATCGAAACTACAAGAATAAGTCTTTGGTGCGGATTTTCGATTATGTGGATATTCATGTTCCTTATTTAGAAAAGATGTTTCAGAAACGACAAGTAGCTTATCGAAAGATGGATTATCGTGTCATCGAGGGTGAGGAGAAACAATTCGTTTATGTTGATAGTAGATATGAGAAGGTGTTGAGAGAGGACTTGGCAGGGGAAAGACAGGAATGTATGCTTATTTTACCTTATGTGCACCAGACAAAACTGATGAATTTTCTAAAAGAATTTAGGATTAGTCAAATTGAGATATGTATACCAGAGACGGTTGCAAGTAAAGCATGGCTAGACCAGTTGAAGAGCCAGAAAATTAAAGTATCTTTTACTCAATCAAAAATAGTCACGCCTATTCTTTTGGTAAACAAGACCATTGTTTGGTATGGCGCAATGCCATTATTAGGGAAGGTAGATGAAATGACCATATTACGTTTGGAATCAGCTAGTATAGCTTCTGAGCTAGTGGCAGGTTTACGATAGAGAAAACTTTTAAAAATTTCTATGTATGATTTTCATTTCTTTAGTGAGAATGATGACATTTTCACATTCGAAGCACATCTAACAAACAGAAGTGAGATAGGTCTTGCAAGAATGGTAAAAATCTGATAAACTAAGTAGTAATTGAATAGGAATCCGCAAGACTAGTAACTCAAGGGAAGTATATCAGGGAGGAGAGCCGTGACTGCAAGCTCTCTATATGAAAGCTGGGTGAATTCACTTGCGCATGGATTTAGAAATGAAGGTCTGACTTGTCAGATGAAAACGGATGGTACCGCGTGTCAACGCTCCGAGTGGAGTTTTTGGCATGTGGTTTTCTTTTTATCTTATGAGAGACTGATGGAGGAATTATGTCAACTATTGAAGAACAATTAAAAGCGCTTCGTGAAGAAACGCTGGCTAGCTTGAAGCAGATTACTGCTGAAAATGAAAAAGAGATGCAAGATTTGCGTGTCTCTGTCCTTGGTAAAAAGGGTTCACTTACTGAAATCCTCAAAGGGATGAAAGATGTCTCTGCTGAGATGCGTCCAATTATCGGGAAACACGTCAATGAAGCTCGTGATGTCTTGACAGCAGCCTTTGAAGAAACAGCTAAGCTCTTGGAAGAAAAGAAAGTTGCAGCTCAATTAGCTAGCGAGAGTATCGATGTGACGCTTCCAGGTCGTCCAGTTGCGACTGGTCACCGTCACGTTTTGACACAAACCAGTGAAGAAATCGAAGATATCTTCATCGGTATGGGTTACCAAGTCGTGGATGGTTTTGAAGTGGAGCAAGACTACTATAACTTTGAACGTATGAACCTTCCAAAAGACCACCCAGCCCGTGATATGCAGGACACATTCTATATCACAGAAGAAATCTTACTCCGTACTCACACGTCTCCAGTTCAAGCGCGTGCCATGGATGCCCATGATTTCTCTAAAGGTCCTTTGAAGATGATCTCACCAGGGCGTGTCTTCCGTCGTGATACGGACGATGCAACCCACAGTCACCAGTTCCACCAAATTGAAGGCTTGGTTGTTGGGAAAAATATCTCTATGGCAGACCTTCAAGGAACCCTTCAGTTGATTGTCAAAAAAATGTTTGGTGAAGAGCGTCAAATTCGTTTGCGCCCATCTTACTTCCCATTCACAGAGCCATCTGTTGAGGTGGATGTTTCTTGCTTCAAGTGTGGTGGAGAAGGCTGTAACGTATGTAAGAAAACAGGTTGGATCGAAATTATGGGTGCCGGTATGGTTCACCCACGTGTCCTTGAAATGAGTGGTATCGATGCGACTGTTTACTCTGGATTTGCCTTTGGTCTTGGACAAGAGCGTGTAGCTATGCTCCGTTACGGAATCAACGATATCCGTGGATTCTACCAAGGAGATGTCCGCTTCTCAGAACAGTTTAAATAATGATTAGAAAAGTAGAAAAGGCAGATGTTGAGGTGTTGGCTAAAATAGCCAAACAAACCTTTCGTGAAACATTTGCTCATGATAATACGGAAGAGCAGTTACAGGAATACTTTGAAGATGCTTATAGTTTGAGAGTTTTGTCAACTGAGTTGGAAAATCCAGAATCCGAAACCTATTTCATTATGCATGAAGAGGAGATAGCTGGTTTTCTCAAAGTCAACTGGGGAAGTGCTCAGACTGAGAGAGAATTAGAGGATGCTTTTGAAATTCAACGTCTCTATGTGCTACAAAAATTCCAAGGATTTGGATTCGGTAAGCAACTGTTTGAATTCGCTCTTGAACTTGCTACAAAAAATAGTTTTTCCTGGGCTTGGTTAGGTGTTTGGGAGCATAATACAAAAGCTCAAGTATTTTATAATCGATATGGTTTTGAAAAATTTAGCCAACATCATTTTATGGTTGGTCAAAAAGTAGATACGGATTGGTTACTGAGAAAGAAATTAAGGTAAGAAGATGATTCTTCTATTGAAATGATAGGAAAGGAAAAGAACCAGAGTGGCAACTGTCATTCTGGAGAACTAAATTATGCTTGTATCTTATAAATGGTTAAAAGAATTGGTGGACATTGATGTTCCATCACAAGAGTTGGCTGAAAAAATGTCAACTACAGGGATCGAGGTAGAAGGTGTCGAATCACCTGCTGCTGGTCTCTCAAAAATTGTCGTCGGTGAGGTCTTGTCTTGCGAAGATGTGCCAGAAACTCACCTCCATGTTTGTCAGGTTAACGTTGGCGAAGAAGCAACCCGTCAAATCGTCTGTGGTGCCCCAAATGTGCGTGCTGGTATCAAGGTTATGGTGGCTCTTCCAGGAGCTCGCATCGCTGACAACTACAAAATCAAAAAAGGAAAAATCCGTGGCTTAGAGTCACTTGGGATGATCTGTTCACTTGGTGAATTGGGAATTTCTGACTCAGTTGTGCCTAAGGAATTCGCAGATGGTATCCAAATCTTGCCGGAAAATGCCGTTCCAGGTGAGGAAGTCTTCTCATACCTAGACTTGGATGATGAAATCATCGAACTTTCTATCACACCCAACCGTGCGGATGCCCTTTCTATGCGTGGGGTAGCTCACGAAGTAGCAGCCATCTATGACAAGGCAGTCAACTTTAAAGAATTTACTCTAACAGAAACAAATGAAGTTGCAGCAGACGCTCTTTCTATAGGGATTGAAACAGACAAGGCACCTTACTATGCAGCCCGTATCTTGGACAATGTGACTATTGCACCAAGTCCACAATGGTTGCAAAATCTTCTTATGAATGAAGGTATCCGTCCCATTAACAACGTGGTGGACGTGACCAACTACATCCTGCTCTACTTTGGTCAACCTATGCATGCTTTTGACTTGGATACCTTTGAAGGAACTGACATCCGTGTACGTGAAGCGCGTGCTGGTGAAAAATTGGTGACTTTAGATGGTGAAGAACGTGACTTGGAAACAAATGACCTAGTCATCACTGTCGCAGACAAGCCAGTAGCCCTTGCAGGTGTCATGGGCGGTCAAGCAACAGAAATCTCTGAGAAATCTAGTCGTGTCGTCCTTGAAGCTGCAGTCTTCAACGGAAAATCAATCCGTAAGACCAGCGGTCGTCTTAACCTTCGTTCTGAGTCATCTTCTCGCTTTGAAAAAGGGATCAATGTGGCAACTGTTAACGAAGCTCTTGATGCGGCGGCTAGCATGATTGCAGAACTTGCAGGTGCGACGGTGCGTAAAGGTATTGTTTCAGCGGGTGAGCTTGATACCTCTGATGTGGAAGTTTCTTCAACTCTTGCTGATGTTAACCGTGTCCTCGGAACTGATCTTTCTTATGCTGATGTAGAAGACGTCTTCCGTCGTCTTGGCTTTGGTCTTTCTGGAAATGCAGACAGCTTTACAGTCAGCGTACCACGTCGTCGTTGGGATATCACAATCGAGGCAGACCTCTTTGAAGAAATCGCTCGTATCTATGGATATGACCGCTTGCCAACCAGCCTTCCAAAAGACGATGGGACAGCTGGCGAATTGACAGCCACACAAAAACTCCGCCGTCAGGTTCGTACCATTGCTGAAGGAGCAGGTTTGACAGAAATCATCACCTATGCTCTAACAACTCCTGAAAAAGCAGTTGAGTTTACGGCTCAACCAAGTAACCTTACGGAACTTATGTGGCCAATGACAGTGGACCGTTCAGTCCTCCGTCAAAATATGATCTCAGGTATCCTTGACACTGTTGCCTACAACGTGGCTCGTAAGAATAAAAACTTGGCTCTTTACGAGATTGGAAAAGTCTTTGAACAAACTGGCAATCCAAAAGAAGAACTTCCAAATGAAGTCAACAGTTTTGCCTTTGCCTTGACAGGATTGGTTGCTGAAAAAGATTTCCAAACAGCAGCAGTTCCAGTTGATTTCTTCTATGCTAAGGGAATCCTTGAAGCCCTATTTACTCGCTTGGGACTAGAAGTGACCTATACAGCTACAGCTGAAATTGCAAGCCTCCACCCAGGACGTACAGCTATGATTTCACTCGGCGACCAAGTTCTTGGTTTCCTTGGTCAAGTGCATCCAGTCACTGCTAAGGCTTACGATATTCCAGAAACGTATGTAGCTGAGCTTAACCTTTCAGCCATCGAAGCTGCCCTTCAACCAGCTACTCCATTTGTGGAAATTACTAAATTCCCAGCAGTCAGCCGTGACGTTGCCCTTCTCCTCAAGGCAGAAGTCACTCACCAAGAAGTTGTGGACGCGATCCAAGCTGCAGGCATAAAACGTTTGACAGATATCAAACTCTTTGACGTCTTCTCAGGCGAAAAATTAGGACTTGGTATGAAGTCAATGGCTTATAGCTTGACCTTCCAAAATCCAGAAGACAGCTTAACGGATGAAGAAGTTGCACGCTACATGGAAAAAATCCAAGCATCGCTCGAAGAAAAAGTCAATGCAGAAGTGCGTTAAACGATAGTATGATACAAATTCCCCCTCTAGTTCATGAACACTAGAGGGGTGATTTTATATAATACTCAATGAAAATCAAAAAGCAAACTAGGAAGCTAGCCGTAGGTTGCTCAAAACACTGTTTTGAGGTTGTAGATAAGACTGACGAAGTCAGTAACCATATGTCTAAGGTAAGGCGATGCTGACGTGGTTTGAAGAGATTGTCGAAGAGTATAAAATAATTAAAATGTGATTTCTGTAAAAATACATCTATGATCAGAGTTTTGAAAACTTACAATGTCTAAATCTTTAACATAGTAGTGGTTTTTAGGCAATAAAATATGATCTATTGTTGCATTAAAAAGTTTTGGACTTTGGCTATTCCAAGTTCCTCTTTCAAAAGGTGGAAGTGCATTCAATGCGTCCCTATGAGAGCTTATTTTTGCAAGTGCTCCATGACGCATAGTTGCATTAAAATCACCTGCAATAATAGCCTTTGGATATTTTGAAGCCAGTTGATTATGAATGATATTTAAGTCTTGCTTCCAGATTTCCATTAAACCTGTAAACCTGGCAGAGGAGGAGCAGTATGCAAAGCAATGATATCTGGTATATTTTGTTTTCTCGAATGTAATAGAATTGTCCCAAAACGTGTTGTATGAAAAGTTTTAGCTTCTGTATAGAAACCATAACTTTTCTTGACAATCACAGTCACAGGAGCTATTCCACTATTGGTAGATGGAGAAGTGAAAATATCATAGTTGGCCATAGAAAGTCCAACTTGATGAAACAATAGTTTGATTCTCTGGTTTTCTTGCTCACCTCTGATATTGGTAGCTAGTTCAGGGAATATAGCCATATCGGCATCAAAATGGCTAAAAATTCGCTCAATATGTTGTGCTTCTATTTGATTAGCGACGTTCCAAGTTACTAATTTTAAGGTTTTAGTATTATTTGATGTGGAAGAAAGGGTTTTATCTGTTCCGAATAATAGTAATATGAGCGATAATAAGAGCAAAATGCCAGAGTAAAACCGTATTTGTTTATTTTTCTTGTAAAAAGATAGGGAAAAAAATACGAAACTTAAAATAGAAGCTATAGTTGCAGTAGCTAAGGGGAAGGCATAAATCTGTGCCAAGATAGGTCTGGTAGATAGCCAAATATTAAGATTAGAAGATGGGAAAAAAGAATAAGCTATGATAGGGATAGCGAAGAGAATGACAGAAAGGGCAGAAAGAAATGTTTTAATCATTGTATGAGTACCTCAATTTGCAATGGTTGCTCGGAGCTAATGTGACTTTGTGACTTTACTTGATTGATATTCTTTTTCTTGTCTTCCTCATAGATTAAGTACAACCCAAGTAAAAAAGTCCAATTTAAGATTGAAATGATTAAAAGGCACAGAAATGCAAGACAATTATACTACAAAAGGCAAACATTTGACAATCGATAGCCGTCGCTTAATCGAACGATGGAAAAAGAAGGAAAATCAAATAGAGAAATTGCCTCTCTACTTGGAAAAGTTCCTCAAACTATCCACACTGAAATCAAGTGTGGGACAGTCCGAAAATGTCTTGGAAAAGGGCGCTTCAAAGAGGTTTATTATGGCGACTATGCTCAACAGTCTTATGAAAATAATCGCAAGCGTTAGGTCAAGAAATCAAGCTTGACCAAGGAACTAAAGGAAAAGATTCTCCACTATCATAACCAAAAATTTTCGCCTGAAATGATGATGGCTAAAGGGGTTAACGTGGGAATTTCAACCATTTACTATTGGATTCATCATGGAAAATTGGGGTTAAGCAAACAGGAACTGCTTTACCCTAGAAAAGGAAAATCTGTTAAGAAACAAGTTAGCACCAATTTTAAATCCGCTGGTCAATCTATCGAATCATAATTCGCTCATTTTTTCAAAAAATACATAGCTCTAAAAGAAAGAGGGGTAAGTGATGAAGAATAGTGCTATTGGGAGTAAATGGAAGGATGTCCGGTCAGAACTTTTTACCAAGGAGGAAATCCTTGAAAGTTCTAGCCAGTTTAGGAAAGACACTAGTAGTAGTCCCACTCGAACAGGAAAAGAGTTGATTAGAGTATTATAGTCTTTTCTAATAACAAGCCATAGTCACTTATAAGAATTACTAATAACGCGTTTGAACCGTATAACTGAAATAAAGCTATAAAACAAGCTACACAAAGGATTTGAGGCATTTGTCTCAGATCTTTTTCTTTTGTCTAAAACGGAGATATAGTTTCAAACTATATCAAAGCCTAATTTTTTACAATTATACAGATGATTTCTTTTCTGTTAAGATAGTTTCAACAACAAATTTTGGAGGACACATCATGTCAACTACAATCATCGGTTTCCCTCGTTTGGGAGAATTCCGCGAATTAAAATTTACAACTGAAAAATACTTTAGAAAAGAAATCTCAGAAGCAGAACTCTTGGCAGCAGCAAAAGACTTGCGTGCTAAACACTGGAACATTGTCAAAGAAAAAGGCATCACTGAAATTCCATCAAATGACTTCTCTCACTATGACAACTTCCTAGATGCAGCTTTCCTTTTCAATGTGGTACCTGCTTCAGTTCAAAACTTGGACTTGTCTGACCTTGAGCGCTACTTCGCTTTGGGTCGTGGTTACCAAGGAGAAAAAGGGGACGTTCGCGCCCTTCCAATGAAGAAATGGTTCAACACCAACTACCACTACATCGTTCCTAAATTTGAAAAAGACACTCAAGTAAAATTGGCTGGTCACAAAATCTTCGATGAGTTCCAAGAAGCAAAAGAACTTGGATTGAACACTCGCCCAGTTCTTGTAGGTCCATTCACTTTCCTTCAATTGTCAGACTTTGAAGAAGGCGTGAAAGCAGAAGATTTCGTAGACAGCTTAGTGGCTGCTTACCAAGAAGTTTTTGCTAAATTGGCAGAACTTGGTGCGACTCGTATCCAATTGGATGAAGCGGCTCTTGTAAAAGATTTGACAGCTGAAGAAAAAGCTCTCTTCTTGAACCTTTACAACAAACTTTTGGCTGACAAAAAAGGTCTTGAAGTCTTGCTTCAAACTTACTTCGGAGACGTTCGTGACGTTTACGCTGACCTTGTAAACTTGCCAGTAGATGCTATCGGTCTTGATTTCGTTGAAGGTAAGAAAACTCTTGAATTGGTTAAAGGTGGTTTCCCAGCTGATAAGACTCTTTATGCAGGTATTGTCAATGGTAAAAACATCTGGCGTAACAACTACGAAAAGAGCTTGGCTGTTCTTGAGCAAATCCCAGCTGAAAACATCGTATTGACTAGCTCATGCTCACTTCTTCATGTGCCATTTACAACTGCTAATGAAGAATTTGAACCAGCAATCTTGAACCACTTTGCCTTTGCAGTTGAAAAATTGGATGAGATTCGTGATTTGGATTCTATCCGCAATGGTCAAGGTGAAGAAGCACTTGCAGCTAACAAAGAACTCTTTGCGACTGAGCGTGTTGGTGAAAATGCTGAACTTCGTGCTCGTATCGCTGGCTTGACAGACGCAGACTACACTCGTTTGCCAGCCTTTTCAGAACGTGAAGCTATCCAAGAAGAAGCTTTCAAACTTCCAGCTCTTCCAACAACAACTATCGGTTCATTCCCTCAAACAAAAGAAGTTCGTGCGAAACGTTTAGCTTACCGTAAAGGTGAATTGTCTCAAGAAGAGTACGATGCTTTCCTTGCTGAAACAATTGACGAATGGATCAAATGGCAAGAAGATATCGACTTTGATGTCCTTGTTCACGGTGAATTTGAGCGTAATGACATGGTTGAGTACTTCGGTCAAAACTTGTCAGGTTACCTCTTCTCTAAAAATGGTTGGGTACAGTCATACGGTATGCGTGGGGTTAAACCACCAATCATTTGGGGTGATGTCACTCGTCTTAACCCTATCACTGTTAAATGGTCTAGCTATGCACAAAGCCGTACAAACAAACCTGTTAAAGGTATGTTGACTGGACCTGTTACCATCCTCAACTGGTCATTCCCACGTGAAGACATCTCTATCAAGGATTCTACTCTTCAAATCGCTCTTGCTATCAAGGATGAAGTGCTTGACCTTGAAGCTGCTGGTGTGAAAATCATCCAAATCGATGAGGCTGCTCTTCGTGAAAAATTGCCACTCCGTCGTAGCGACTGGTATGAAGACTACCTTGACTGGGCAATTCCTGCCTTCCGCTTGGTACACTCAACAGTAGCGCCAGATACTCAAATCCACACTCACATGTGTTACTCAGAATTTACAGATATCATCCCAGCTATCGACAACATGGATGCAGATGTTATTTCCTTTGAAGCTAGCCGTTCAAACCTTGAAATCTTGGACGAACTCAAAGCGAAAAACTTCCAAACAGAAGTAGGACCTGGGGTTTACGATATCCACTCACCTCGTGTGCCAAATGAAGGCGAAATCGACCACACAATCGAAGCTATCCTTGCTAAAGTGCCAAGCAAGAAAGTTTGGATCAACCCTGACTGTGGTTTGAAAACACGTGGTATTCCAGAAACAAAAGAAAGCTTGATCCGCCTTGTTGAAGCAGCTAAAGCTGCGCGTGAGAAATTGTAAGATTAGATTTCTCTCCATACAATGGTTGTTCAAAAAGAAATCAACTAGAAAAGGTTATTACATATGTCACGCCAAACACCGTCACTCTCATTTGAAGTGTTCCCTCCCAACCCAGCCGTGGGTAATGATAACATTATTTCTGCTCTTCAAGATATGCAGGAGTTGGCCCCTCACTTTATCAGTGTAACTGCTAGCAATAATAAATTTAATATCAAGGAAACGACGGTTCGTTTGGCTGATTTTATCCAAAATGACTTAGCGATTCCGACTATTGCTCACTTGCCAGCCATCTATTTGACCAAGGACAAGGTTGCTGAAACGATTGCAGACTTGGACAAGGTTGGGGTGCAGAAAATCTTGGCTCTTCGTGGGGATATTATTCCAGATGTGGAGCCGCAAAAGGATTTTCGCTACGCAACTGACTTAATTGAGTTCATCAAGGAACAAGCCCCTCACTTTGATATTGTTGGTGCTTGCTATCCAGAAGGGCATCCAGATTCGCCAAATCAGATTTCAGATATTCAAAATCTTAAGAAGAAAGTGGATGCAGGCTGTTCGAGCCTTGTAACTCAGCTTTTCTTTGACAATGAGCGCTTCTATGATTTCCAAGACAAGTGCATCTTGGCTGGAATTGATGTTCCTATTCATGCAGGGATTATGCCAATTCTGAATCGAAATCAGGCTCTCCGCCTCTTGAAGACTTGTGAGAATATCCACCTTCCACGCAAATTTAAAGCTATCTTAGACAAGTATGAGCATGACCCTGAGTCGCTCAGAGCAGCAGGACTTGCCTATGCGGTGGACCAAATCGTGGACTTGGTAACTCAGGATGTTGCTGGTGTGCATCTCTATACGATGAACAATGCGGATACAGCAAAATACATCCACCAAGCAACTCATGCCTTGTTTAATCACCAGTCTCTAGGATAATAAAAAGCAAACCATTCTTCTCAGGTGAGGGGAATGGTTCCTTTTTAATGGTAAAGACCGCACTTTTTAAGAAAAATATGATAAAATAGACTCTGTACGTACTTGATACAAAGATGAGGGTATTTAGGTTTTAAAGGCTTTTTCAAATGTGGTTGGAGCGACACGAGCGAGTCAAATCGATATTATTTGACGAGAGAGTTAGTAAAGCATTTAGCTAATCGCCTGATAGCGATTAGCGTGAAAGGTTTAGATGCTTTAGTATCAAACCTTTCTAATGATTTATATCTTGAGTAATTGAACTCGCCTACAACTCTGTGGAAAAAGATAAATCTGCCTAGGAGCGGTCGCTCCGTCGTTAGATTTCCTATTTTCCTTTGAGTTGCTTGACGGCTTAGTATCTTGATCTTTGTAGGCAAGACGTATAATTTCATCAATCCAAAGGGGATTAAAATGACAAAACAAGTGTTTCAAACGACTTTTGCGGGTCGTGAGTTAATTGTAGAGACTGGTCAGGTTGCTAAGCAAGCGAATGGCGCAGTTGTCGTACGTTACGGTGAGTCAACTGTCTTGACTGCTGCCGTTATGTCTAAGAAGATGGCAACTGGAGATTTCTTCCCTCTCCAAGTCAACTACGAAGAAAAAATGTATGCAGCTGGGAAGTTTCCTGGTGGCTTTATGAAACGTGAAGGACGTCCTTCAACAGATGCGACTTTGACAGCGCGTTTGATTGACCGTCCAATCCGTCCTATGTTTGCGGAAGGTTTCCGTAACGAAGTCCAAGTCATCAACACCGTGCTTTCTTATGATGAAAATGCTTCTGCACCAATGGCTGCTATGTTTGGTTCATCCTTGGCGCTTTCTATCTCAGATATTCCATTTGACGGACCAATCGCTGGGGTACAAGTGGGATATGTAGATGGCCAAATCATCATCAATCCAAGCCAAGAACAAGCAGAGCAATCTCTCCTTGAATTGACAGTAGCTGGTACCAAACACGCCATCAACATGGTAGAATCTGGTGCTAAAGAATTGTCAGAAGAAATCATGCTGGAAGCGCTCCTTAAAGGGCACGAAGCAGTCAAAGAATTGATTGCCTTCCAAGAAGAAATCGTTGCAGCAGTTGGTAAGGAAAAAGCAGAAGTGGAATTGCTTCATGTTGACGCTGAATTGCAGGCTGAAATTATCGCAGCCTACAACAGTGACCTCCAAAAAGCTGTCCAAGTAGAAGAGAAATTGGCTCGTGAAGCTGCAACTCAAGCAGTCAAAGACCAAGTCACTGCTGTTTATGAAGAAAAATATGCAGACCACGAAGAATTTGACCGTATCATGCGTGATGTGGCTGAAATCTTGGAACAAATGGAACACGCTGAAGTGCGCCGTTTGATTACAGAAGACAAGGTTCGCCCTGATGGTCGTAAGGTCGATGAAATCCGTCCTTTGGATGCGGTTGTTGACTTCCTTCCTCGTGTGCACGGTTCAGGTCTTTTCACTCGTGGACAAACTCAAGCCCTTTCAGTCTTGACCTTGGCTCCGATGGGTGAAACTCAAATCATTGATGGTTTGGATCCAGAGTATAAGAAACGCTTTATGCACCACTATAACTTCCCACAATACTCTGTAGGGGAAACTGGACGCTACGGTGCGCCAGGTCGTCGTGAAATCGGTCACGGTGCTCTTGGTGAGCGTGCCCTTGCTCAAGTCTTGCCAAGTTTGGAAGAATTCCCATACGCTATCCGTCTGGTAGCAGAAGTCTTGGAGTCAAATGGTTCTTCATCTCAAGCTTCTATCTGTGCGGGAACTCTTGCTCTTATGGCTGGTGGTGTGCCAATCAAGGCGCCAGTGGCTGGTATTGCCATGGGACTTATCTCAGATGGAAACAACTACACAGTATTGACAGATATCCAAGGTTTGGAAGACCACTTTGGAGACATGGACTTCAAGGTTGCAGGAACTCGTGACGGGATTACAGCCCTACAAATGGATATCAAAATTCAAGGGATTACTGCAGAAATCTTGACAGAAGCACTTGCTCAAGCCAAGAAAGCGCGTTTTGAAATCCTTGATGTGATTGAAGCAACCATTCCAGAAGTTCGTCCAGAATTGGCTCCAACTGCTCCGAAAATTGATACAATCAAGATTGATGTGGACAAGATTAAGATTGTCATCGGTAAGGGTGGAGAAACCATCGACAAGATTATCGCTGAAACAGGCGTTAAGATTGATATCGACGAAGAAGGAAATGTGTCTATCTACTCTAGCGATCAAGATGCCATCAATCGTGCTAAAGAAATTATTGCTGGCTTGGTCCGTGAAGCTAAGGTGGACGAAGTTTACCGTGCTAAAGTCGTTCGTATCGAGAAATTTGGTGCCTTTGTCAACCTCTTTGATAAGACAGATGCCCTTGTTCATATCTCTGAGATGGCTTGGACACGTACCAATAATGTCGAAGACTTGGTAGCAATCGGGGATGAAGTTGATGTTAAGGTTATCAAGATTGATGAAAAAGGACGTGTGGATGCTTCTATGAAAGCCCTTCTTCCTCGTCCTCCAAAACCTGAACGTGATGAAAAAGGTGAAAAATCAGAACGTCCTCACCGCCCACGTCATCACAAGGACCACAAACCTAAGAAAGAATTTACAGAAACACCAAAAGATTCAGAATAAGAAAAGGAGAAATGTATGGGATGGTGGCGCGAAACCATTGATATCGTAAAAGAAAATGATCCAGCGGCCCGCACCACTTTGGAGGTTTTGCTGACCTATCCAGGTGTCAAGGCCTTGGCGGCCCACCGTCTCTCGCATTTTCTCTGGAAGCATGGCTTCAAACTCTTGGCTCGTATGCACAGTCAGTTTTGGCGCTTTTGGACTCAGATTGAGATTCATCCAGGTGCCCAGATTGATTCAGGTGTCTTTATCGACCACGGTTCAGGCTTGGTGATTGGAGAAACAGCGATTGTTGAGACGGGAGTTCTCCTCTATCATGGGGTGACTCTTGGGGGAACAGGAAAAGACTGTGGCAAACGCCATCCGACCGTTCGTCAGGGTGCCCTTATATCAGCACATGCCCAAGTTATCGGACCAGTGGAAATCGGCGAAAATGCCAAGGTCGGTGCTGCAGCAGTTGTTGTAGCAGACGTACCTAGTGATGTGACGGTTGTCGGTATTCCTGCTAAGATTGTCCGCCTTCATGGTAAAAAGGATGAGCCGGTCATTCACGAAGTCGAAGAAAAACGAGAGTACTACGTTAATAAACTCGAGCAGTCTAAAGAAGCCAGTCACAGATCGTCTGGTTTGTAGAGGGTAGCTATATGATTCAAGCAAGAAACAAGTTAAGCCAAGAGGAGCTATCTGAGGCGAAAAAACTAATTAACTGTTGCCAAAACTATGACGGTACCTATCGTGATCCCTATCTCTCTAACATGCTTAATTTTGCTCCAAACATGCCCGCCTTTTTCCTTTATTATGAAAAAGGCGAACTTGTTGGTTTATTAACTGTCTATGCAGATGACCAAGATGTGGAAGTGACGATACTGGTTCATCCAAATCATCGCCGTCAGGGGATTGCGCGTGCATTGTTTACTGGTTTTGAGAGAGAAACAGCTTCTTTTCCGATTCATTCAATCACTTTTCAGACAGAGCGTGTTTTTCTAGACCGTTATCCTGATTTTGTCAGCAACTGGGGATTGGTCGAGGATGAAGAGACAGAAACTTGGTTAGGTAAGGATAGAAGACCTTATCCGTTAGCAACCATTTCCAATCTTGAAGTTTTGTTAGCAGATAGTTCGTATCAGGAGCAAATTAGCCAGTTAAAATTTCAAGCATTTTCAGAGGAACATGAATCGAGAGAAGTTGTGGATAGATATGTCGCTGAAGCTCTGAAGGATCCAGAAAGTCGCTTATATATTTTGTTAAAAGACGGTCAGGTTATTGGAACTTGCACGGTAGATTTATCGACTAATACGAATTACTTCTACGGTTTAGCAATATCTGAACCTGAACGTGGAAAAGGCTATGGAAGCTACTTAGCAAAATCCCTTGTCAACCAACTAATTGAGCAAAATGATAAGGAGTTCCAAATTGCAGTAGAGGATAGCAACGTAGGTGCCAAGCGCTTGTATGAAAAAATTGGCTTTGTCAAACAGACTCAGGTGGTTTATCTGAATGAGAAAGGAGCAAGGGATTCCGAAGTGTAGAGACATTCGGACTGAAATTCAATTGAACTCTTAGTGATGAAACTAATTGTTCTTGGATTTTGGATTTCCT
The DNA here is from genome assembly GCF_965111725.1 of Streptococcus mitis. GTDB lineage: Bacteria > Bacillota > Bacilli > Lactobacillales > Streptococcaceae > Streptococcus > Streptococcus mitis_DV. The sequence goes on along the minus strand of NZ_OZ217341.1, from coordinate 1,628,736 downwards.
GATTATGATTTATGATTAAAATCTATGACACTATGTCTCGTGATTTGCGAGAGTTTGTCCCGATTGAGGACGGCAAGGTCAAGATGTATGTTTGTGGGCCAACCGTGTACAACTATATCCACGTGGGGAATGCCCGTTCGACGGTGGCTTTTGATACCATTCGTCGCTATTTTGAATACCGTGGTTATGAGGTTGCCTATATTTCCAATTTTACGGATGTGGATGATAAGATTATCAACCGTGCCAAGGAAGAAGGTATCATGCCTCAGGAGGTTGCGGACAAGTACATCGCTGCCTTTCGTGAGGATGTGACAGCCTTGGGCGTCAAACCTGCGACTCGCCATCCGCGTGTGGTGGAGTTTATGGCGGATATCATCCGCTTTGTGGAAGACTTGATTGAAAAAGGTTTTGCTTATGAGAGCCAAGGGGATGTTTACTTCCGTGTGGAAAAATCTCACAACTATGCCAAGTTGGCTAACAAAACCTTGGAAGACTTGGAACTAGGTGCTTCAGGTCGTACCGATGAAGAAACGGTTCGTAAGGAAAATCCTGTGGACTTTGCCCTCTGGAAAGCTGCCAAACCAGGCGAGATTTCTTGGGATAGTCCTTGGGGATCTGGTCGTCCGGGCTGGCATATCGAGTGTTCGGTCATGTCGACAGAAATTTTGGGCGACACCATTGATATTCACGGTGGTGGAGCCGACCTTGAGTTTCCGCATCACACCAATGAAATTGCCCAGTCAGAAGCAAAAACAGGCAAGATCTTTGCCAACTATTGGATGCATAATGGCTTTGTCAATATCGACAATGTCAAGATGTCCAAGTCCTTGGGCAACTTTATTACCGTACATGATGCCCTTAAAACTCTTGATGGTCAAGTCCTTCGTTTCTTCTTTGCGACTCAACATTATCGCAAGCCTATCAACTTTACGGAAAAGGCAGTGCGAGACGCTGAGACCAATCTAAAGTATCTAAAGAACACTTACGAACAACCGTTTACTGGAACTGTAGATGCTCAAGAGTTACAGGTTTTTAAAGATAAGTTTGTGGCGGCTATGGATGAAGATTTTAACGCTGCTAACGGTATCACAGTGGTCTTTGAAATGGCCAAATGGATCAACTCAGGCAACTATGATGCAAGTGTTAAGGAAGCTCTTGCGGCTATGTTAGAGGTCTTTGGAATTGTTTTTATTGAGGAAGTTTTGGATGCAGAGATTGAAGACTTGATCCAAAAGCGCCAAGAAGCGCGTGCCAATCGTGATTTTGCGACAGCTGACCAGATCCGTGACCAATTGGCTGCTCAAGGAATTAAGCTCCTTGACACCAAGGATGGAGTGAGGTGGACACGTGATTGATGTCAATCTCATTAACGGGATTGCGCTAGCCTTTGAAGGGGATGCGGTGTACTCCATGTATATTCGTCGTCACCTAATTCTTAAAGGCATGACCAAACCCAATAAACTCCACCAAGAAGCGACCAAGTATGTCTCAGCCAAGGCTCAGGCTCGCCTGATTTCCCTCATGTTGGAGGAGCAAGTCCTAACGGAAAAAGAAGAAGAAATCTACAAACGTGGTCGCAATACCAATAGTCACACCAAGGCTAAAAATGCTGATGTAGTGACTTACCGTATGTCCACAGGTTTTGAAGCAGTGATGGGCTATCTCCATATGACTGAAAATCTGGAACGTCTTGAGAGCTTGATTTCGTGGTGCATCCAAAAAGTGGAGGGATAGGACATGATGGCAAAAGAACTACAAGACTGGTTTCCTGAGGCTCAGATTTCAGACCAACCAGTAGAGAAAGAGGGTTACTTAACTCTTCCTTTAGCTTCTCAGCAGTGGATTTTGCTGGAGAAAGCTGGGCTCAGTGAGCGTGAAAAGCAGTTGATTTCCCTTTTGACCCAGCAGGAGCAGGCTCGTTCACTCAATCCTTGGTATTCCTATCTGATTGAGGGCAAGGGTCAGGCACCACAAACTTTTAAAAAGATTCAGTTGGTTTATTGTCATCTTTCCTATTTCCAACAGGAAAATCTATCCTCTTGGCTAGATATGATGCGGACCCTCTTTTCGAATTGTCAGACAGTGCTTCAGGTCGGAGCTCAGGATTATGTTTTCGTGCTGCAACAAGACAAATACACCTCTGTACGAGCTATTTTAAGTGATACGATTGAAGCGGTTGAGTATGACTTTGGACTGCGTCTCTCTATCATGTTGGGTCAGGTTTGGTCTCAGACGGGGCATCAAGCCCTATCAGACTTAATCAAAGCGGAGCGGGATTTGTTTAAGATTTGGTGGCGTCAGGGTCACCAAGGTGTTCATACTTTTTCTCAGCTCTATCTTTGGAGTATGGGAGAAAGACTCGTGGACTTGAGAGTAATCAAGGAATGCTTGCACCAGATGATCTTGGATCAGGACCAGATTCAGGAAATCATTCTCTCTCTTTGGGAAAATAGTGCTGTTCTCACTAAAACAGCTCAGCAACTCTATCTGCACCGCAATTCTCTCCAATACAAGATTGATAAGTGGGAAGAGTTGACAGGGCTTCAGTTGAAAGAGTTGACCGACCTGACTCTGTGTTATCAATTGATTTTAGGTTCTTTGTCAACTATAGTTGGTTTGTAAAGAAGTTAATATTTGGAGAAGAGGATTGCCATCTTCTCCATTTTTATGTGCAGAGTTATAGTGGATTGAGGCTGGGAAAGTACACTGTGACTGCTAAAACATTCTTAGAATTTGCTTTGATTTTCCTAATCTATTCATGTAAAATTTATGTTATTTCACTATAGTTGTTTGATTTTTGTTTAGTATTAGAAGATTGAAAATCAATGAATAAATCTACCAGCAGATGACTCAAAACGTCCTTTTGAAGCTCTAGGTAAGGCAAAGTTGACGTAGTTTGAAGAGGTTTTCGCATAGTAGGAACATCCAATTTTGGTGTGTTTACTTATGGAGTTTTTCCTAGTGATACTTATATCTAGACACAAAACTATAGCTTGAGAGCTAGTCATTTTCAGATAAGATTTAACTCTTCCTAATACTGGGTTTTGTTTGCTTTTCAGAGTCCTTTTCTACTAGAAACTGGAATGTATTCTATGTATAGGAGTAATCGCTAGAAATATGGTAGAATCAAAAAAGAATCAGCTGCTTTTTTATGTAAATTTCAACCTGTGAAGTCTAAAAATTTTTAACTTTCTCCTTTCTTTTCCGAATAAATAGATAGTAGCAGTGAATCTAGCAAACCTAGATTAAAAAATGTGCTATAATAGAAGGAGGAAAAGGATGATTCTAAGACATCCGGGCATTAGCCCAACCAATGACTTGGTTGCTAAGAAGATTTTTAGCAACCCAGAAATCACTTGTCAATTTATTCGCGATATGTTGGATTTACCAGCCAAAAATGTGATCATTTTGGAGGGAAGTAACATTCATGTCTTGCCTTCCATGTCCTATTCAGCGCAGGATTTCTATACCAGTATAGACGTCTTGGCGGAGTTGGACAATGGGACACAGGTTATCATTGAGATTCAGGTTCATCATCAGAATTTTTTCATCAATCGCCTGTGGGCTTACCTGTGCAGTCAGGTTAATCAAAACCTTGAAAAAATCCGTCAACGTGAAGGTGATACCCACCAGAGCTACAAATACATTGCACCAGTTTACGCTATCGCAATTGTGGACAGCAATTATTTCTCAGATGACTTGGCTTTTCATAGCTTTAGCATGCGAGAGGACACGACAGGTGAGGTTTTAACAATTACAAACAATGGACAGGAAAACCATCTGGTTAAGATGGCATTCTTGGAATTAAGAAAGTACAGAGAAACCAGCAAAGACGAGGTTCGCAAGCCGTGGTTGGAGTTTTTCGGGAATAAGCCCTTTACCCAAGAACCTGAGCGAGCGATCAGCCAAGCAGACCAACTGCTAGACTACAAGAGCTGGTCCGAGGAGGACAGGAAAATGTTTAGTCAACTACGTATGCGCGAAGAACAAGCCTTGTTAGCACATGACTATGCCTTGGAACAAGCGGAAGAAAAAGGTTTAGAGCGTGGTCTTGAACGCGGTCGTGCTGAAGGTATTGAGCAAGGTTTAGAGCGTGGTCTTGAACGTGGTCGAGCTGAGGGGATTGAACAAGGCATCGAAAAAGGTTTAGAACAAGGACTTGAACGTGGGAAAGTTGAAGGAAGTTTGTCTATGCTACTAAATCTAGTTCGTCAAGGCCTTCTGACACCTGAGGTTGCCAGCCAGCAGTTGGGAATGACTGTCTCTGAGTTTGAAGAATTATTAAAAGACCATCATAAATAAGAACTAAAAAAATACAGAGAAACCAGCAAAGACAAGGTTCGCAAGCCGTGGTTGGAATTTTTCGGGAATAAGCCCTTTACCCAGCACCCCGAGCGAGCCATCAGCCAAGCAGACCAACTGCTGGACTACAAGAGCTGGTCCGAGGAGGACAGGAAAATGTTTAGCCAACTACGTATGCGAGAAGAACAAGCCTTGTTAGCGCAGGACTATGCCTTGGAACAAGCTGAAGAAAAAGGTTTAGAACGTGGTCGCGCAGAGGGTTTAGAGCGTGGACGAGCTGAGGGAGTTGAACAAGGACTTGAGCGCGGGAAAGTTGAAGGAAGGGAAGAAGGAAAACTCTTTGCCTTCCTGGATATGGTTCGCCAAGGTCTTTTGACTTCCGAGATTGCCAGTAAGCAGTTGGGAATGACCGTGGCTGAGTTTGAGGCGCTTTTGTAAGTTAGGGGATGTATCTAGCTTTTCCCTCAAAATCTTATCAGAGTGCTAGGAAACTTACATCGTATTTCACTATTTTCAGCAGAATGCTTCTGTTGATTTTATATAGAAAAAATGTCAGATTTTATCTTTCTATAGATAAGGTCTGTTTTTTATTTATATTAAATTTAAAATATTATCCATAATAAGGTTGATAGATAAGGGTTTGCATATATATATAATTACGAGAAAATGCTGTTATATCGGCTTTTTTGCTACTTTTTTAATCTTATCTTCATCTAGGTTTATACTTGATGTCTTTCCGTAAAAGTATTACTATAAAGTTGACATATTATGTGTTACGGGTTTTTGTGTACTCTTTTGAGGAAAGTTGGCCTGTGATACAATGAAAGGATGCTATGCTCATGTTTGGAAAAAAACATAGTGACAATGGTGAAAAAATTTACCGTTACTCAATAAGAAAATATCATTTTGGAGCTGCTAGTGTTGCAGTGGCGGCTCTGATGTTCTTTGCGAATGGGGTGCAAGCGCAGGCCCCTGCAGTGTCTCCAGTAACAGCTAGTGATGTAGTTGCTGGACCTTCTGGAAATTCAGATGGGGATCCACAGGACTCAGAAGAGGAGAGTCCTGAGAAAACGGCAGTAGTTGAACAACCAGTTGAGCTCAAATCAGAAGGAGAATCTAGCGCTCCAGAAGCTAAAGCTGAAGAAGGAAGTCAAGAAGAATCAGAAGCTGAAGTTAAAAGTCCTCAGCCTGAGACTAAGATAGATGAGACCGCAGAAACTCCTCAGGTGGAGAAGGAAAAGGATCAGGAAGTATCAGCGCCAGTAGTTGACACAAGTGCAGCCAAATCGACACAAAGCACCCTAGAAGCTTTGTTGGCAAATCTGACCTTAGACTCCATGAAGGCTCTCCCCACTGAAGTGGAAGAAGGTCTCGCAAAGGCTAAGGTGGTCTTAGAGAATCCAAAAGCGACACAAGCACAGGTTGATGAGCAAGTCAAACTTATGGAAGACCTGATTCGCCGGGTCAGGGAAGCTTTTTTGCTTCGTTTTTTTGAAACACAATAGATTGAGACTAGAACCGTACACACGCCACACCATACCACTATTACTAAAACATTGCTAGAAATGAATGTGTTTGTTACAATCGCTTTATCTAGTTCTTATTTTTGATATAATTTTTAGGCTTGAGTCACTTGATTTTGTTCAGTTGGCTTTTTTTGCTGTCCTTTTTCATGTGATAAACCTTTCAAGCCGTTTTTAGTATAGTAGATTGAAACTAGAATAGTACACACGCCAAACAACTACTGCTAAAACATTGTTAGAGATTACTTTAACTTTCCTACTCAATTTGTTTACATCTTATTTCAACCTGCTATAAGAGTTACGATACCAGGAGGGAGAGCACTGATAGAGGGTATTTTGCTGCTTTCTTGAAGACTTCTTAATCAGTTTTTTTCTGAAATAGAATCTCAAAAACCACCTATAAAAATAAGTGATAATATGGCTAAAAAAGTTCGCATTTTGCTGTTCAAATTTGTAAAAATAGGATATAATAATACTGTCTCGAAATTTGTCTTTTGACAAGTGTCGGAATAAAAAGAAACATATCCTTTCTTAAATACCTAAAATATTTAAGGGGGGGGGTATTTTTTAGTACCTCCAGAAAGGAAAAATGAGAGGTAATTCAATCATGAAAAAATCATATCGTGATGATAACGGGGAAAAGATTTTCCGTTACTCCATTCGTAAATATCATTTTGGTGCAGCCAGCGTTGCTGTTGCGGCCTTGATGTTTTTTGCGAATGGGGCTGTGGCGGCGAGTGAGACAATTACTCCAGCTACGACAAGTGATGTCGTTACGACAGGTTCTGATGGCAATGCAGATGGGGATCCAGAAGCCTCGGATGAGGGAGATTCCAAGAAAGCTCTGACTGACCAGTCAGCTGAACTCAAACCAGCCGATGAGCTAAAAGCAAAAGAAGCGCCAGCTGAGGAAGCTGAACAAGGTAAGGCTGTGTCTAAGCCTGCTGAGGTAGACTCTAACTCTGCTCAGCCAGAGTCTACTCAAGAACCTTCTCAAGCAGAGGGAGAAAAAGAGCAAGAACAGCCAGCTGCTGCTAATACAGAGGCGGCTAAATCAACTCAAGGCAATCTGCAAGCTTTATTGGAAAAACTAACGCTTAGCTCAATGAAGGCTCTCCACACTGAAGTGGAAGAAGGTCTCGCAAAGGCTAAGGCGGTCTTAGAGAATCCAAAAGCGACACAAGCGCAAGTTGACGAGCAAACAAGAGCTATGGAAGCCCTAATCAGCCGTGTCAACCAAGCCTTGACACCTGCCCTAGAAAATCCAACAATCTTGGAAAAAGCAGGTCTAGCATCTACAGACCTCACATCTACAGGTCTGACCTCTACCGGACTCGCCACTCCAGACGGAGCTGTAACTGAGCAACCAACCGGAGGGAACCGTCGTAGAAGAGGAGGCTTGAGCGCGGCAGCACCAGCTGCAAACTCAGTCAATCCATCTGCTGGAGGGGACGCAACAACTCCTGGAGCTGGCTCTCAAGCTACTCCACAGACGCTCCCAACCTACACCAATACAGAAGGTGAAAATGGTGTTTATGGACTAAAAGATGAATTAGAGTTCATCACTGAGCAACTCCGAGCTAACGGAGCATCAGCAGATAAAATCCAAGCAGCCAAGGCAGCTGCTGATAAGTTCAATGAAGCCTTCTCTAAAGGCGACACCATCAGTCAAGAAGATTTTAATGCTGCCCTGGTAGATCTGAAAAAATCACGTGAACTGATCGAAGGAGTTCTTGCTGAAAATGAAGCCAATGCAGGAGAAGTAACAGATCCGGCAAACCAAGTAGAGTCTGAAAATCCAAGTGAAAACAATGTAACCATCCAACCACGAACTAACATCACAGGATGGTCAGGTTTCCGCGGGATTCCAGCAGGTACTGCACTAAGACGTGCGCCACGTGCGGCTGATAGAGCTGCTAATGGTAGCTTTATTGATGCTAAAAGACATTATTTTGACAATGATTTTGACATCACCTCGCCATATACAAACTATACCTATGTTTATTGGAATAAGAAAAGTGTCCAAGCAGGTGATCGACCTGATGATGTTGCGGATATTATAAAATATCTAAAAGAAGATGTCGAAAGAACATCAACTGGTTTTAGATGGAGAATAACCATCAATCCGTCGCATGCTAATCTTGATAATGTAAGTTTTCTGTTTACTACACCATCGGGTCAGTCATTAAAATCAAATAGTGTAACCATAACCAAACAAACGAATCAAGGCTCTACTTCTTTCAATAGAGCAGCGAGCGGTGGTAAAGATGAGCTAGTTTCTACAATGGAAGCTGCTGGTTTTAGAGAAGTAAGCAAAGGAACGCCTAATAACACAAATGCTCCGGCTCCAAGTAATAATCTTGGAAGTCCTCTATATTATAATGTGAGTAGCGTGCTAGGATGGATACGTGAGGAAAAACAAGGTGGTTTCTATAATCGCGGTAATCCACGTGATGCAAATGCTTCAAATGGATATGAAAATCAAGATGAGCAAAACAAAAGTAATCAAAAAGCCCAACAGATAGTAAATTCTTCTGGTAACACTTATTATGGACGCCTAGAAGGAAATACGGCTTATCAAATTGAATTTGAGACGATTGGGGGGAACGGCCTCGACAAACTAGATTATCTGTCCAGTATAAAAGGTTTCCAAGACTCGCGTCGTTACTTTGGTTTGCAGATTCATTCTCGTTTGGATAGTGAGATTAAATCAACAGGGAACTTCCGTTTTGAACTTAGAAAAAATGGATATTTCCAAGTGGATCAAAATAACATTGCTGCAGAGTTTGGAACACAAGCATGGAACTATACTGTCAATCGAAACGGTAGAACCTACCAATCTGTACCGAATGGGGATTTTGATGCTACAGATCCACGTGTGAAAGGGATTGCTACTTATACAAATACTGACTATATTTGGGACTATAATGATTTTGACATTAGAAACTACGGTATTTACAAAGATAAGTCCGGGGCTACTATTCCAAACGGCTATAGCGAAGCCGAAAAGAAAAAACAAACGTTTGAGTTTTACAAAGGTACTACTACTACTACTACTAAGGAAATCACTACTGAAGTTGCGACTAAGCCAGGTGTTCACACTTATACCTATAGACGTTCTTTTGCAGATGGTTCACAAGATAAAGGTACTATTCACTTTGTCACGAAACCGAAAACGCCTGTGTTAGATACAGACTTTAGTGGACTAGATGAGGGACGCCATAACATCACGGCTAGCAATGGGACAGAAGGTTATAAGATGGTTCTGTTCAAAAAAGAACCGAACGGTTCTTTGACCAAGGTAGCTGAAAAACTTGCTGGAGCAGATGGACGTGCAACCTTTGAAAATGTTGATGTGAAACTTGGAGAATACCTTGTAAAAACAGTAGTAGATGGCGAATGGTTTGATTATAAAAACAAAGATGCTCAAGGGAATGATACACGTCACAAAACTGTAGAATCAGACGCATCAAATCTCAGAAAAACAAAACCTTTTAAAATGGGAGTTACGACGAATGGTCGTGACATCAAAGATGAGCGTGTGATAGAATACCCAGCTAACCAACAGGTAACGAATAACTCCATTAAGTTCATGGTGAAAGGGTCACGCCCAATTAAAAGCTTAACAATTAGCGGTGGAGACAATCTAGGAGTTAGATGGGAAACGAGTGGTATCAATTCAACAACTGCAACCATTCGAGCTGAGTCTGGGGTTTCTGGTATTGCAGCAAACAAAGCAGGAGTATATCCATTAACCATAACCGCAACAACAGATGATAATCAAACACAGACCTATACATCTAATCTTGCGATTCCACCAGTAAAAGCAAACTTCAGGACAACTACTAATGACTTAAACGGAAAAGCAAATGAAAAACCAGCTGTTAGAGCAACTACTGTGTCTGGATTGGCATCAAAAAGAATTGACAATGTAGACTATGAGTGGAAGGCCTTTCTAGTAAAAGGTGGAAATAACAACCAACAGAGCTTTATAGGAGAAGCAGTTAACTATGAAATTGTTGCTACTGCACCTATAAATGCAGATGGTTCGATTGAATTTGCAAGTACAAGCTATAAAAAAGATAAAATAGGAACAGATCAGCTTCGATTAGTTTCTGCTTTTGTAAGAAAAGGAACAGAAACTCCATTCAACGGAGATATGAAGAGTCCCCTTAGTGATGGAAGCATCCGAGCAAGCTTGCCTAACTTTGCTAAAGCACCAGAATTTGGGCGTGATGAGACTGGATTTACAGCTAAGATTGGTCATCTAAATGCCAACAAGGCAGAACTTCGCTATACAGATGGAGCAGGAACAGAGCATACAGTAGGATTTAGCAAGGTTGGTGCAAATTGGGAAAAAGATAATTCTAGCCAAAATGCGACGATTGCAGTCACAGCCGATACTAGTGGTGGAACAGCGACGGTGCATATTCCATTTGGAACAGCCAAACTAGGAACTGATCTTAAAGCCAAGCAAAAAGCAGCCGACACGAACTTCAGTACTGAAAGTACTTATCATGTTCCGGCAGACAGCAGTGCACCAAAAGTCAGTCTTGGAGATACCCTTCTTCCAACTACAGAAGCAGCTGCAAATCAAGTGCTTTATCGTGTCAAACAGGGACAAGATTTCATTCCTAAAATTAAAGTTTGGGATGATACAGGAAGCATCACCAAACTGGAAATTGCAAATACGCCAGCAGGAGTGACGCTGAATAAGTTCAACAATAACTTTACAGCGCAAACAAATGCAGACGATAGGAACAAATACACAGGCTCAACTATCAGTGGAAAAGTTGCAACAAGTCAGCGTGCAGGAGAGCATGTTGCCAAGATTACCGCAAAAGATGCCTACAACCATGAACAAACCTACTATCTACGTTATCAAATCCTTCCATCTACAGTAGAAGCTAAGCAAGCTAAGTTTGGACAAGTCTACGGTAAAGCCTTGCTCCATGGCGAAGACCCAGCCAACTATGTTCAATTTAAAGATAATGGAACGAATGTTGACAAACCTGCTGGAGTAGATGTGACTTGGCAGACAAAACCAAGTACAGCTGTGGCTGGATTGGACAAGACAGGACGTATCAAAATCACCTATCATGTAACCAATGAAAATGGGACAGTTACGGATCAGTATGAGTATGTTGATATTAACACTCCAGTCTATCATACGACAGTGAAGAACAATGGTATCTATGAAACAACCTTTGGTACTGATTTTACAACTTCTACTAACGCAGGCGATACCTATGTGACCCCTAATATAACAAATCATCTGCACTATTACTGGGAATCGAAGAAATATATAAATAACCAGAGAGATAGATCCGCTAACTACCTAGGGAAAAAGAGAGACAGTATTCAAGTGCTGTATCCAAATGATGCTGGTCAGGACGCTTATGATAATTTCCGTTCAGAGACTCTCCCTATATACTTTGTCGTTAAACCTGTAAAACCAAGCATTCAAACAAGTATTGGTAAGGTCGGACAAAACAGAGTAACGGTTAATAATGTCAATAGCGGAACAACCGTTGTGGTCTATGATGCTGCCGATCCAAAGAATCTCAGGGAATTAGGTCGTACAACGGTCGCTAATGAAGGAAATCACGCAATTAAAAACGGAGTTGAAGTCCCACTGAACTCTGGTGTAACCCTTAAAAAAGACCAGAAAATTGTGACTAAGGTCATCTATGAACCTACAAATAAAGACCAGCGTACAGATTCTGACGTCAGTGATACCTTAACAGTCAAAGAAAGCTTGGTTGCAAATGGTATTCACGTCATCAAGGGTGAGAGCTATACAGGGGCTGTCAAAGATCGTATCCGTTACAACGATAGTACAGATGCTGAACGTCGAACAGCACTTCCAGCCGATGCTACAGCAAGCTGGGCGCAAAATCCAAATTATACTACTTTGGGAACAAACAACTACACTGCCAATGTAACAGTGCCAGGACAAGGAAGCACGACAGTTAACGTGCCTGTGCATGTCTATGCACCAGCTAACTTGAAGGCAGCTTCTTACAATAACAAGCAAGGTACCCTATCAAATGGTGCCAATCCAGAAAACTATATTGAGTTTAAAGATGGAAATACAGTTGTCCCTAAACCAAATAATGTGACTGTGCGTTGGCAAGGTGGTGTAGCACCTCGAATCAATGCACCAGGTAACAATAGAGGGGTTATTGAGGTTGTTTATCCAGGAAATGCTGGAGTAAGCTCTACGGTTGTTAAGACCTTTACCGTTCAATTACCAACCTACCATACAACAGCTACTGCTACAGAGTACACTCGTACCATTGGCGAAAACTTTGCCAAAACAACTGCTCGCGACTATGCCACTACGCGAAACGGGAATGTAGGTGGTAGTCAGTACGTTTGGAAAAATGATGAGACTACCAACCGTGAATACAGTGCAGAAAACTGGGGCAAAGTCAATGGCGATTGGCTTGGTAAGAAGAAAAACAAGGTTAAGGTTTACTACGGAAATGATAACGGAAGCAACTCGCATTCTGAAAATCTAGCCGAAGAAACGGAAGAAATCACTTTCATCACCAAACCAAAAACACCAAGCGTCACTGCGACAGCTCTTAACGGAAAAGCTGGTCAACGTAACCAACAAGTGACAGTAAATAATGTCACACCAGGAACACGTTTGTATCTTTACAATGGTAATACTGTTGTTGGTCAAATGGATGTACCAAAAGGAAGTTCAGAGACTTATGCAAGTAGCAAAGATGTGACCATGACGCTCTCTAATGAGTTGCCATATTCTTCAAACATCCGAGCTAAAGTCGTCTACATGCCAGATAATAATGACCAGCGTGTAGAATCTGAATTTAGTGCAAGTGCTCAGTCAACAACGAGAGCACCACAGGCACCTACCATCAAGCAAAATCCAGAAGACTTGACTCTTAAATCAATCGTAGGACAAGAAGGTTCAAACAAGGCAACCTTGACCTATACAGATGCTAGTGGTCGTCAAAAAACAGTAGGATTCACCAAAACTGGAAATAATTGGAATAAAGATGACGCCAATGCAGACCGTACAATCTCTATTGTGAATGCAGATGGAGGACAAGGTGAAATCCGTATCCAAGCAGGAACTGCAAGAGAAGGTTCAACAGTAGCAGTTAACCAAAAAACAGCTACATCAGCCATCAGTGATAATAGCGAAACGAAAGTTTTAGGACGCTTGGAAGGTTTGACCAATGTAGCTCAAGCAGATGGTTCAGTTGATATTACTGTACCAGCTACGGCTACCAAGTTTGATTTGACCTACCGCAACCAGCAAAATAATACAACTGAAACACTTCACTATAGTAAAGACTCTCAAGGACGTTGGGGAAATGTGACAGGCATTACTGCTAACGGTAATCGCTTTACCTTGCCAAAAGGTTTGGTAGCGGACGGGAAAACCGTTTCTGTCATTGCATCAAATGACGATAAGACAACCAAGACGGTAACGAGCGATGCTAAGTTTGAAATGCCGGAAGCTACAACTCATAATCAGCGTGAGAATGGTGACGGTGTTATTAGTCTTTCAAGTACTGCTGACTCTGTGACGGTCACTTATACGGACAAACAAAACCATGCTAAAACGGTCACTGTAACGAAGAATGCTAGCAATCAGTGGGCAAGTACTGCTGCCTTGCCAGAAGGTGTAACCTTGACAGGTAATGAGCTTACTGTTGCTTATAAGAATGTTAATGACGGAAATGTGAGAACAGTTTCGACACGTGGTACTGGTAATGTTCGTTCTCAAGAGGCTGTCGAAAATATTGAACTGAGCCACAGACCGGTAAGCACTCAAGCGGTTGTTATCGCAGCAGGTGCGACACCGACAGATACTGATTTAGGACGTGGTGTGACAATTGACAAACGTTCTATCACTGCCAAGACAACACCGGCAGCTGTTCCAGCAGGAACAAGTGTAGATATTCCAGCAACCTTGACTTATAATGACGGTTCGACTGAGGACGTCACTATCACTGTCAAGTCTAAACCAACAGCTCCGACATTCAATGATCTCGAAGACCATGGAGAATTTAGCGGATTATCATCTGTTTCTAAGGTGATTTCTGGTACAGCTATGCCAGGTGCAGAAAAAGTTAAGTTGACTTTACAAGACGGTACTACAGTTAAAGAAATAACACCGAACGCAGATGGAAGTTGGTCTTATACTTTAGGAGCTACTGAATACTTGACGCAAAACTTCAGTGGAGTTCACAATCGTGTATTCAACGGAAATAAAGTAAAAGCTGTTCAAGTGAAAAACGGTGTAGAATCAGAAGAGGCTACTGCAAACGTTGCTCCAGGTCAAGCGACTATTGATCCTGTTTATAAGTCAGGACGTGCGATTACTGTGAATATTCCTCATGATGTTGAGGCTGGTTATATTCGTGTCAATGGAACGGACTATGGTATTCAAAAAGTCGGTGATACTTGGACAGTTGTCTCAACAGCATCAAATGCTGCCAAATTGGAGATTTCAAATACAGTTGTTGATCCAACGAATAAAGCTATCACCAAAGTGACCTTTAGTGTTAAGAATAATGACGATGCCTTGTACACACCACCATTTAAAATCGGAAATAGTCCTGTACAATTCAGAACGCACTATTCTAAAGATGGTAGGATTGGTATTCCAACCCCTGGTATTCAAGGAACAAGTGGATGGGCTGATTCTCCTGTACCTACAAATACCAAACCAACTGTAAACTTTACAGCTAATCATACGATTGAAGAAAACAAGGTATTTGCTTCTCCAACTGTAGAAGAGTTGAAGGATTACTTTGAAGGTCATGATGCTGAAGATGATGCAAACTTGACTGTAGGTTATGCAGCTTCAAGTAGAGGTAAATTACGTGTTCAAGTATTCACTCAAGACACTAACCAAGCAGTAAGGGCTAATGCTCAAGGACGTATTGAACCAGGAAATTACAGACTTGTCTTGTCTACGATTGACGCGGCAGATGCAGAGTCTGATCCGATTACACGAAATATCACAGTAAAAACTTACGCTGATGTTTATCGTGATAAGGTTCTTTATCCAACGAATGTTGATAAAGTGACTTATGATGATACAGCGATTAGTAATGGTAACTTTACACCAGCAGCCAAAACAAGCTTTAAAGAGAAAATCCAAGAAGCAAATCGTCAAAACACCCAACTTCCAAATAGCGCGACTTATAGCGTTGGAACTACGGATGATAAGACCAAAGTCGCTGTGATTAACTTCCCAGATGGTTCTACTATTGATATTTCACATACGCAAGTAGCCAAACCAACAGTGCCGACATTTAACGCAACTGTAGGAAGTGGCGAAGACGCCAAATTAAGTGATGTGGATCGTACGATTTCTGGTACAGCTCTTCAAAGTGCAACGAAGGTTGTATTGACCTTACAAACTGGTAGAGAAATATCTATAACAAAAGATTCAAGTAAAACCCCGGCTACATTAAATCCTGGAGAAGGGGTATTACAAGATGACGGTACATGGACATATAAACTAGAAAATAATATGTACTTGCGCCAAACAGACCAAACAGCTGAGATTGGTTCGTCAGACCAACCTGTTAAAGTGAAGCAAATTGTCTTTGAGGCGGAAAGTGATAATGCGGATATACGTGTAGCCAAAGAGCGTAATTTCGCAGGAAAAACCATTACAGCAGCTAAGGGAAGTCCAACTCTGACTGCCTTGAAAGCAGATGCTCGAAAAGGCATTACATATACTGAAAAGAATGTAGAAAAAGACTTCCCAGGTGACTTTACAGCTACATGGAAAGACGGACAGCCTGATGTTGAAACGGTCGGAACAAGAAAATATAAGATTCGATTAGCAGAGGTTGGTTCAAGTAGGGTCGACGAACGCGAGGTAACGATTACAGTTACTAATCCAGCACCAGCAGAGTTGACTCATGAGAACAAGCAAAATGGTACAACTCGTATTAAGTTACCAGATGATGCAGATAAAGTTGTGTTTACATTACCTGGGGATCAAAGAACGAAAGAGATTACTCTTACTTCAGCAAATAGTTGGGCATTACCAGCTGATTCAGGAATAGAAAAAGAAGGTAACTATTTAGTTGTTAAATCAAGTAGTATCGGTGGAAATCGCCGAATAACAGCAGTTGCCACTAAAGGTGAAGGAAATCTTAAGAGTGCAGAAACAGCAACGTCAATTACAGTACCTGAACATACAGTTGAAACGACTAAAATTAGTAAGGTAGTTGGCGGAAGTAATCCTACAAATGAAGAATTGTTGGGTGCTGTAACTGTTGATCATAAAGTGTCAGCAGCCTTAAAAAATGGTACGACTTATCCAACTACTCTTGGAACTCATACTATCGAAGTAGTAGTGACTTATGCAGATAATACTACAGAAATTGTCCCAGTTTCGTATGAAGTGAGATCTGCTGATAAGACAAAACTTACAGAAGCCAAAGACGCCTTGAAAGAAGACGTTAACGCAGGCGCAGCAACAGCTGGTAAGACAGAAGCAAGTAAACAAGCCTACGAAACAGCTAAGAACAACGCGAACACAGCGGTAACCGAAGCTGAAAACGTGATTGGCAACGCGAACGCAACCGAACAAGAGGTAGCGGATGCGAAAGCGAAAGTAGACGACGCTAAGGACAAACTTGATAAAGCCAAAGCAGGCTTGCAAGATGTCGATAAGACAAAACTTACAGAAGCCAAAGACGCCTTGAAAGAAGACGTTAACGCAGGCGCAGCAACAGCTGGTAAGACAGAAGCAAGTAAACAAGCCTACGAAACAGCTAAGAACAACGCGAACACAGCGGTAACCGAAGCTGAAAACGTGATTGGCAACGCGAACGCAACCGAACAAGAGGTAGCGGATGCGAAAGCGAAAGTAGACGACGCTAAGGACAAACTTGATAAAGCCAAAGCAGGCTTGCAAGATGTCGATAAGACAAAACTTACAGAAGCCAAAGACGCCTTGAAAGAAGACGTTAACGCAGGCGCAGCAACAGCTGGTAAGACAGAAGCAAGTAAACAAGCCTACGAAACAGCTAAGAACAACGCGAACACAGCGGTAACCGAAGCTGAAAACGTGATTGGCAACGCGAACGCAACCGAACAAGAGGTAGCGGATGCGAAAGCGAAAGTAGACGACGCTAAGGACAAACTTGATAAAGCCAAAGCAGGCTTGCAAGATGTCGATAAGACAAAACTTACAGAAGCCAAAGACGCCTTGAAAGAAGACGTTAACGCAGGCGCAGCAACAGCTGGTAAGACAGAAGCAAGTAAACAAGCCTACGAAACAGCTAAGAACAACGCGAACACAGCGGTAACCGAAGCTGAAAACGTGATTGGCAACGCGAACGCAACCGAACAAGAGGTAGCGGATGCGAAAGCGAAAGTAGACGACGCTAAGGACAAACTTGATAAAGCCAAAGCAGGCTTGCAAGATGTCGATAAGACAGAACTTACTCAAGCCAAAGACGGCTTGAAAGCAGACGTTGCCCAAGGCGCAGCAACAGCAGGTAAGACAGAAGCAAGTAAACAAGCTTATGAAGACGCGAAGACTAAAGCTAACGAAGCTGTAGAAAAAGCTGAGGAAGTGATTGCGAACGCGAACGCAACGGAACAAGACGTAGCGGATGCGAAAGCGAAAGTAGAGGCAGCTAAGCAAAAACTTGCGGAAGCCAAAGCAGGCTTGCAAGATGTCGATAAGACAAAACTTACTCAAGCCAAAGACGCCTTGAAAGAAGACGTTAACGCAGGCGCAGCAACAGCAGGTAAGACAGAAGCAAGTAAACAAGCTTATGAAGACGCGAAGACTAAAGCTAACGAAGCTGTAGAAAAAGCTGAGGAAGTGATTGCGAACGCGAACGCAACGGAACAAGACGTAGCGGATGCGAAAGCGAAAGTAGAGGCAGCTAAGCAAAAACTTGCGGAAGCCAAAGCAGGCTTGCAAGATGTCGATAAGACAGAACTTACTCAAGCCAAAGACGCCTTGAAAGAAGACGTTAACGCAGGCGCAGCAACAGCTGGTAAGACAGAAGCAAGTAAAGCAGCCTACGAAACAGCTAAGAACAACGCGAACACAGCGGTAACCGAAGCTGAAAACGTGATTGGCAACGCGAACGCAACCGAACAAGAGGTAGCGGATGCGAAAGCGAAAGTAGACGACGCTAAGGACAAACTTGATAAAGCCAAAGCAGGCTTGCAAGATGTCGATAAGACAAAACTTACTCAAGCCAAAGACGCCTTGAAAGAAGACGTTAACGCAGGCGCAGCAACAGCAGGTAAGACAGAAGCAAGTAAAGCAGCCTACGAAACAGCTAAGAACAACGCGAACACAGCGGTAACCGAAGCTGAAAACGTGATTGGCAACGCGAACGCAACCGAACAAGAGGTAGCGGATGCGAAAGCGAAAGTAGACGACGCTAAGGACAAACTTGATAAAGCCAAAGCAGGCTTGCAAGATGTCGATAAGACAAAACTTACTCAAGCCAAAGACGCCTTGAAAGAAGACGTTAACGCAGGCGCAGCAACAGCTGGTAAGACAGAAGCAAGTAAAGCAGCCTACGAAACAGCTAAGAACAACGCGAACACAGCGGTAACCGAAGCTGAAAACGTGATTGGCAACGCGAACGCAACCGAACAAGAGGTAGCGGATGCGAAAGCGAAAGTAGACGACGCTAAGGACAAACTTGATAAAGCCAAAGCAGGCTTGCAAGATGTCGATAAGACAAAACTTACTCAAGCCAAAGACGCCTTGAAAGAAGACGTTAACGCAGGCGCAGCAACAGCTGGTAAGACAGAAGCAAGTAAAGCAGCCTACGAAACAGCTAAGAACAACGCGAACACAGCGGTAACCGAAGCTGAAAACGTGATTGGCAACGCGAACGCAACCGAACAAGAGGTAGCGGATGCGAAAGCGAAAGTAGACGACGCTAAGGACAAACTTGATAAAGCCAAAGCAGGCTTGCAAGATGTCGATAAGACAAAACTTACTCAAGCCAAAGACGCCTTGAAAGAAGACGTTAACGCAGGCGCAGCAACAGCTGGTAAGACAGAAGCAAGTAAAGCAGCCTACGAAACAGCTAAGAACAACGCGAACACAGCGGTAACCGAAGCTGAAAACGTGATTGGCAACGCGAACGCAACCGAACAAGAGGTAGCGGATGCGAAAGCGAAAGTAGACGACGCTAAGGACAAACTTGATAAAGCCAAAGCAGGCTTGCAAGATGTCGATAAGACAAAACTTACTCAAGCCAAAGACGCCTTGAAAGAAGACGTTAACGCAGGCGCAGCAACAGCTGGTAAGACAGAAGCAAGTAAAGCAGCCTACGAAACAGCTAAGAACAACGCGAACACAGCGGTAACCGAAGCTGAAAACGTGATTGGCAACGCGAACGCAACCGAACAAGAGGTAGCGGATGCGAAAGCGAAAGTAGACGACGCTAAGGACAAACTTGATAAAGCCAAAGCAGGCTTGCAAGATGTCGATAAGACAAAACTTACTCAAGCCAAAGACGCCTTGAAAGAAGACGTTAACGCAGGCGCAGCAACAGCAGGTAAGACAGAAGCAAGTAAACAAGCTTATGAAGACGCGAAGACTAAAGCTAACGAAGCTGTAGAAAAAGCTGAGGAAGTGATTGCGAACGCGAACGCAACGGAACAAGACGTAGCGGATGCGAAAGCGAAAGTAGAGGCAGCTAAGGACAAACTTGATAAAGCCAAAGCAGGCTTGCAAGATGTCGATAAGACAAAACTTACTCAAGCCAAAGACGCCTTGAAAGAAGACGTTAACGCAGGCGCAGCAACAGCTGGTAAGACAGAAGCAAGTAAAGCAGCCTACGAAACAGCTAAGAACAACGCGAACACAGCGGTAACCGAAGCTGAAAACGTGATTGGCAACGCGAACGCAACCGAACAAGAGGTAGCGGATGCGAAAGCGAAAGTAGACGACGCTAAGGACAAACTTGATAAAGCCAAAGCAGGCTTGCAAGATGTCGATAAGACAAAACTTACTCAAGCCAAAGACGCCTTGAAAGAAGACGTTAACGCAGGCGCAGCAACAGCTGGTAAGACAGAAGCAAGTAAAGCAGCCTACGAAACAGCTAAGAACAACGCGAACACAGCGGTAACCGAAGCTGAAAACGTGATTGGCAACGCGAACGCAACCGAACAAGAGGTAGCGGATGCGAAAGCGAAAGTAGACGACGCTAAGGACAAACTTGATAAAGCCAAAGCAGGCTTGCAAGATGTCGATAAGACAAAACTTACTCAAGCCAAAGACGCCTTGAAAGAAGACGTTAACGCAGGCGCAGCAACAGCAGGTAAGACAGAAGCAAGTAAACAAGCTTATGAAGACGCGAAGACTAAAGCTAACGAAGCTGTAGAAAAAGCTGAGGAAGTGATTGCGAACGCGAACGCAACGGAACAAGACGTAGCGGATGCGAAAGCGAAAGTAGAGGCAGCTAAGCAAAAACTTGCGGAAGCCAAAGCAGGCTTGCAAGATGTCGATAAGACAGAACTTACTCAAGCCAAAGACGCCTTGAAAGAAGACGTTAACGCAGGCGCAGCAACAGCTGGTAAGACAGAAGCAAGTAAAGCAGCCTACGAAACAGCTAAGAACAACGCGAACACAGCGGTAACCGAAGCTGAAAACGTGATTGGCAACGCGAACGCAACCGAACAAGAGGTAGCGGATGCGAAAGCGAAAGTAGACGACGCTAAGGACAAACTTGATAAAGCCAAAGCAGGCTTGCAAGATGTCGATAAGACAGAACTTACTCAAGCCAAAGACGCCTTGAAAGAAGACGTTAACGCAGGCGCAGCAACAGCTGGTAAGACAGAAGCAAGTAAAGCAGCCTACGAAACAGCTAAGAACAACGCGAACACAGCGGTAACCGAAGCTGAAAACGTGATTGGCAACGCGAACGCAACCGAACAAGAGGTAGCGGATGCGAAAGCGAAAGTAGACGACGCTAAGGACAAACTTGATAAAGCCAAAGCAGGCTTGCAAGATGTCGATAAGACAAAACTTACTCAAGCCAAAGACGCCTTGAAAGAAGACGTTAACGCAGGCGCAGCAACAGCTGGTAAGACAGAAGCAAGTAAAGCAGCCTACGAAACAGCTAAGAACAACGCGAACACAGCGGTAACCGAAGCTGAAAACGTGATTGGCAACGCGAACGCAACCGAACAAGAGGTAGCGGATGCGAAAGCGAAAGTAGACGACGCTAAGGACAAACTTGATAAAGCCAAAGCAGGCTTGCAAGATGTCGATAAGACAAAACTTACTCAAGCCAAAGACGCCTTGAAAGAAGACGTTAACGCAGGCGCAGCAACAGCTGGTAAGACAGAAGCAAGTAAAGCAGCCTACGAAACAGCTAAGAACAACGCGAACACAGCGGTAACCGAAGCTGAAAACGTGATTGGCAACGCGAACGCAACCGAACAAGAGGTAGCGGATGCGAAAGCGAAAGTAGACGACGCTAAGGACAAACTTGATAAAGCCAAAGCAGGCTTGCAAGATGTCGATAAGACAAAACTTACTCAAGCCAAAGACGCCTTGAAAGAAGACGTTAACGCAGGCGCAGCAACAGCAGGTAAGACAGAAGCAAGTAAAGCAGCCTACGAAACAGCTAAGAACAACGCGAACACAGCGGTAACCGAAGCTGAAAACGTGATTGGCAACGCGAACGCAACCGAACAAGAGGTAGCGGATGCGAAAGCGAAAGTAGACGACGCTAAGGACAAACTTGATAAAGCCAAAGCAGGCTTGCAAGATGTCGATAAGACAAAACTTACTCAAGCCAAAGACGCCTTGAAAGAAGACGTTAACGCAGGCGCAGCAACAGCTGGTAAGACAGAAGCAAGTAAAGCAGCCTACGAAACAGCTAAGAACAACGCGAACACAGCGGTAACCGAAGCTGAAAACGTGATTGGCAACGCGAACGCAACCGAACAAGAGGTAGCGGATGCGAAAGCGAAAGTAGACGACGCTAAGGACAAACTTGATAAAGCCAAAGCAGGCTTGCAAGATGTCGATAAGACAAAACTTACTCAAGCCAAAGACGCCTTGAAAGAAGACGTTAACGCAGGCGCAGCAACAGCAGGTAAGACAGAAGCAAGTAAACAAGCTTATGAAGACGCGAAGACTAAAGCTAACGAAGCTGTAGAAAAAGCTGAGGAAGTGATTGCGAACGCGAACGCAACGGAACAAGACGTAGCGGATGCGAAAGCGAAAGTAGAGGCAGCTAAGCAAAAACTTGCGGAAGCCAAAGCAGGCTTGCAAGATGTCGATAAGACAGAACTTACTCAAGCCAAAGACGCCTTGAAAGAAGACGTTAACGCAGGCGCAGCAACAGCTGGTAAGACAGAAGCAAGTAAAGCAGCCTACGAAACAGCTAAGAACAACGCGAACACAGCGGTAACCGAAGCTGAAAACGTGATTGGCAACGCGAACGCAACCGAACAAGAGGTAGCGGATGCGAAAGCGAAAGTAGACGACGCTAAGGACAAACTTGATAAAGCCAAAGCAGGCTTGCAAGATGTCGATAAGACAAAACTTACTCAAGCCAAAGACGCCTTGAAAGAAGACGTTAACGCAGGCGCAGCAACAGCAGGTAAGACAGAAGCAAGTAAAGCAGCCTACGAAACAGCTAAGAACAACGCGAACACAGCGGTAACCGAAGCTGAAAACGTGATTGGCAACGCGAACGCAACCGAACAAGAGGTAGCGGATGCGAAAGCGAAAGTAGACGACGCTAAGGACAAACTTGATAAAGCCAAAGCAGGCTTGCAAGATGTCGATAAGACAAAACTTACTCAAGCCAAAGACGCCTTGAAAGAAGACGTTAACGCAGGCGCAGCAACAGCTGGTAAGACAGAAGCAAGTAAAGCAGCCTACGAAACAGCTAAGAACAACGCGAACACAGCGGTAACCGAAGCTGAAAACGTGATTGGCAACGCGAACGCAACCGAACAAGAGGTAGCGGATGCGAAAGCGAAAGTAGACGACGCTAAGGACAAACTTGATAAAGCCAAAGCAGGCTTGCAAGATGTCGATAAGACAAAACTTACTCAAGCCAAAGACGCCTTGAAAGAAGACGTTAACGCAGGCGCAGCAACAGCTGGTAAGACAGAAGCAAGTAAAGCAGCCTACGAAACAGCTAAGAACAACGCGAACACAGCGGTAACCGAAGCTGAAAACGTGATTGGCAACGCGAACGCAACCGAACAAGAGGTAGCGGATGCGAAAGCGAAAGTAGACGACGCTAAGGACAAACTTGATAAAGCCAAAGCAGGCTTGCAAGATGTCGATAAGACAAAACTTACTCAAGCCAAAGACGCCTTGAAAGAAGACGTTAACGCAGGCGCAGCAACAGCTGGTAAGACAGAAGCAAGTAAAGCAGCCTACGAAACAGCTAAGAACAACGCGAACACAGCGGTAACCGAAGCTGAAAACGTGATTGGCAACGCGAACGCAACCGAACAAGAGGTAGCGGATGCGAAAGCGAAAGTAGACGACGCTAAGGACAAACTTGATAAAGCCAAAGCAGGCTTGCAAGATGTCGATAAGACAGAACTTACTCAAGCCAAAGACGGCTTGAAAGCAGACGTTGCCCAAGGCGCAGCAACAGCAGGTAAGACAGAAGCAAGTAAACAAGCTTATGAAGACGCGAAGACTAAAGCTAACGAAGCTGTAGAAAAAGCTGAGGAAGTGATTGCGAACGCGAACGCAACGGAACAAGACGTAGCGGATGCGAAAGCGAAAGTAGACGACGCTAAGGACAAACTTGATAAAGCCAAAGCAGGCTTGCAAGATGTCGATAAGACAAAACTTACTCAAGCCAAAGACGCCTTGAAAGAAGACGTTAACGCAGGCGCAGCAACAGCTGGTAAGACAGAAGCAAGTAAAGCAGCCTACGAAACAGCTAAGAACAACGCGAACACAGCGGTAACCGAAGCTGAAAACGTGATTGGCAACGCGAACGCAACCGAACAAGAGGTAGCGGATGCGAAAGCGAAAGTAGACGACGCTAAGGACAAACTTGATAAAGCCAAAGCAGGCTTGCAAGATGTCGATAAGACAAAACTTACTCAAGCCAAAGACGCCTTGAAAGAAGACGTTAACGCAGGCGCAGCAACAGCAGGTAAGACAGAAGCAAGTAAACAAGCTTATGAAGACGCGAAGACTAAAGCTAACGAAGCTGTAGAAAAAGCTGAGGAAGTGATTGCGAACGCGAACGCAACGGAACAAGACGTAGCGGATGCGAAAGCGAAAGTAGAGGCAGCTAAGCAAAAACTTGCGGAAGCCAAAGCAGGCTTGCAAGATGTCGATAAGACAGAACTTACTCAAGCCAAAGACGGCTTGAAAGCAGACGTTGCCCAAGGCGCAGCAACAGCAGGTAAGACAGAAGCAAGTAAACAAGCTTATGAAGACGCGAAGACTAAAGCTAACGAAGCTGTAGAAAAAGCTGAGGAAGTGATTGCGAACGCGAACGCAACGGAACAAGACGTAGCGGATGCGAAAGCGAAAGTAGACGACGCTAAGGACAAACTTGATAAAGCCAAAGCAGGCTTGCAAGATGTCGATAAGACAAAACTTACTCAAGCCAAAGACGCCTTGAAAGAAGACGTTAACGCAGGCGCAGCAACAGCTGGTAAGACAGAAGCAAGTAAAGCAGCCTACGAAACAGCTAAGAACAACGCGAACACAGCGGTAACCGAAGCTGAAAACGTGATTGGCAACGCGAACGCAACCGAACAAGAGGTAGCGGATGCGAAAGCGAAAGTAGACGACGCTAAGGACAAACTTGATAAAGCCAAAGCAGGCTTGCAAGATGTCGATAAGACAAAACTTACTCAAGCCAAAGACGCCTTGAAAG
This sequence comes from Streptococcus mitis, assembly GCF_965111725.1. Classification (GTDB taxonomy): domain Bacteria; phylum Bacillota; class Bacilli; order Lactobacillales; family Streptococcaceae; genus Streptococcus; species Streptococcus mitis_DV. The sequence continues at coordinate 1,604,036 of NZ_OZ217341.1, read as the reverse complement.
AAGACGTTAACGCAGGCGCAGCAACAGCTGGTAAGACAGAAGCAAGTAAAGCAGCCTACGAAACAGCTAAGAACAACGCGAACACAGCGGTAACCGAAGCTGAAAACGTGATTGGCAACGCGAACGCAACCGAACAAGAGGTAGCGGATGCGAAAGCGAAAGTAGACGACGCTAAGGACAAACTTGATAAAGCCAAAGCAGGCTTGCAAGATGTCGATAAGACAAAACTTACTCAAGCCAAAGACGCCTTGAAAGAAGACGTTAACGCAGGCGCAGCAACAGCAGGTAAGACAGAAGCAAGTAAACAAGCTTATGAAGACGCGAAGACTAAAGCTAACGAAGCTGTAGAAAAAGCTGAGGAAGTGATTGCGAACGCGAACGCAACGGAACAAGACGTAGCGGATGCGAAAGCGAAAGTAGAGGCAGCTAAGCAAAAACTTGCGGAAGCCAAAGCAGGCTTGCAAGATGTCGATAAGACAGAACTTACTCAAGCCAAAGACGCCTTGAAAGAAGACGTTAACGCAGGCGCAGCAACAGCTGGTAAGACAGAAGCAAGTAAAGCAGCCTACGAAACAGCTAAGAACAACGCGAACACAGCGGTAACCGAAGCTGAAAACGTGATTGGCAACGCGAACGCAACCGAACAAGAGGTAGCGGATGCGAAAGCGAAAGTAGACGACGCTAAGGACAAACTTGATAAAGCCAAAGCAGGCTTGCAAGATGTCGATAAGACAAAACTTACTCAAGCCAAAGACGCCTTGAAAGAAGACGTTAACGCAGGCGCAGCAACAGCAGGTAAGACAGAAGCAAGTAAAGCAGCCTACGAAACAGCTAAGAACAACGCGAACACAGCGGTAACCGAAGCTGAAAACGTGATTGGCAACGCGAACGCAACCGAACAAGAGGTAGCGGATGCGAAAGCGAAAGTAGACGACGCTAAGGACAAACTTGATAAAGCCAAAGCAGGCTTGCAAGATGTCGATAAGACAAAACTTACTCAAGCCAAAGACGCCTTGAAAGAAGACGTTAACGCAGGCGCAGCAACAGCTGGTAAGACAGAAGCAAGTAAAGCAGCCTACGAAACAGCTAAGAACAACGCGAACACAGCGGTAACCGAAGCTGAAAACGTGATTGGCAACGCGAACGCAACCGAACAAGAGGTAGCGGATGCGAAAGCGAAAGTAGACGACGCTAAGGACAAACTTGATAAAGCCAAAGCAGGCTTGCAAGATGTCGATAAGACAAAACTTACTCAAGCCAAAGACGCCTTGAAAGAAGACGTTAACGCAGGCGCAGCAACAGCAGGTAAGACAGAAGCAAGTAAACAAGCTTATGAAGACGCGAAGACTAAAGCTAACGAAGCTGTAGAAAAAGCTGAGGAAGTGATTGCGAACGCGAACGCAACGGAACAAGACGTAGCGGATGCGAAAGCGAAAGTAGAGGCAGCTAAGCAAAAACTTGCGGAAGCCAAAGCAGGCTTGCAAGATGTCGATAAGACAGAACTTACTCAAGCCAAAGACGCCTTGAAAGAAGACGTTAACGCAGGCGCAGCAACAGCTGGTAAGACAGAAGCAAGTAAAGCAGCCTACGAAACAGCTAAGAACAACGCGAACACAGCGGTAACCGAAGCTGAAAACGTGATTGGCAACGCGAACGCAACCGAACAAGAGGTAGCGGATGCGAAAGCGAAAGTAGACGACGCTAAGGACAAACTTGATAAAGCCAAAGCAGGCTTGCAAGATGTCGATAAGACAAAACTTACTCAAGCCAAAGACGCCTTGAAAGAAGACGTTAACGCAGGCGCAGCAACAGCTGGTAAGACAGAAGCAAGTAAAGCAGCCTACGAAACAGCTAAGAACAACGCGAACACAGCGGTAACCGAAGCTGAAAACGTGATTGGCAACGCGAACGCAACCGAACAAGAGGTAGCGGATGCGAAAGCGAAAGTAGACGACGCTAAGGACAAACTTGATAAAGCCAAAGCAGGCTTGCAAGATGTCGATAAGACAAAACTTACTCAAGCCAAAGACGCCTTGAAAGAAGACGTTAACGCAGGCGCAGCAACAGCAGGTAAGACAGAAGCAAGTAAACAAGCTTATGAAGACGCGAAGACTAAAGCTAACGAAGCTGTAGAAAAAGCTGAGGAAGTGATTGCGAACGCGAACGCAACGGAACAAGACGTAGCGGATGCGAAAGCGAAAGTAGAGGCAGCTAAGCAAAAACTTGCGGAAGCCAAAGCAGGCTTGCAAGATGTCGATAAGACAGAACTTACTCAAGCCAAAGACGGCTTGAAAGCAGACGTTGCCCAAGGCGCAGCAACAGCAGGTAAGACAGAAGCAAGTAAAGCAGCCTACGAAACAGCTAAGAACAACGCGAACACAGCGGTAACCGAAGCTGAAAACGTGATTGGCAACGCGAACGCAACCGAACAAGAGGTAGCGGATGCGAAAGCGAAAGTAGACGACGCTAAGGACAAACTTGATAAAGCCAAAGCAGGCTTGCAAGATGTCGATAAGACAAAACTTACTCAAGCCAAAGACGCCTTGAAAGAAGACGTTAACGCAGGCGCAGCAACAGCTGGTAAGACAGAAGCAAGTAAAGCAGCCTACGAAACAGCTAAGAACAACGCGAACACAGCGGTAACCGAAGCTGAAAACGTGATTGGCAACGCGAACGCAACCGAACAAGAGGTAGCGGATGCGAAAGCGAAAGTAGACGACGCTAAGGACAAACTTGATAAAGCCAAAGCAGGCTTGCAAGATGTCGATAAGACAAAACTTACTCAAGCCAAAGACGCCTTGAAAGAAGACGTTAACGCAGGCGCAGCAACAGCAGGTAAGACAGAAGCAAGTAAACAAGCTTATGAAGACGCGAAGACTAAAGCTAACGAAGCTGTAGAAAAAGCTGAGGAAGTGATTGCGAACGCGAACGCAACGGAACAAGACGTAGCGGATGCGAAAGCGAAAGTAGAGGCAGCTAAGCAAAAACTTGCGGAAGCCAAAGCAGGCTTGCAAGATGTCGATAAGACAGAACTTACTCAAGCCAAAGACGCCTTGAAAGAAGACGTTAACGCAGGCGCAGCAACAGCTGGTAAGACAGAAGCAAGTAAAGCAGCCTACGAAACAGCTAAGAACAACGCGAACACAGCGGTAACCGAAGCTGAAAACGTGATTGGCAACGCGAACGCAACCGAACAAGAGGTAGCGGATGCGAAAGCGAAAGTAGACGACGCTAAGGACAAACTTGATAAAGCCAAAGCAGGCTTGCAAGATGTCGATAAGACAAAACTTACTCAAGCCAAAGACGCCTTGAAAGAAGACGTTAACGCAGGCGCAGCAACAGCAGGTAAGACAGAAGCAAGTAAAGCAGCCTACGAAACAGCTAAGAACAACGCGAACACAGCGGTAACCGAAGCTGAAAACGTGATTGGCAACGCGAACGCAACCGAACAAGAGGTAGCGGATGCGAAAGCGAAAGTAGACGACGCTAAGGACAAACTTGATAAAGCCAAAGCAGGCTTGCAAGATGTCGATAAGACAAAACTTACTCAAGCCAAAGACGCCTTGAAAGAAGACGTTAACGCAGGCGCAGCAACAGCTGGTAAGACAGAAGCAAGTAAAGCAGCCTACGAAACAGCTAAGAACAACGCGAACACAGCGGTAACCGAAGCTGAAAACGTGATTGGCAACGCGAACGCAACCGAACAAGAGGTAGCGGATGCGAAAGCGAAAGTAGACGACGCTAAGGACAAACTTGATAAAGCCAAAGCAGGCTTGCAAGATGTCGATAAGACAAAACTTACTCAAGCCAAAGACGCCTTGAAAGAAGACGTTAACGCAGGCGCAGCAACAGCAGGTAAGACAGAAGCAAGTAAACAAGCTTATGAAGACGCGAAGACTAAAGCTAACGAAGCTGTAGAAAAAGCTGAGGAAGTGATTGCGAACGCGAACGCAACGGAACAAGACGTAGCGGATGCGAAAGCGAAAGTAGAGGCAGCTAAGCAAAAACTTGCGGAAGCCAAAGCAGGCTTGCAAGATGTCGATAAGACAGAACTTACTCAAGCCAAAGACGCCTTGAAAGAAGACGTTAACGCAGGCGCAGCAACAGCTGGTAAGACAGAAGCAAGTAAAGCAGCCTACGAAACAGCTAAGAACAACGCGAACACAGCGGTAACCGAAGCTGAAAACGTGATTGGCAACGCGAACGCAACCGAACAAGAGGTAGCGGATGCGAAAGCGAAAGTAGACGACGCTAAGGACAAACTTGATAAAGCCAAAGCAGGCTTGCAAGATGTCGATAAGACAAAACTTACTCAAGCCAAAGACGCCTTGAAAGAAGACGTTAACGCAGGCGCAGCAACAGCTGGTAAGACAGAAGCAAGTAAAGCAGCCTACGAAACAGCTAAGAACAACGCGAACACAGCGGTAACCGAAGCTGAAAACGTGATTGGCAACGCGAACGCAACCGAACAAGAGGTAGCGGATGCGAAAGCGAAAGTAGACGACGCTAAGGACAAACTTGATAAAGCCAAAGCAGGCTTGCAAGATGTCGATAAGACAAAACTTACTCAAGCCAAAGACGCCTTGAAAGAAGACGTTAACGCAGGCGCAGCAACAGCTGGTAAGACAGAAGCAAGTAAAGCAGCCTACGAAACAGCTAAGAACAACGCGAACACAGCGGTAACCGAAGCTGAAAACGTGATTGGCAACGCGAACGCAACCGAACAAGAGGTAGCGGATGCGAAAGCGAAAGTAGACGACGCTAAGGACAAACTTGATAAAGCCAAAGCAGGCTTGCAAGATGTCGATAAGACAGAACTTACTCAAGCCAAAGACGGCTTGAAAGCAGACGTTGCCCAAGGCGCAGCAACAGCAGGTAAGACAGAAGCAAGTAAACAAGCTTATGAAGACGCGAAGACTAAAGCTAACGAAGCTGTAGAAAAAGCTGAGGAAGTGATTGCGAACGCGAACGCAACGGAACAAGACGTAGCGGATGCGAAAGCGAAAGTAGAGGCAGCTAAGCAAAAACTTGCGGAAGCCAAAGCAGGCTTGCAAGATGTCGATAAGACAGAACTTACTCAAGCCAAAGACGGCTTGAAAGCAGACGTTGCCCAAGGCGCAGCAACAGCAGGTAAGACAGAAGCAAGTAAAGCAGCCTACGAAACAGCTAAGAACAACGCGAACACAGCGGTAACCGAAGCTGAAAACGTGATTGGCAACGCGAACGCAACCGAACAAGAGGTAGCGGATGCGAAAGCGAAAGTAGACGACGCTAAGGACAAACTTGATAAAGCCAAAGCAGGCTTGCAAGATGTCGATAAGACAAAACTTACTCAAGCCAAAGACGCCTTGAAAGAAGACGTTAACGCAGGCGCAGCAACAGCTGGTAAGACAGAAGCAAGTAAAGCAGCCTACGAAACAGCTAAGAACAACGCGAACACAGCGGTAACCGAAGCTGAAAACGTGATTGGCAACGCGAACGCAACCGAACAAGAGGTAGCGGATGCGAAAGCGAAAGTAGACGACGCTAAGGACAAACTTGATAAAGCCAAAGCAGGCTTGCAAGATGTCGATAAGACAAAACTTACTCAAGCCAAAGACGCCTTGAAAGAAGACGTTAACGCAGGCGCAGCAACAGCAGGTAAGACAGAAGCAAGTAAACAAGCTTATGAAGACGCGAAGACTAAAGCTAACGAAGCTGTAGAAAAAGCTGAGGAAGTGATTGCGAACGCGAACGCAACGGAACAAGACGTAGCGGATGCGAAAGCGAAAGTAGAGGCAGCTAAGCAAAAACTTGCGGAAGCCAAAGCAGGCTTGCAAGATGTCGATAAGACAGAACTTACTCAAGCCAAAGACGGCTTGAAAGCAGACGTTGCCCAAGGCGCAGCAACAGCAGGTAAGACAGAAGCAAGTAAACAAGCTTATGAAGACGCGAAGACTAAAGCTAACGAAGCTGTAGAAAAAGCTGAGGAAGTGATTGCGAACGCGAACGCAACGGAACAAGACGTAGCGGATGCGAAAGCGAAAGTAGAGGCAGCTAAGCAAAAACTTGCGGAAGCCAAAGCAGGCTTGCAAGATGTCGATAACATCAATCCTCAGCCTGCTCCTCGTCCAAATCCAACACCAACTCCACGTCCTGACGACAGTACTAACACTAATAACGGCGGTACTAACACTAACAATGGTGGCAACACTGACGACAGTGCTAACACTAACAATGGTGGCAATACTAACAGCGGCGGTACTACCACTCCTGCTGATAGCAATAGCAATAATGCGACACCAGGTAACAGTGGCAACACTCCAGCGCCTAGTGTGACGACCGACGATAGTAGCAACACCACCCCTGCTACTCCATCGTCTACTGTTGGACAGGCTCAAGCAAGTACTCCAGCTCAAGAAACACCAGTTTCTACAAGCACTCCAAGCAATTCAGGCGATACAGCAACTCCTAGTGAGACTCGTCCTGTTGACAAGTCTGAACTTGCTCGATTGGTTGAAGAATTGGAAACTCGTTTGAAAGACTTGGATGGTATTGATCAATCTGTCATCGACGCTGCGAAGATTATTCTCGGAGAGGGTCAAGAAGCCCTTAGAAATGCTGACTTGACAGAAGCAGGCTTGAGAGAGATGACTGCCAAGGTCAAAGAAGCACTCGCATCCTTGAAAGGCAAGCAAGCGACTAAGGATGAAGAAGAAACGAAAGAAACAAGGAAAGAGCAAGGTCATCTTCCATACGGTACGATGATTGGCAGCCTTCTCGCCCTTCTTGGTCTCCTTCTCTTCCTCATCGCGCGTCGTAAGAAAGAGTCAGAACTCAAGAAATTGACCAAGGAATTAACTAAGGTTCTGCAAGAAAGCGACCTTACAAATGTAGATGCGAAAGTTCTCGACAAAGCACGAGAAACTCTCGCTCAAGCAGTTGCCTTCCTAGCCAATGAGAAAGAGTCTGACCACACAGAAGATGAGTTGATTGATAAACTCAAAGCTATTCTTACTCAGTTAAGATAAGTTAAGCTTAGACTAGTCGGAAACTAGCTAGAATAGTACTCGAAAGAGCAACGGTGAAAGCCGTTGCTCTTTTTGAAATTTTGGCTCTTTGTCAACTGTAGTGGGTTGAAGAAAAGCTAAGATCTAGAAAGGACGAAATTCGTCCTTTCTTTTTTGATGTTGAGAGCGATAAAAATCCTTTTTTTGAAGTTTTCAAAGTTCCGAAATCCAAAGGCATTTCGTTTGATAAGTTTGATGAGATTATTAGTTGCTTCTAATTTGGCATTAGAATAAGGTAGTTGAAGGGCATTGACAATCTTTTCTTTATCCTTGAGGAAGGTTTTAAAGACAGTCTGAAAAAGAGGATGAATCTGTTTAAGATTGTCCTCAATGAGTCCGAAAAATTTGTCTGGCTCCTTGTTCTGAAAGTGAAAGAGTAAGAGTTGATAGACATTGTAGTGGTGTTTCAAGTCTTCTGAATAGCTCAAAAGCTTATCTAGAATTTCTTTATTCGTCAAGTGCATACGAAAAGTAGGGCGATAAAATCGTTTATCACTCAATTTACGACTATCCTGTTGAATGAGTTTCCAGTAGCGTTTAATAGCCTTATATTCATGGGATTTTCGCTCAAATTGATTCATGATTTGAACACGGACACGACTTATAGCACGGCTTAAGTGTTGCACAATATGAAAACGATCTAGAACAATTTTAGCACATGGAAAAAGCTGTTTAGCCAAGTCATAATAAGGACTAAACATATCCATCGTAATGATTTTCACCTGACAACGAACGACTCTATCGTAGCGCAGAAAGTGATTTCGTATGATAGCCTGTGTTCTGCCTTCAAGAACAGTGATGATGTTGAGATTATCAAAATCTTGTGCAATGAAACTCATCTTTCCCTTAGTGAAGGCATACTCGTCCCAGGACATAATCTTAGGAAGACTAGAAAAATCAGGCTTAAAACGGAAGTCATTAAGCTTGCGAATGACAGTTGAAGTTGAAATAGCCAGTTGATGAGCGATATCGGTCATAGAAGTCTTTTCAATCAACTTTTGCGCAATTTTTTGGTTGATAATACGAGGGATTTGGTGATTCTTCTTGACGAGAGGGGTCTCTGAGACCATTATTTTAGAGCAATGATAGCACTTAAATCGACGCTTTTTAAGAAGTATTCTAGTAGGCATACCAGTCGTTTCGAGGTAAGGAATTTTAGACGGTTTTTGAAAGTCATATTTCTTCATTTGACTTTCGCAATCAGGACAAGAGGGGGCCTCATAATCCAGTTTAGCGATAATTTCCTTGTGTGTATCCCTATTGATGATATCCATAAATTGGATATTAGGGTCTTTGATATCGAGCAGTTTTGTGATAAAATGTAATTGTTCCATATGAATCTTTCTAATGAGTTGTTTGGTCGCTTTTCATTATAGATCTTATGGGACTTTTTTTCTATACAAAAATAGGCTCCATAATATCTATAGAGGATTTACCCACTACAAATATTATAGAGCCGAAATTTTTTCGTATTTCATAAACATTTCATATTTGGGTTTTATAATAGTCTTACAAATATGGAGGTGACAAATGAATCCAATCCAAAGAGCTTGGGCTTATGTCAGCAGAAAACGACTGAGAAGTTTTATTTTATTTCTGATTTTATTGGTCCTATTGGCCGGAATTTCAGCCTGTTTGACTCTGATGAAGTCCAACAAAACAGTTGAAATCAATCTTTACAAATCACTCAATACCTCTTTTTCTATTAAGAAGATAGAGAATGGTCAGACTTTCAAGCTGTCAGACCTAGCATCTGTAAGCAAGATTAAGGGGCTGGAACATGTCTCTCCCGAACTCGAGACGGTCGCAAAATTAAAAGACAAGGAAGCGGTGAGTGGTGAGCAGAGCGTAGAACGTGATGATTTGTCAGCTGCGGACAAGAACTTGGTCAGCTTAACGGCTCTTGAGGATTCATCCAAGGATGTGACCTTTACTAGCTCGGCTTTTAATCTAAAAGAAGGGCGACACCTTCAAAAAGGAGATTCAAAGAAAATTCTCATCCACGAAGAGTTGGCTAAGAAGAACGGTCTTTCGCTTCATGACAAGCTTCGCTTGGATGCTGGACAGTCAGAAGCTGGCAAAGGACACACAGTTGAGTATGAAATCGTTGGCATCTTTTCTGGTAAAAAACAGGAGAAATTCACAGGCTTGTCTTCTGACTTCAGTGAAAACCAGGTCTTTACAGACTATGAAAGTAGCCAGCCCCTTTTGGGAAATAGTGAAGCTCAAGTCAGTGCAGCGCGCTTTTATGTAGAAAATCCTAAGGAAATGGACGAACTCATGAAGCAGGTAGAAAACTTGTCCTTAGAAAGTCAAGGTTACCAAGTCGAGAAGGAAAACAAGGCTTTTGAACAAATCAAAGATTCAGTTGCAACCTTCCAAACCTTTCTGACCATCTTCCTTTATGGGATGCTGATAGCAGGAGCAGGGGCCTTAATTCTTGTTTTGTCTCTCTGGTTGAGAGAAAGGGTCTACGAAGTGGGAATTTTACTTGCACTTGGAAAAGGCAAGAGCTCGATCTTCCTACAATTCTGTTTAGAGGTAGTTTTGGTATCTCTAGGTGCTTTGCTTCCAGCATTTGCTGCAGGAAACGCAATCACAACTTACCTACTCCAAACCCTACTAGCAAGTGGAGACCAGGCAGCCCTACAAGACACGCTAGCTAAAGCAAGCAGTTTATCAACCAGTATCCTATCTTTTGCAGAATCCTATGTTTTTCTAGTTCTGCTTAGTTGCTTGTCTGTAGCCCTTTGTTTCCTATTCTTATTTAGAAAATCGCCTAAAGAAATTTTATCATCTATTAGTTAATACTCTTCGAAAATCTCTTCAAACCGCGTTAGCTGTATCTGCAACCTCAAAGCTGTGCTTTGAGCAACCTGCTGCTAGATTCCTAGTTTGAACTTTGATTTTCATTGAGTATAAGAAGGAGAAATCATGACTTTATTACAATTACAAGATCTTACCTACCGTTATAAGAACACTGCTGAAGCAGTCCTATATCAGATCAATTATCATTTTGAACCCGGGAAATTTTACAGTATTATTGGTGAGTCAGGAGCGGGGAAATCCACTCTCTTGTCCCTCCTTGCTGGTTTAGATAGTCCTGTTGAAGGTTCTATCCTTTTCCAAGGCGAGGACATTCGTAAGAAGGGGTATTCCTACCATCGCATGCACCATATTTCCCTGGTCTTTCAAAATTATAACTTGATAGATTATCTTTCTCCGCTGGAAAATATCCGCTTGGTCAATAAAAAGGCAAGCAAGGATACACTGCTTGAGCTTGGTTTGGATGAAAGTCAGATCAAGCGGAATGTTCTCCAGTTATCAGGTGGCCAACAGCAACGTGTTGCCATTGCTCGTAGTTTGGTCTCGGAAGCTCCAGTTATTCTTGCAGATGAGCCAACAGGAAATCTGGATCCTAAAACTGCTGGAGATATTGTCGAACTGCTCAAATCACTTGCCCAGAAAACAGGTAAATGTGTCATCGTCGTAACTCACAGCAAAGAAGTGGCACAAGCGTCAGATATTACACTTGAGTTGAAGGATAAGAAACTGACTGAAACTCGCAATACTACGAAATAATACGAGCTTTTTCTGTTCGAACTATAAAATAGAATAAAATCTAGAAAGGGAACCTATGTTACACAACGCATTTGCCTATGTTACAAGGAAGTTTTTCAAATCGATTGTCATCTTCCTGATTATTCTCCTCATGGCGAGCTTGAGTTTGGTCGGCTTGTCAATTAAGGGAGCTACTGCCAAAGCTTCTCAGGAGACCTTTAAAAATATCACCAACAGCTTCTCCATGCAAATCAATCGTCGCGTCAATCAAGGAACGCCACGTGGTGCTGGGAATATTAAGGGTGAGGACATCAAAAAAATCACCGAAAACAAGGCCATTGAGTCTTATGTGAAACGCATCAACGCTATCGGAGATTTGACTGGCTATGAACTTATCGAAACGCCAGATACCAAGAAAAATCTGACACCTGACCGTGCCAAACATTTTGGAAGTAGCTTGATGATTACGGGTGTTAATGACTCCTCTAAAGAAGACAAGTTTGTCTCTGGTTCTTATAAGCTGGTCGAAGGAGAGCACCTAACAAACGACGACAAGGACAAGATCCTCCTGCACAAGGACTTGGCAGCCAAATACGGCTGGAAAGTAGGGGACAAGGTTAAACTGGACTCTAATATCTACGATGCAGACAATGAAAAAGGTGCCAAGGAAACAGTCGAAGTGACAATCAAGGGACTCTTTGATGGCCACAATAAGTCGGCAGTAACTTACTCACAAGAGCTTTACGAAAACACAGCCATCACAGACATTCACACGGCGGCTAAACTTTATGGATACACAGAAGACACAGCTATTTATGGGGACGCAACCTTCTTTGTAACAGCGGACAAGAACTTGGATGATGTTATGAAAGAGTTGAATGGCATAAGTGGTATCAACTGGAAGAGCTATACACTGGTGAAGAGCTCCTCTAACTACCCAGCTCTTGAGCAATCCATCTCTGGTATGTACAAGATGGCCAACCTCCTCTTCTGGGGTAGCTTGAGCTTCTCAGTCCTTCTCCTTGCCCTATTGCTCAGTCTTTGGATTAACGCTCGTCGCAAGGAGGTGGGAATTCTCCTCTCTATCGGTCTCAAGCAGGCAAGTATCTTGGGTCAATTCATCACTGAATCGATTTTGATTGCTATCCCAGCTCTTGTTGCATCATATTTCCTAGCCAACTACACAGCTCGTGCGATTGGAAACACTGTCCTTGCCAATGTGACTTCAGGTGTTGCCAAACAGGCTAGCAAGGCGGCTCAAGCCTCTAACCTTGGTGGTGGTGCAGAAGTAGATGGCTTTAACAAGACCTTGTCGAGCCTAGATATTTCCATTCAGACATCAGACTTTATCATCGTCTTTGTCCTAGCCTTGGTTCTAGTGGTTCTCGTTATGGCGCTTGCTTCAAGCAATCTCCTTAGAAAACAACCAAAAGAGCTCTTGCTGGATGGTGAATAATACTGATGCCAGACTGAAAAATGAGGCTAGCAACTGAAAGTTTTAAAATGATAAATGAAGCAGAAAGCAATGGTAACAATCATTGCTTTCAGTTGCTTTCTTTGTACTTTAGTACTTAAATATGATATACTAAGGTTATGGAATTTATTAGAAAGGAGTTTCGCAACTTATATATGGAATTGTGCATAAAAATCTATAGAAATCTTATCTTGAAAATAGATAGATAAATCTGTAGAAGCCTATCCATATCGCAAACATAGGCTAGTAGACCTAGGCAGGGTCTACCTTGGAAAATATAGAATAGTGAGGAAAAATAAACATTATGAGACAAACAAATGTTAGAGGAAGCTTGTCCCTCCGTGGCTTTAGAAAATTGAGAACTGGTGCAATTGTTGCGACAGGTGTGATTTTGCTAGGTCTGGGCTTTTTAGCTCCAACTGTGTCAGCCAGTGAACAAGATGGTGTCTGGGTAGCCAGAACAGTTGAGGAAGTGAAAGCTGACCTTCAAAAAGAAGGTGATTTATTTAAGTATGTCATTAAATGGGGAGATACATTAAGTGTTATCAGCGAAGCAAGTAATATCCCTGTAGATGTACTCCAAGAAATGAATCAAGCTTCAGGCAAGAATTTATTCTTACCGCACAATGAATTGTACTTTACCGAAGCTGAAACGGTTTCAGATACAGTCACAAAACACAAGATTGTCATCAAAGAAAGCGGTGCAAGTGGCGAAGTTCGCACTTACGAAGTCTTGCTCAAGAAAGATCAGGAAACAAAAGATGTTACCTTTGAATTAACAGATGTCACTGAGAAAGTTGAAAAAATGACTGTGAACTATAGCTCAGTCTATCAGCCTGTATCAGCACCAGTAGTGGAAAGAGCGGAAGAATCAGGTGAAGGACTTACCCCAGTAGCACCAGCATCAAAAGTAGAGGAACCAGCGGCGCCAGCGCTTAAAACTGAAGAACCAACGGCATCAGCACCGAAAGCAGAAGACGCAGCGACTACCCCAGCACCAAAAGAAACAGCACCCGAGGTGGTAAGACCAGCGCCGAAAGAAGAGAAGCCAGCGACTCCAGCGACAAAAGTGGAAGAGCCAACAGAATCAGCAGAGCCAGCGTCAGATGTTACAACTTCAGGAGAACAAGGTCAACCAGCAGAAGAAACTCCAGCACTATCAAAACCAGAAACCCCAGCTTCAACAGAAGAAGTAGCAACTGAACCAAAAGGAACAGAGTCAGAGGCAGCGAAACCATCTGAACCAAATGCAGAAACTCCAACGCCGAAAGTTGAAGAGCCAACTACTCCAACACCTAAAGAAGATGCAACTGAAGGAAAAATAGAAGCACCGAAAGTTGAACAACCAGAGGCGTCAGCTGAACCGACAGAACCAGCGCCAGTGGTAGAGGAAGGCACTTCAGGAGAACAAGATCAACCAGCAGAAGAAACCCCAGCACCATCAAAACCAGAAACACCATCTTCAACAGAAGAAGTAGCAAAGGAAGCTGAAGGAATAGAGCCAGAGTCAGCGAAACCAACTGAGCCTAAAGAAGCAGAGTCAACAACTGAAGGAACATCTACAGGAACAGCAGAATCAGCACCAGCTTCAACAGAATCAGCGGCAAATGGAGCTGAAGGAACAGAAGGAGTAACTCCGAAAGTTGAGGAGACAGCGCCAGCAGGAGAAGAAGGTAACGTCGAAACATCAAATAATCCATCAACAGGTGCTACAACTAGTACTGATTCAGGTGGATCCACTACGGTAACAGACGCTACTCCTTCAAATGATGAAACTACAGAACAATCAGGAAGTTCAGCTCCGAAAGCAGAAGTTTCAGAAACACCAGTGGTAGAGGGTACAACTTCGGAAAATAAAGAAGAACAACCAGCTCCAAAAGAAGTGGGAACAACAGCAGGAGATGAAGGAAAAGAAGCTGAAGAATCAGGAACAGAAGCAAATACAACTCCAAAGGAAGATACACCTGAAGGAACAGTGGATTCAGCAGCAGGGGAAGAAGGTAAAGACTCGAAAGCAGAAGGTCCAGAGACATCTGAACTAACAGAACCAGAACCAGCGCCTTCAGTATCCGAAACCGCAAATGAAGATAATACTGTGGCAGAAGGCACAACTTCAAGTGAAGCAGGTAATACAGATAAAACTTCTGTTGGTGAGACAGGAAAACAAGATAGCGCAACAAATGCACCGTCAGCTGATTCTAAAGAAGAAGCGGTAACAACACCAGAAGCAACAGAAAAAGAAGTAAAAGCAGAAGAGTCAGCAGAAGCAGGAACATCTGCAACTACTGAAACAGCCACACCAGCGCCAGCAGTAGACTCTACAAATGAGGCGCCTAACGAAGGTGAATCAGAAAATCCAGTAGCAGAAGGAACACCAGTCACAGAAGAACAACCGTCTACAGACAATACGGCTTCATCAAGTGCAACAAGTAATTCAGCTGACTCAAGTTCATCAACTGAATCAACAGCTCCAGAATCAACGACTGCTACAACGGGAAATACTTCAAATTCATCAACAGACGTTACAACTGATGGCAACTCAAACGATTCAACTTCTAATGAAGAAAAACCTCAAGACGATGAACCAGCTGTGGAACATCAGGGTTCAGAGAAGTCTTTAGAAGAAGATACCAAAGATAGTAATAAAGCTGCGATTGATGACGATAGGAAAACAAAAGACGCAGAGATCAATAAGAGTACTTTAAATGAGGATAAGAAAAAAGAAGCACTTGAAAAAGTGAAGCAACTCACTGAAGAGTACCATAATAAACTCAAAAGCGAGCAAGATACAGATAAACAAGCTGATCTGATAGATGAATATCGAGATAAACTACGTGAAATTGAGACTCCAGGTGTAGAACATGATGGACCTGATTTCAAGAAACCAATCGAAAGTCATGCTGGTGGAACAACTATAGATGAAAATAGTACAGTAGCAAACAGCGCACTAACTTCTAGCAATCCATCTTCTCAGCCGTCCTCATCTGAAGACTCACCACAAGCACAACCTGCGGCAACGTCGGACAGTTCTACAACTGGTGACTCAGGCTTCCGAAGTGCAGGAACTTACCAACCTCGAGTAACTCGTCGTCGTAGAAGTATTGAGGAACCTCAAAACACAGTCTCTATTTATTATAATTTTGATGGTATGAAAGATATTCCAGGCTTCTTTGGTGATCCTGGTGAAAAAAATACCGTTACGATTCCTGCTGGAACGAGTGAAGCACAGGCAAAAGAATTAGTAAAAGAAAAAATTCAAGCTAAAGTTCAAGAATTAAATAAACATGGGTATAAAGTAAAAGAAGAAATAGTATTCGAGCAAGATACTACTGTGAAAAACTTTAACTACGTAGTAACTTTCACTAAGGAAACTACAGGAACTACAGGTTTTAGAATTGCACCAAAAGTTCAAGTTAGAGCTAAAAAAGTTGTAAAAAGAGATTTGTCTAATAAAACTAAACACATAAATGTCTACTATAATTTAACATCTCTTAAAGATATAGCTGGAGCATTAGGAGAATTAGGTGGAGAAAATGTGCTTACTTTTTCTGGAGAGACATCTAAAGAGGAATTAAAACGAGCTGTTGAAGAAAAAACAAAAGCCCAAATCGAGAAACTTAAAAAACAAGGCTTTACAGTTACGTCAAAAACAGACTTAGATCAAATCATTGAAGGTGGAGATAGCTATGATTATGTTGTAGAATTCACAAAAGAATCTAAATCTGCATCAGCTAATAATACAGGTTTTAGAAAAGCTCCATTAGTTCAAAGAAGGGCTAAGAGATCAACAGAAGCAAAAGAAACTGTGAATGTTAACATTTACTTCAACCTAAAAACTCTCCCAGGTATAGCTGGTGCATTGGATGTAGATGGAGAGACTACTATCAAACTTCCAAAAAATGCTAGTGAAGAAGAAGTCAAAGAAGTAATCAAAGCTAAAATCGCTAAGGTTGAAAGTCGTGGATATAGAGTAAATGATTTCTACTTTGGGGCGAAAACAGAAAAAGGCTATGATTATGTTGTAGAGTTTACAAAATAAGCTAAGACACAACTAGTAAGGACTACAGCCTTTTAAAAAAGTCCCACTAGTTTAAAAACCAAATAACCTTCATTCCATAGGGAGTGAAATGCAAGCAGAGAGAGCGATAGGCTCTCTTTGTTTTATCTAGTGGTCAGTTGCTTACAGACAAAAGGCCAGTAAGAGGCTATAATAGAAATAGAGTAGGTATTTATTCTAAGAAAAATAAAAAATAGAGAGCAGTTAAAGTATGAAAATTTTAATTGTAGAAGATGAAGCGATGATCCGTGAGGGGATCAGTGACTATTTGACAGATTGTGGTTATGAAACCATTGAGGCTGCAGATGGGCAAGAAGCCTTAGAAAAATTTTCCAGCTATCAAGTAGCCCTGGTTTTACTGGATATTCAGATGCCCAAGCTCAATGGTCTGGAAGTACTAGCTGAGATACGCAAAACCAGTCAGGTTCCTGTTTTGATGTTGACTGCCTTTCAGGATGAGGAATACAAGATGAGTGCCTTTGCTTCGCTAGCAGATGGCTATCTGGAAAAGCCCTTCTCCCTCTCCCTCTTAAAAGTGAGGGTGGACGCGATTTTCAAGCGCTATTACGATACAGGACGAATCTTCTCTTATAAGGAAGCCAAGGTGGATTTTGAGAGCTACAGTGCAAGTCTAGCAGGTCAAGAAGTGGCTATCAATGCCAAAGAGTTGGAAATTCTGGATTATCTGGTAAAAAATGAAGGAAGGGCCTTGACCCGTTCTCAGATTATCGATGCCGTCTGGAAGGCGACAGATGAGGTTCCCTTTGACCGAGTCATTGATGTCTATATCAAGGAATTGCGGAAAAAACTAGACCTGGACTGCATCCTCACTGTGCGCAATGTTGGTTATAAATTGGAGCGAAAATGAAACGAACAGGTTTATTTACAAAGATATTTATCTATACCTTCTCGATATTTAGTGTTCTAGTTATCTGCCTTCATTTAGCCATTTATTTTCTTTTTCCTTCGACTTATCTGAGCCACCGTCAGGAAACCATTGGTCAGAAGGCAACAGCCATTGCCCAGTCCCTAGAGGGAAAGGATAGGCAGAGCATTGAGCAAGTCTTAGACTTGTATTCCCAAACTAGTGAGATTAAGGGGGCTGTTAAGGGCGAGATGACAGAGGACAAGTTAGAAGTCAAGGACAATCTTCCTCTGGATACGGACCGTCAGACTACCTCTCTCTTTATTGAGGAGCGGGAGGTGACAACGCAGGACGGTGGTACTATGACTCTCCAGTTTTTAGCGTCCATGGATTTGCAAAAGGAAGCAGAGCAGATCAGTCTCCAGTTTCTTCCCTATACCTTGTTGGCATCATTTCTGATTTCCCTCTTGGTGGCCTACATCTACGCTCGGACCATTGTGGCCCCGATTTTGGAAATCAAGCGGGTGACCCGTCGGATGATGGAATTGGATGCTCAAGTGCGATTGCGCGTGGATTCTAAGGATGAGATTGGTGATCTCAAGGAACAAATCAATAGCCTCTACCAGCATCTTTTGACTGTCATTGCGGACTTGCATGACAAGAATGAAGCTATTCTCCAGCTGGAGAAGATGAAGGTCGAATTCCTACGAGGGGCTTCTCATGAATTGAAAACACCGCTGGCTAGTTTGAAAATCCTGATCGAAAACATGAAAGAAAATGTCGGTCGCTATAAGGATAGAGAGCACTATCTGGGAGTTGCCTTGGGGATTGTGGATGAGCTCAATCACCACGTTCTCCAGATACTTTCTCTCTCGTCTGTGCAGGAATTACGAGATGATAGGGAAAAGATTGACTTACACCAGATGACGCAAAGTCTGGTTAAGGATTATGCCTTACTAGCCAAAGAAAGAGAACTCCAGATAGACAATAGTTTGACTCATCAGCAGGCCTATCTAAACCCATCAGTTATGAAGTTGATTCTGTCTAATCTCATCAGTAATGCTATCAAGCACTCTGTTCCAGGCGGCTTGGTTGGCATTGGAGAAAGAGAAGGGGAACTTTTTATAGAAAATAGCTGCAGTCCAGAAGAACAAGAAAAACTAGCCCAGTCTTTTTCTGACAATGCTAGTCGCAAGGCCAAGGGGTCTGGGATGGGGCTCTTTGTGGTCAAGAGTCTATTAGAACATGAAAAATTACCTTATCGTTTCGAGATGGAGGATAATCGTTTAACCTTCTTCATAGCTTTTCCAAAAGTCGCCCAAGACTAGGGAGAGAAAGGGTTTACATAGATGAAGCTAGAAGAAATTCAATCGAAACTGCGGGAAAAACTAGATTTTTTTGTCAAAAAGTGATAAAATGAACAATGTAAATGGGATGACCCATAAAAATATACAGGAGGCCTGATAAAATGGCAATCGTTTCAGCAGAAAAATTTGTCCAAGCAGCTCGTGACAACGGTTATGCAGTTGGTGGATTTAACACAAACAACCTTGAGTGGACTCAAGCTATCTTGCGTGCAGCAGAAGCTAAAAAAGCTCCAGTTTTGATCCAAACTTCAATGGGTGCTGCTAAATACATGGGTGGTTACAAAGTTGCTCGCAACTTGATCGCTAACCTTGTTGAATCAATGGGTATCACTGTACCAGTAGCTATCCACCTTGACCACGGTCACTACGAAGATGCACTTGAGTGTATCGAAGTTGGTTACACTTCAATCATGTTTGACGGTTCACACCTTCCAGTTGAAGAAAACCTTAAATTGGCTAAAGAAGTTGTTGAAAAAGCACACGCTAAAGGTATCTCAGTAGAAGCTGAAGTTGGTACTATCGGTGGTGAAGAAGACGGAATCATCGGTAAAGGTGAATTGGCTCCAATCGAAGACGCTAAAGCAATGGTTGAAACTGGTATCGACTTCTTGGCAGCTGGTATCGGTAACATCCACGGTCCTTACCCAGCAAACTGGGAAGGTCTTGACCTTGACCACTTGCAAAAATTGACAGAAGCTCTTCCAGGATTCCCAATCGTATTGCACGGTGGTTCAGGTATTCCTGATGAGCAAATCCAAGCAGCTATCAAACTTGGTGTTGCCAAAGTTAACGTTAACACTGAATGCCAAATCGCATTCGCTAACGCAACTCGTAAATTTGCTCGTGACTACGAAGCAAACGAAGCAGAATACGACAAGAAAAAACTCTTCGATCCACGTAAATTCTTGGCTGACGGTGTAAAAGCTATCCAAGCATCAGTTGAAGAACGTATCGACGTATTCGGTTCAGAAGGTAAAGCTTAATCTAGCTGAATAATACAGATGAAACCTGCCCATTGGGTGGGTTTTTTGATTTCAAGCTACTCGTTTTAGTATAGTAAACTGAAACGAGACTAGCACAATGCTGCTTCTATAGCATTTTGAAATTGGAATAGGACATCATGACTGCTAAAAGATTTCTATAAATTCATTTGATTTTCCTAATCAATTTGTTCGTATCTTATTTCATTCCACTATAAAACATTCTTAGAAATTGATTTGAATGCCAGAATTCCATCGCTCCGGTCTTATTTCATTTGGCTATAAAAAACTCTCCTAGAGTTCCCAGGAGAGTATGAGTGCTTATTTGAACTTGAATCCTTCGTAAATAAGCTCTGTTTTTGGATTTTGTTTTTTAATCTGTTTGGAGAGTGATTTCATCATAGAAAGAGGACCACACATATAGACGGTTGCCTGTTCGGGCACTTCTTTTTGTTCAAAATTAAGATAGCCGTCTTTCCTACTGTCGACTAGATGGAGTTCAAAATTAGGATTTTTCTGAGCATAGTTACGGAGTAAATCTAGGTAGACTGCATTTTCATCTCCACGGAAGCTATAGTAGAAGTGAACCTGTTTATCTAAAATAGGATGTTCACGGATGTAAGAGATGAAGGGGGTAATCCCAATGCCTCCAGCAATCCAAACCTGATTTTCTCGTCCTTCTTCTATAATCATGTGTCCGTAAGCTCTGTCTACACTTACTTTGCTGCCGACTTGAAGATTATCATAGATATTCTTGGTATGGTCGCCTGAACTTTTGACAGTAAAGTAAAGAGTTTGACCATGACCGCCTGAGATAGAAAAGGGATGCGGAGCACTTTCAAAGCCCTCTTGGAAAATCTTTAGAAAGGCAAATTGTCCTGATTGATAGTTGAAAGGTCTGATAAGATGGATTTGAATTTCTCTAGTATCGTGATTTAAGCGTTTGAGATTGGTAATTTTCCCTAGATAGGGGAAGCCAATCTTTTGATATAGAAAAATGATATAAAAACCAGCCAATAAGGCTAAAAGGGCATAGCTACCAACAAGAAAACTTAGAAGATTAAATGTAAGGAGACGATTGCCCATCATCATGTAGACGTGAAAGAGTCCGAAAATGTAAGCTAGGTAAACCAGGCGGTGAATCCATCGCCAAGCTTCGTATTGGATGTATTTGCCTAAATAGGCGACAAGGATGATACTGATAAAGATATAGATTGCAAGATTGCCAAACTGAGCAGCTAAGCGAGAGCCCCACAAACCGCCCATACTAAAGTTATGAAAGATTAGTAGAATGATGGAGAGAAAGGCTGTGAATTTGTGGACGGTGTAGACCTTTTCCAAACCGTGAAACCAGCTTTCTATTATCGAGAGACGAGTAGCTAGGATAAAAGTTAGAGATAGACTTGTTAAAGCTAGTCCTGGAATCATGAATTGGGGAGAAGTGTTCATCCAAGTCAAAATAGTCAAGATAAAACTAGCTATGATAAAGAGTAGTCCTTTGATTGATTTCATAGAAAATTCCATTTCATTAAGATTTTGATTTGTTGTAAACGAATTTGTTACATTTTATCATAGAAAAAGTATGGTGTCAAATTGAGGTCTATAAATGTTTACTATCATCAAAAAACTCTCCAATTGAACTGGAGAGTGGCTGTTTATACTCAATGAAAATCAAAGAGCAAACTAGGAAGCTAGCCGCAGGTTGCTCAAAACACTGTTTTGAGGTTGTGGATAGAACTGACGAAGTCAGTAACATATATACGGCAAGGTGAAGCTGACGTGGTTTGAAGAGATTTTCGAAGAGTATTATTCTGCAGCTTGTTGCCAACGTTTGGCTAGCATATGAGACAGGCTCGAAATGGCTAGGTTGAAGCTGAAGTAGATGAGGGCAATCAGGATATACAGACTGAAGACCTGCTCTGGTTCAAAATAACGGCCCATTAGAATTTGGCTGGCTCCAAAGAGTTCTTGTAGGGCAATAACAGAGTAGAGAAGACTGGTATCCTTAATCACGGTTACAAACTGAGAAATGATGGCTGGCAGCATTTTACGAATAGCTTGTGGGAGAATGATGTGGTAGAGGATTTGAGCAGAAGTAAATCCTTGTGACATTCCTGCTTCGTACTGCCCCTTGTCTACGGCATTGAGACCGCCTCGAATAATCTCAGCTAGAGCTGCTGAGGTAAAGAGAGTGAAGGCAGTGATTCCTGCTGGAGTGGATTTCATCTTGAAAACCAAAAAGATGGTGAAAATCCAGAGGAGGTTGGGAACGTTACGCACAAACTCGATGTAAATGCTGGAGATGATACGTAAGACAGGATTTTTCCCATTTCTCATGACGGCTAGCACTGTTCCGATAAGGGTAGAGAGGACGATGGCAATCAGAGAAATATAGAGGGTCAAGCCAAATCCTTTAAAGATAAAGATTAGGTTATCTGGGGTTAAAACTTCTAAAATGGATTCCATAGTAACCTCCTAAAGTGAATAGGCTTTTTTGTTGGCTTGCTCCATCTTGCGACCAAACTGGGCAACAGGGAAGCAGAGAGAAAAGTAGAGAAGGGCAGCGCCTAAAAATGCTGGAATGTAGTTTCCGTTAAGTGCTGACCAAGATTTGGTCACAAACATCAAGTCTACACCAGAAATGATAGCGACTGTCGAGGTGTTCTTGATGAGGTTGACGATTTGGTTGGTCAAAGGAGGGAGAATGATACGGAAGGCCTGAGGTAAGATAATCAAGCGTATGGCACTGATATAGGTAAAACCTTGCGACAAAGCGGCCTCCATCTGACCGCTAGGAATAGACTGAATACCTGAGCGAATAACCTCAGCAATATAGGCGCCGTGATAGAGTCCCACGCAGAGTACGGCTGTCCAATAAATCGGAATCATGATGATATGGTCACTGATAAGAGGTAGGCCATAAAAAACGATGACAAACTGCACCAAGAGGGGAGTGTTTTGGTAAAATTCGACAAAGATGCGAGCTAAAATACGCAAAATCGGACGTTTGCTGGTTGACATGGCTCCAAAGAAGATGCCCAAAACCACGGCGAGGATAAAGGATCCGATCGCTAGGGCAAGAGTGAAGAGGAATCCATTGAAAAATTGTCCAAAATCCTGAAAATAGGCTGTCCAAGATGATAAATCTGTCATGGGGTATCCTCCTTAATCTGCGGTATGGCTAGATGGTTTGAGCTTGTAACGGTCATAAAGTTTCTGCAAACTACCATCCTTGCTCCATTTAGTAACCAAGTTATCGAGATAGTCGTTGAGCTCGGTATTTGATTTCTTGGTGACGATACCGTAGTCAGATGGCTTGAAACTATCATCTAGTAGTTCTGTCCGTTTACTGATGTAGCCAGACAGAATCGAGCGGTCAACGGAAAAGGCATCAATACGGTGAGCGTGTAGGGAAGTAATCAATTCTGGGTAGGAACCAAGTTCGACGAATTTAAACTTCAGGCCTTTCTTTTTACCCAGTTCAGTAATCAGGCGTTGGGTGATGGAACCTTGGGCAACCCCGATGGTTTTACCATTTAGATCCTCAATCTTTTTGATTTTGGCAGATTTGTTGACCAAAAAGCCAGAAGCATCTGTGTAGTAAGGGCTGGTGAAGTTGTAGAGTTTTTTGCGTTCGTCTGTGATGGTGAAGGTTGCAATGTCCATGTCAACCTGTTCATTGTCTAGAAGGGGGCCACGTGTCTGAGCGGTAACAGGCACATAGCGAACCTTGACCTTGAGCTCATCAGCGACCATCTTGGCTAAGTCCGTTTCGATACCAGAATAGGTCCCTGTCTTGGGATCCTTGTAACCGAAATTGGGAACGTCTTGTTTGACACCAACAACCAGCTCGCCTCTTTTTTGAATATCTGCGACACTGGTATCAGCCTGAACTGGTTTTGTAGCAGCAAGGCCCAAAAGGCTAATCAATAATGCTGATAAAAAGAATTTCTTTTTCATAGGCGCCTCCTTATTTGACTTTGTCACTTTCGTGGTTGATGATTTTGCTGAGGAATTGTTGGGCACGAGGTTCGCTTGGATTGTCGAAAAAGTCATCAACATCTGTCGTATCCACCAACACTTCTCCATCAGCCATAAAGATGATGCGGTCGGCAACTTCACGGGCAAAGCCCATTTCATGGGTGACGACAATCATATTCATACCATCGTGGGCCAATTTTTGCATAACTGCCAGAACGTCTCCGATAGTTTCAGGGTCAAGGGCGGATGTTGGTTCATCGAAGAGGAGGAGTTCCGGATGCATAGCGAGTCCACGTGCAATGGCAATCCGTTGCTTTTGTCCACCAGACAGCATGGCTGGATATGAATCTTTCTTGTCCCACATATTTACAAATTCCAGATATTTTTGGGCTGTTTTTTCAGCTTCTTTTTTATCAATTCCTAGAACTTTTATGGGTGCAAGTGTTACGTTTTCTAACACTGTTTTGTGAGGGTAGAGGTTAAAATGCTGGAAAACCATGCCGACTTCCTTACGTAGAGGCACTAAAACTTTCTGGCTGGCACCAGCAACTTGGTGGCCATTGACTAGAAGACTTCCCTTGTCGACAGCCTCCAAACCATTGATGGTGCGGATAAGAGTGGACTTCCCAGAACCAGATGGACCTAGGAGGACAACAACTTGCCCTTTTTCAAAACGGAGATTGATGTCGCGGAGTGCGTGGTAGTCTCCGTAATATTTTTCGACGTGTTCAAATTCTACTAAAGCCATAAGGAATCTCCTTTGTGTTAGATTTTATAACATGATTCTACACCAAAAAATTTGTCTTGTCAAATCATATCTGAAAAAATTCACTAAAATTTTATAAAAAAGCAATCTGGATAGAGAAAACGTCTAAATCATGTTATAATGAAGCAATAGAATTCTTAGAAAGAGTGGATGTCTTTTTGATAACACCTACTTATGAATGGCAGTTTGCCCCGCAGGTTGAAGATGCGGATTTTACAAAGATAGCCAAGAAGGCTGGACTGGGTCCTGAGGTGGCTCGGTTATTATTTGAAAGAGGGATTCAGAACCAAGAAAGTCTGAAGAAGTTTTTAGAACCTTCCTTGGAGGACTTGCATGACCCTTATCTACTCCATGATATGGACAAGGCAGTGGAGCGGATTCGTCAGGCCATTGAAGAAGGGGAAAATATCCTCGTTTACGGTGATTATGATGCGGATGGTATGACTTCGGCTTCTATTGTGAAGGAAAGTTTGGAACAACTTGGCGCTGAGTGCCGTGTTTACCTGCCTAATCGTTTTACCGACGGTTATGGACCTAATGCCAGTGTTTACAAATATTTTATCGAGCAAGAAGGAATTTCCTTGATTGTGACAGTGGATAATGGAGTTGCTGGTCATGAGGCTATTGAATTGGCCCAGTCGATGGGAGTAGATGTCATTGTGACTGACCACCATTCCATGCCTGAAACCTTACCAGATGCCTATGCTATTGTCCATCCTGAACATCCGGATGCGAACTATCCTTTCAAATATTTGGCTGGTTGTGGAGTGGCTTTCAAGTTGGCTTGTGCACTTTTGGAAGAAGTACAAGTGGAATTGCTTGATTTGGTCGCTATCGGAACCATTGCTGATATGGTGAGTTTGACGGATGAAAACCGCATCTTGGTTCAGTATGGGTTGGAAATGTTGGGACACACTCAGCGTATTGGTCTTCAAGAAATGCTGGATATGGCTGGGATTGCTGCTAACGAAGTGACAGAAGAAACTGTTGGTTTCCAGATTGCCCCTCGTTTAAATGCCTTGGGGCGCTTGGATGATCCTAATCCAGCCATTGATTTGCTGACTGGGTTTGATGATGAGGAAGCGCATGAGATTGCCTTCATGATTCATCAGAAAAACGAAGAGCGCAAGGAAATTGTCCAGTCTATCTATGAAGAAGCCAAGACCATGGTGGATCCTGAGAAGAAGGTCCAAGTTTTGGCCAAGGAAGGCTGGAATCCTGGGGTTCTGGGTATTGTCGCTGGTCGTTTGTTGGAAGAATTGGGACAGACAGTCATCGTTCTTAATATAGAGGATGATCGTGCCAAGGGTAGTGCTCGTAGTGTGGAAGCAGTAGATATTTTTGAGGCTCTGGATCCTCATCGAGATCTTTTTATCGCCTTTGGTGGCCATGCTGGCGCAGCAGGGATGACGCTGGAAGTGGAGAAACTCTCAGATTTATCTCAGGTTTTGGAAGATTATGTCCGTGAAAAAGGAGCAGATGCTGCTGGCAAGAACAAGTTAAATCTAGATGAAGAACTGGATTTGGAGGTTTTGAGTCTTGAAACAGTCAAGAACTTTGAGCGCTTGGCACCTTTTGGAATGGATAATCAGAAACCTGTCTTTTATATCAAGGATTTTCAGGTCGAAAGTGCTCGTACTATGGGGGCAGGCAATGCCCATCTCAAGCTGAAAATTTCCAAGGGTGAGGCGAGTTTTGAAGTGGTGGCCTTCGGCCAAGGCAGATGGGCGACAGAGTTTTCTCAAACCAAAAATCTAGAATTGGCGGTTAAATTGTCTGTCAACCAATGGAATGGCCAAACTGCCCTGCAGTTGATGATGGTGGATGCGCGTGTGGAAGGTGTTCAACTCTTTAACATCCGTGGGAAGAATGCAGTCTTGCCAGAAGGGGTTCCAGTCTTGGATTTTGCTGGGGAAGTGCCAGATTTAGCGACTAGTAACGCGGTTGTTGTAAAAACCATTCCTGAGGATATTACTCAGCTGAAGACCATTTTTCAGGAACAGAATTTCTCTGCTGTCTATTTCAAAAATGATATTGACAAGGCCTATTATCTGACAGGCTATGGGACTAGAGATCAGTTTGCCAAATTGTACAAGATCATCTATCAGTTCCCAGAGTTTGATATTCGCTATAAGCTGAAAGATTTGGCTACTTATCTTAATATTCAACAAATCTTGCTGGTCAAGATGATTCAAGTATTTGAAGAACTAGGCTTTGTGACCATCAAAGATGGTGTCATGACAGTCAATAAAGAAGCGCCAAAGCGAGAGATAGGAGAAAGTCAGATTTATCAAAATCTCAAACAAACTGTCAAAGACCAAGAAATGATGGCCCTGGGTACCGTGCAAGAAATTTATGATTTTTTGATGGAAAAAGAGTAGAAGTTAGGAAAGAGTTGGGCAACCAGCTCTTTTTTGAAAACAAATCTTCATTTTGAAAATCATCAAAAAAATGGTATAATGGTAGGAAAAGATTCGGCTAACAGTAATAGTGCTTTTAGAATAAGAGGGTAAGCAACCCTATAATCAAGATAAACTAAGATTTTGGAGGAAAAATGAGTAATATTAGTTTAACAACACTTGGTGGTGTACGTGAAAATGGGAAAAATATGTACATTGCTGAAATTGGAGAGTCCATTTTTGTTTTGAATGCAGGGTTAAAATATCCCGAAAATGAACAATTAGGGGTCGATGTGGTGATTCCAAAGATGGACTACCTTTTTGAAAATAAAGATCGAATTGCTGGGGTATTTTTAACTCACGGACATGCAGATGCTATTGGTGCTCTGCCTTATCTCTTGGCTGAAGCCAAGGTACCTGTATTTGGCTCTGAGTTGACCATTGAGTTGGCAAAGCTCTTTGTCAAAGGAAATGACGCAGTCAAGAAATTTAATGATTTTCATGTTATTGATGAAGATACGGAGATTGATTTTGGTGGGACAGTGGTTTCCTTCTTCCCTACGACTTACTCCGTTCCAGAGAGCCTGGGAATTGTCTTGAAGACAGCTGAAGGTAGCATCGTTTATACAGGTGACTTCAAATTTGACCAGACAGCTAGTGAATCCTATGCGACAGACTTCGCTCGTTTGGCAGAAATCGGTCGTGACGGCGTCCTGGCTCTCCTCAGTGATTCGGCCAATGCGGACAGCAATATTCAGGTGGCTAGTGAAAGTGAAGTTAGAGATGAAATTACCCAAACCATTTCGGACTGGGATGGTCGTATCATCGTTGCAGCTGTTTCCAGTAACCTTTCTCGTATCCAGCAGATTTTTGACGCTGCGGATAAAACAGGTCGACGTATCGTCTTGACAGGATTTGATATTGAAAATATCGTCCGCACAGCGATTCGTCTCAAGAAGTTGTCTTTAGCCAACGAAATTCTCTTGATTAAGCCGAAAGATATGTCTCGCTTTGAAGACCATGAGTTGATTATTCTTGAGACAGGTCGTATGGGTGAACCTATCAATGGACTTCGTAAGATGTCGATTGGTCGCCATCGTTATGTAGAAATCAAGGATGGGGACCTGGTCTATATTGCTACGGCTCCGTCTATTGCTAAAGAAGCCTTCGTTGCGCGTGTGGAAAATATGATTTATCAGGCAGGAGGGGTTGTCAAATTGATTACCCAAAGTTTACATGTATCAGGGCACGGAAATGCGCGTGATTTGCAGTTGATGATCAATCTCTTGCAACCCAAGTATCTCTTCCCAATTCAAGGGGAATACCGCGAGTTGGATGCCCATGCTAAGGCTGCTATGGCAGTAGGTATGTTGCCAGAACGCATTTTCATTCCTAAAAAGGGAACCAGCATGGCTTATGAGAATGGGGACTTTGTCCCAGCTGGAGCGGTTTCGGCAGGGGATGTCTTGATTGACGGGAATGCCATTGGTGATGTTGGAAATGTGGTTCTTCGTGACCGCAAGGTCTTGTCAGAGGATGGTATTTTCATCGTCGCAATTACCGTTAACCGTCGTGAGAAGAAAATTGTGGCCAAGGCTCGTGTTCACACGCGTGGATTTGTTTATCTCAAGAAGAGCCGCGATATTCTCCGTGAAAGTGCAGAATTGATTAACCAAACGGTAGAAGACTATCTTCAAGGAGATGACTTTGACTGGGCAGATCTTAAAGGGAAGGTTCGTGATAATCTGACCAAGTATCTCTTTGACCAAACCAAACGTCGTCCAGCTATTTTACCAGTGGTGATGGAAGCGAAATAATTGTTGAAATAAACAGAGAGAAAGTCGAATTTCGGCTTTTTCTTATAGAAAAATAGAGGAAAAAATTATGGCAGTAATGAAAATCGAGTATTACTCACAAGTTTTGGATATGGAGTGGGGAGTGAATGTCCTCTACCCTGATGCCAATCGAGTAGAAGAACCAGATTGTAAAGACATTCCAGTCTTGTACCTCTTGCATGGGATGTCTGGTAATCATAATAGTTGGCTCAAGCGGACCAATGTAGAACGCTTACTTCGAGGAACCAATCTCATAGTCGTCATGCCCAATACCAGCAACGGTTGGTACACTGATACCCAGTATGGTTTTGACTATTACACAGCTCTGGCAGAGGAATTGCCACAGGTTTTGAAACGCTTTTTCCCTAATATGACAAGCAAGCGTGAAAAGACCTTTATCGCTGGCCTCTCTATGGGAGGCTACGGTTGCTTCAAACTGGCTCTTACTACAAATCGTTTTTCTCATGCAGCTAGCTTTTCAGGCGCCCTTAGTTTTCAAAATTTTTCTCCTGAAAGCCAAAATTTGGGAACACCAGCGTATTGGAGAGGTGTTTTTGGAGAGATTAAAGACTGGACAACTAGCCCCTATTCTCTTGAAAGCCTGGCTAAAAAGTCGGACAAAAAGACCAAGCTTTGGGCTTGGTGCGGTGAACAGGATTTCTTGTACGAAGCCAATAATCTCGCAGTGAAAAATCTCAAAAAACTAGGTTTTGATGTGACCTATAGCCATAGTGCTGGAACTCACGAATGGTATTACTGGGAAAAACAATTGGAACGGTTCTTGGCAACCCTACCGATTGATTTCAAATTAGAAGAGAGACTGACTTAGTTTGAACTCCAGCATAGGGGAGTAGAACTAAAATAAAATAAAATATGTTTTCACTAGACTTTTCAAACGAAAGTAGTAGAATAGTAATAAGATACTGGAGGAAAGAGAGTAGGAAATGTACCGTTATCAAATTGGCATTCCCACATTAGAATATGATCAGTTTGTCAAAGACCATGAATTAGCCAATGTATTACAAAGTAGTGCTTGGGAGGAAGTTAAGTCTGATTGGGAACATGAGAAGTTTTGTGTTTACAGGGAAGAAAAATTACTGGCGACAGCTAGTATTTTGATTAGAACTCTTCCGCTAGGCTATAAAATGTTTTACATCCCAAGAGGACCTATATTGGATTATGGGGATACAGAACTTTTGAGTTTTGTCATTCAGTCTATTAAGTCCTATGCTCGTAGCAAGAGAGCGGTTTTTGTGACTTTCGATCCAAGTATTTGTCTATCTCAACATTTGGTTAATCAAGATAAAACAGAATATCCTGAAAAACTTTCTATTGTTGAGATTTTAGGGCAATTAGGAGTGAAGTGGTCTGGGCGGACAACCGAAATGGGAGACACCATTCAACCTCGTATTCAGGCGAAAATATATAAGGAAAATTTTGAAGAAGATAAACTTTCTAAATCAACGAGGCAAGCTATCCGAACAGCTCGAAACAAAGGGCTTGAGGTTCAATATGGTGGACTGGAACTATTAGATTCGTTTTCGGAGTTGATGAAAAAAACCGAGAAACGAAAAGATATTCATTTGAGGAATGAAGTCTATTATAAAAAATTGTTAGATAATTTTAAGGACGAGGCTTATATCACCTTGGCAACCTTGGATGTCTCTAAACGTTCGCAAGAATTAGAAGAACAGTTAGCGAAAAACAGAGCCTTGGAAGAGACCTTTACTGAGTCGACTCGAACTTCAAAAGTAGAAGCGCAGAAGAAGGAAAAAGAACGTTTGTTAGAGGAATTGACTTTCCTGCAGGAATATATGGATGCAGGTCAAGCAAGAGTTCCTTTAGCGGCTACCTTGACTTTAGAATTCGGACAAACTTCTGTCAATCTATATGCTGGTATGGATGATGCTTTTAAACGTTACAATGCACCAATTTTAACTTGGTATGAAACGGCTCGCTATGCCTTTGAGCGAGGTATGGTCTGGCAAAATTTAGGTGGTGTTGAAAACTCTCTCAATGGTGGACTTTATCATTTTAAGGAAAAATTTAATCCAACGATTGAAGAATACTTGGGTGAATTTACAATGCCCACTCATCCTCTCTATCCTCTGTTAAGACTTGCTCTTGATTTCCGTAAAACATTAAGAAAAAAACATAGAAAGTAAGTATATGGCACTAATTACACTCACGAAAGAAGAGTTTCAGGCTTATTCTGATCAGGTTTCTTCTCGTTCCTTTATGCAATCTGTCCAGATGGGGGACTTGTTAGAAAAAAGAGGGGCTCGAATTGTTTATCTTGCTTTGAAACAAGAAGGAGAAATTCAAGTTGCAGCTCTGGTTTATAGCTTGCCCATGCTGGGTGGTCTGCATATGGAGATCAATTCGGGGCCGATTTATACCCAACAAGATGCTCTTCCAGTTTTTTATGCGGAGTTAAAAGAATATGCCAAGCAAAATGGTGTATTAGAGTTGCTTGTAAAACCTTATGAAACTTACCAAACTTTTGATAGCCAAGGTAATCCAATAGATGCTGAGAAAAAAAGTATCATTCAAGGTTTGACTGATTTAGGGTATCAATTTGATGGCTTGACAAGAGGTTATCCAGGTGGAGAACCAGATTGGTTATACTATAAAGATTTGACTGAATTAACTGAAAAGAGTTTGCTTAAAAGTTTTAGCAAAAAGGGTAAACCCTTGGTGAAAAAGACTGAAACCTTTGGCATTAGATTGAAAAAGTTAAAACGTGAAGAACTATCGATTTTTAAGAACATAACAAAAGAAACCTCTGAACGTAGAGAATATAGTGATAAAAGTTTAGAATATTATGAGCATTTTTATGATGCTTTTGGAGAACAAGCGGAGTTTCTCATAGCAAGCTTGAATTTTTCGGACTATATGAGCAAATTGCAAGGTGAGCAAAGTAAACTAGAAGAAATCTTGGACAAGTTGCGACTTGATTTGAGTAAAAATCCTCATTCTGAGAAAAAACAAAATCAACTGAGAGAATATTCTAGTCAATTTGAAACATTTGAAGTTCGAAAAGCAGAAGCGCGAGACTTGATTGAAAAATATGGAGAAGAAGATATTGTTTTAGCCGGGAGTTTATTTGTTTATATGCCTCAGGAAACGACTTATCTCTTTAGTGGTTCCTACACTGAATTTAATAAGTTCTATGCCCCTGCACTGCTTCAAAAATATATTATGTTGGAAAGCATAAAACGTGGAATACCTAAATACAACTTCCTAGGCATTCAAGGGATTTTTGATGGTAGTGATGGTGTTTTGCGTTTTAAACAGAATTTTAATGGCTATATTGTACGTAAAGCAGGAACTTTCCGTTATCATCCATCGCCTTTAAAATACAAAGCTATCCAGTTACTCAAAAAAATAGTAGGACGTTAATACTCTTAGAAAATCTCTTCAAACCACGTCAGCTCTATCTACAACCTCAAAACAGTGTTTTGAGCAGTCTGCGGCTAGCTTCCTAGTTTGGCTCTTTGATTTTCATTGAGTATAAGATGAAAAAGTCAGTATTTAGTTTTCTTTCAGCTTGTTTTAGTAAAATAGTTTTTATTTTCTAGAAAGGTGGAGGGACATGCGCTGGCTTTTTCGTTTGATAGGGGCTTTCTTTTCTTTTGTTTGGCGTTTGTTTTGGCGTCTGGTTTGGATAGCTTTTCTTTTGTGTGCTTTTGCTTTTGGACTTCTTTGGTATCTGAACGGTGATTTTCAAGGAGCGCTAAAGCAAGCAGAGCGGTCAGTAAAAATTGGTCAACAAAGTATCGACCAATGGGAAAAAACAGGGCAACTGCCTCAGTTGAACCAGACAGATAGTCACCAACACTCTGAAGGAAGGTGGCCGCAGGCTTCTGCTCGTATTTACTTGGATCCCCAGATGGATTCACGCTTTCAAGAAGCTTATGTAGAAGCGATTCAGAATTGGAATCAAACTGGTGCTTTTAACTTTGAAATTGTCACCGAGTCCAGCAAGGCGGATATCTTGGCTACGGAGATGAATGACGGAGGTACTCCTGTGGCAGGAGAGGCAGAAAGTCAGACCAATCTCTTAACGGGGCAATTCTTGTCTGTCACGGTGCGGTTGAATCATTATTATCTGTCCAATCCTAACTATGGCTATTCCTATGAGCGCCTTGTCCATACGGCAGAACATGAGTTGGGGCATGCAATTGGCTTGGACCATACAGATGAGAAGTCTGTCATGCAACCTGCAGGTTCCTTTTATGGTATCCAGGAAGAGGATGTTGAAAGACTTCGAAAATTATATGAGACCAATGAGTAGGGAGTTATCTTTCCCTACTTTTTTGTTATAATGGAACTATGAATAACTTGATTAAATCAAAACTAGAGCTCTTGCCGACCAGTCCTGGTTGCTACATTCACAAGGATAAAAACGGGACTATTATCTATGTAGGAAAGGCTAAAAATCTGCGAAACCGTGTGAGGTCCTATTTCCGTGGAAGTCATGATACCAAGACAGAGGCTCTGGTGTCTGAAATTGTGGATTTTGAGTTTATCGTTACGGAGTCTAATATTGAGGCACTTCTCCTAGAAATCAACCTGATCAAGGAAAACAAGCCCAAGTACAATATCATGCTCAAGGATGATAAGTCTTACCCTTTCATAAAAATCACCAATGAGCGCTATCCTCGTTTGATTATCACCCGTCAGGTCAAAAAGGACGGAGGTCTTTATTTCGGTCCCTATCCAGATGTGGGCGCAGCCAATGAAATTAAGCGATTGCTGGATCGGATTTTTCCTTTTCGAAAGTGTACGAATCCACCGTCTAAGGTCTGTTTTTACTACCATATCGGCCAATGCATGGCCCACACTATCTGTAAGAAGGATGAGGCCTATTTCAAGTCCATGGCTCAGGAGGTTTCTGATTTTCTGAAAGGGCAGGATGACAAAATTATCGATGAACTCAGGGGCAAGATGGCAACGGCAGCCCAGACTATGGAATTTGAACGTGCGGCGGAATACCGTGACCTGATTCAGGCTATTGGAACACTTCGAACCAAGCAACGGGTCATGGCTAAGGATCTCCAAAATCGTGATGTCTTTGGCTACTATGTGGATAAGGGCTGGATGTGTGTACAGGTTTTCTTTGTTCGTCAGGGCAAGCTTATTGAGCGCGATGTCAATCTTTTCCCTTATTATAATGATCCGGATGAGGACTTTCTAACCTATGTAGGACAATTCTATCAAGAAAAATCTCATCTAGTTCCTAATGAGGTATTGATTCCGCAGGATATTGATGAAGAAGCAGTTAAGGCTTTGGTGGATACCAAGATTCTCAAACCCCAGCGTGGAGAGAAAAAGCAACTGGTCAATCTGGCTATAAAGAATGCTCGAGTCAGCCTAGAGCAGAAATTCAACCTGCTAGAGAAATTTGTCGAGAAGACCCAAGGAGCTATTGAAAATCTAGGACGCTTGCTTCAAATCCCAACCCCAGTTCGTATCGAGTCCTTCGATAACTCTAATATCATGGGAACTAGTCCTGTTTCAGCCATGGTGGTCTTTGTCAACGGCAAACCAAGTAAGAAGGATTATCGTAAGTATAAAATCAAGACTGTCGTTGGGCCAGACGACTATGCCAGTATGAGAGAAGTCATTCGTAGGCGCTATGGTCGAGTACAGCGTGACGGTTTGACTCCTCCAGATTTGATTGTCATTGATGGGGGGCAAGGTCAGGTCAATATTGCCAAGCAAGTCATCCAAGAGGAGCTGGGTTTGGATATTCCCATTGCAGGTCTGCAAAAGAACGACAAGCACCAAACCCATGAATTGCTCTTTGGAGATCCGCTTGAGGTGGTGGAGTTGTCTCGCAATTCTCAGGAATTTTTCCTCCTCCAACGCATTCAAGATGAGGTGCACCGCTTTGCCATTACTTTCCATCGCCAACTGCGCTCCAAAAATTCCTTTTCTTCACAACTGGATGGAATTGACGGTCTGGGACCTAAACGCAAGCAAAATCTCATGAAGCATTTCAAGTCTCTGACAAAAATCAAGGAAGCCAGTGTGGATGAGATTGTCGAAGTTGGAGTGCCTAGACTTGTCGCAGAGGCTGTGAAAAGAAAGTTAAAGTCGCAGGAAGAAGTGGAATTAGCTCAAGTGGCGGAAGAAAGAGTAGATTACCAAACGGAAGGAAACCACAATGAACCATAAAATCGCAATTTTATCAGATATTCATGGCAATGCGACGGCGCTAGAAGCAGTGATTGCAGATGCTAAAAATCAAGGAGTCAGTGAATACTGGCTTCTGGGAGATATTTTTCTTCCTGGTCCAGGCGCAAATGACTTAGTCGCCCTGCTAAAGGACCTTCCTATCACAGCAAGTGTTCGAGGCAATTGGGATGATTGTGTCCTGGAAGCCTTGGATGGTGAATATGGTTTGGAAGATCCAAAAGAAATCCAGCTCATGCGAATGACTCAGTTTTTGATGGAGCGAATGGATCCTGCAACGATTGTCTGGCTACGAAGCTTGCCTTTGCTGGAAAAGAAAGAAGTTGAGGGACTGCGCTTTTCTATCTCTCATAATTTGCCAAATAAGAACTATGGTGGTGATTTGCTAGTTGAGAATGATACAGAGAAATTTGACCAACTCCTAGATGCGGAAACCGACGTAGCAGTCTATGGTCATGTTCACAAGCAATTGCTTCGTTATGGAAGTCAGGGGCAACAAATCATCAATCCAGGGTCGATTGGCATGCCCTATTTTAATTGGGAGGCGTTAAAAAATCACCGTGCCCAGTATGCCGTGATAGAGGTTGAAGATGGGGAATTGGTAAATATCCTATTTCGTAAAGTCGCTTATGATTATGAAGCGGAGTTGGAATTGGCCAAATCCAAGGGGCTTCCCTTTATCGAAATGTATGAAGAACTACGAAGAGAAGACAACTATCAGGGGCACAATCTGGAACTTTTAGCCAGCTTAATAGAAAAGCATGGGTATGTAGAGGATGTGAAAGATTATTTTGATTTTTTGTAAGAGTTTCCTAAAATAACTAATGCAAACTAAAAACGATTGGCTGGTCCAATCGCTTTTAGTATATCTTACTGTAACTGAGATTGATCTGGGAGGTAAGAACCACCTAGATAGGTATTGCTGAGTTTTTCAAGGGTTCCGTCTTGGTAGAGTTCTTTGAGTACTTTATCAAATTGTTCTTTAAACTCTTTCTGGTCGCTTGAGAAAACGATATAGTTGCTGGGGCTATCGGCAGAAGGCAAGTCAACCACAGAAAGATCTAAGCCACGGTCCTTGATAATCTTTTGAACGGATACCTTATCAAAAACTAGGAAATCAAATTCACCGTTAGCAAGGTCTAGGATTCGCTTACCGATATCCTCGCCAGAAAAATCGATAGTAGCAGGATTATCAGTATGTTTTTGATTCCAGTTATTGATGAATTGAGCGTTTGAAGTTCCGGTATCCTCTTGCGTTGTTTTACCAGCAATTTGGTCAAGTGAAGTCAAAGGATTTTTCTTGTTGCTGACGAGGACGAGGGGATTGTTTGAAATTGGAAGTGAGTAGAGGTATTTTTCAGCACGCTCTTTTGTGTAACTCAAGTTATTTGCCGCAGCCTGATAGTGACCAGAATCAAGTCCTGGGAAGATACTTTCCCAGGCAGTTCTTTGAAATTGAATCTCGTAGTCGCTGAGTTTTTCATCCACTGCCTTTAGAACTTCAATATCGAAGCCTGTCAGATTGCCCTTGTCTTCGTAGTCAAATGGTGGCACATCGCCAGCTGTAGCAACGACGATTGTCTTTTGAGCGCTAGTCTCTTTAGGTGTGGCTTGATTTCCACAGGCAACCAAAAATGGTAGGATGGCTAATAATAGGCTAAATTTTTTCATAATATCTCCATTCAAATGTAAAGTACCTGCTAGTTTATCAGAAACTTTCCTGATGAACCAATATATATTTTTTATGGTTGTGATAAAAAAACTTAATCATGAAAAATCCCTGCAAGCTCTTTCAAATTATGGTAGAATGGAAGCAGTAGAATTAGAAAAGGAAATCGATTATGAAATTTCTTGAATTAAATAAAAAACGTCATGCGACTAAGCATTTCACTGACAAGCCTGTTGATCCTAAAGATGTACGTACGGCTATCGAAATCGCAACCTTGGCACCAAGTGCCCACAACAGCCAGCCTTGGAAATTTGTAGTGGTGCGTGAGAAAAATGCCGAACTAGCAAAATTGGCTTACGGTTCAAACTTTGAACAGGTATCATCGGCGCCTGTAACCATTGCCTTGTTTACAGACACAGATTTGGCTAAACGTGCTCGTAAGATTGCCCGAGTTGGTGGTGCTAATAACTTTTCTGAAGAACAACTTCAATACTTTATGAAGAATTTGCCTGCTGAATTTGCCCGTTACAATGAACAACAAGTCAGCGACTACCTAGCCCTCAATGCAGGTTTGGTTGCTATGAACTTGGTTCTGGCTCTTACAGACCAAGGAATCGGATCAAATCTTATTCTTGGTTTTGACAAATCAAAAGTCAATGAAGTTTTGGATATCGAAGACCGCTTCCGCCCAGAACTCTTGATCACAGTGGGTTATACAGACGAAAAATTGGAACCAAGCTACCGCTTGCCAGTAGATGAAATCATTGAGAAAAGATAGAAGGAAGATAATATGACAGTAATTGATTTTACAGCAGAAGTAGAAAAACGAAAAGAAGACCTCTTGGCTGACTTGTTTAGCCTTTTGGAAATTAACTCTGAACGTGATGACAGCAAGGTTGATGCTGAGCATCCATTTGGACCTGGGCCGGTAAAAGCCTTGGAAAAATTCCTTGAAATCGCAGACCGCGATGGCTACCCAACTAAAAATGTTGCCAACTATGCAGGACATTTTGAGTTTGGTGATGGAGAAGAAGTTCTCGGGATCTTTGCTCACATGGACGTGGTGCCAGCTGGTAGCGGTTGGGACACAGATCCTTACACACCAACTATTAAAGACGGTCGCCTTTATGCGCGTGGGGCTTCAGATGACAAGGGACCTACAACAGCTTGTTACTATGGTTTGAAAATCATCAAAGAATTGGGTCTTCCAACTTCTAAAAAAGTTCGCTTCATCGTCGGAACAGACGAAGAATCAGGCTGGGCAGACATGGACTACTACTTCGATCACGTAGGACTTGCCAAACCAGACTTCGGTTTCTCTCCAGACGCTGAATTCCCTATCATCAATGGTGAAAAAGGAAATATCACGGAATACCTTCACTTTGCAGGAGAAAATACAGGTGCAGCCCGTCTTCACAGCTTCACAGGTGGTTTGCGTGAAAACATGGTGCCTGAATCAGCAACAGCGGTTGTTTCAGGTGATTTGACTGACTTGCAAGGGAAACTAGATACTTTTGTTGCAGAACACAAACTTAGAGGAGAACTCCAAGAAGAAAACGGTCAGTACAAGGTGACGATCATTGGTAAATCAGCCCACGGTGCTATGCCTGCTTCAGGTGTCAATGGTGCGACTTATCTTGCCCTTTTCCTCAGCCAGTTTGACTTTGCTGGTCCAGCAAAAGACTACCTTGACATCGCTGGTAAGATTCTCTTGAACGATCATGAGGGTGAAAATCTCAAGATTGCCCATGTGGATGAAAAGATGGGTGCCCTTTCTATGAATGCCGGTGTCTTCCGCTTCAATGAAACAAGCGCTGATAATACCATTGCCCTTAACATTCGCTATCCAAAAGGAACAAGTCCAGAGCAAATCAAGTCAATCCTTGAAAACTTGCCAGTTGCTTCTGTTAGCCTTTCTGAGCATGGTCACACCCCTCACTATGTGCCAATGGAAGATCCACTTGTGCAAACCTTGTTGAATGTTTATGAAAAACAAACTGGTCTTAAAGGTCACGAGCAAGTCATCGGTGGTGGAACCTTTGGTCGCTTGCTAGAACGCGGAGTTGCCTACGGTGCTATGTTCCCAGACTCAATTGACACTATGCACCAAGCCAATGAATTTATCGCCTTGGATGATCTCTTCCGAGCAGCAGCAATCTATGCCGAAGCTATTTACGAATTGATCAAATAAAACGATAGAAGTCTGAGATTGTATGCTTAGACTTCTTTTTGGAGGGAAAGTAGATGTCTCAAATTGAAAGAATCAAACATGCTATTATGGCGGATCCGCAGAATGTCAGCTATACAGAGCGTGGCATTGAACCTCTCTTTGCAGCACCAAAGACTGCTCGCATCAATATCATCGGTCAAGCACCGGGGCTTAAAACACAGGAGGCAGGCCTTTACTGGAAGGATAAGAGTGGTGACCGCCTGAGAGACTGGCTAGGTGTGGATGAAGATACCTTTTACAATTCAGGTTATTTTGCTGTTTTGCCTATGGATTTCTACTTTCCAGGGCATGG
This sequence comes from Streptococcus mitis, assembly GCF_965111725.1. Lineage (GTDB taxonomy): Bacteria > Bacillota > Bacilli > Lactobacillales > Streptococcaceae > Streptococcus > Streptococcus mitis_DV. Next base: position 1,565,310 of record NZ_OZ217341.1, on the reverse strand, counting down.
CAAGTCAGGTGACCTGCCACCGAGAACTGGGTTTGCAGAAAAATGGCATCCACAGCTCTTGCAAGAATTACCAGATATTCAGTTAACCCTCTTGATTGGCCAATATGCCCAGGCCTACTATTTAAAGGAGAAAATCAGTGGCAAGGTGACAGAACGGGTAAAACATTACCAGAACTACTTGCCAACCTATTTTCCACTAGTTCACCCCTCGCCGCGAAATCAAATCTGGATGGCCAAAAATCCTTGGTTTGAGTCAGAAGTGGTGCCGGATTTGAAAAAAAGAATTAAAACTATTTTATAGTCAATGAAAATCAAAGAGCAAACTAGGAAGCTAGCCGCAGGCTGCTCAAAGTACAGCTTTGAGGTTGCAGATAAAACTGACGAAGTCAGCTCAAAACACTGTTTTGAGGTTGTGGATAGAACTGACGAAGTCAGCTCAAAGCACTGCTTTGAGGTTGTGGATAGAACTGACGAAGTCAGTAACCATACCTACGGTAAGGCGACGCTGACGTGGTTTGAAGAGATTTTCGAAGAGTATTAGGAGAAAAAGAATGAAAGAAATAACCTTTAACGCATTTTACCAGCTTTACCAAAACGACCAACTTTCTCTAGTGGATGTGAGAGAAGTGGATGAGTTTGAAGCACTTCATTTAGAAGGCGCCCACAACCTGCCACTTAGTCAACTGGCTGATACCTATGATCAGTTGAACAAGGACCAGTTACATTATGTTATTTGTAAATCTGGAATGAGATCGGCGCGTGCTTGCCAATTCTTATCAGAACAAGGCTATGAGGTTATCAATGTCCAAGGTGGCATGATGGCCTTTGAAGAACTCTAAACGTAAGAATTTTCTCCTGCTTGGTGTGGACTGGGTAGGAGAATCTTATTTTTAGACAATTCTCATTTTTAAGAATCTTGAAAACATTCAATATTTACTTCGTGAAGCTTTTTTCATACTCTCATTCATGATATACTAGGTCAGTATTTTATAAATATGAAGGAGATTTTCATGGCTAAAAAAGGTGCCTTAACAGGTTTGCTCCTGTTTGGAATATTTTTTGGTGCGGGGAACTTGATTTTTCCGCCTTCTCTAGGTGCTCTATCTGGAGAACATTTTCTTCCTGCCATCGCAGGTTTTGTTTTTTCAGGCGTAGGTATCGCCGTCTTGACTCTGATTATTGGAACGTTAAATCCTAAGGGATATATCTACGAGATTTCAACAAAGATAGCGCCTTGGTTTGCGACTCTTTACCTCTCAGTTCTTTATTTGTCAATCGGTCCATTCTTTGCTATCCCACGTACTGCTACAACAGCTTACGAAGTAGGGATTAGCCCCCTTTTATCGGATGCAAATAAAGGACTTGGCTTGATTGTCTTTACGGTTCTTTACTTTGCAGCAGCCTATCTAATTTCGCTTAACCCATCAAAAATCTTGGACCGTATCGGCCGTATTTTAACACCAGTCTTTGCGATTTTGATTGTTATCTTGGTTGTTCTGGGAGCTTTCAAATACGGTGGAACAAGTCCTCAAGCTGCGTCAGCTGCTTATCAAGCTTCTGCCTTTGGTACAGGTTTCCTAGAAGGTTACAATACCTTGGACGCCCTTGCTTCAGTTGCCTTTAGCGTAATCGCAGTTCAAACCTTGAAACAACTTGGCTTCTCAAGTAAGAAAGAATACATTTCGACTATTTGGGTTGTTGGTATCGTTGTTGCCCTTGCCTTCAGTGCTCTTTACATCGGTTTAGGTTTCCTTGGAAATCATTTCCCGGTACCAGCTGAAGCGATGAAGGGTGGAACACCAGGTGTTTACATCTTGTCACAAGCCACTCAAGAAATCTTTGGCTCAACAGCTCAACTCTTCCTTGCAGCTATGGTTACTGTAACCTGCTTCACAACGACTGTTGGTTTGATTGTGTCTACAGCTGAGTTCTTTAATGAACGCTTCCCACAAATCAGCTACAAGGTTTATGCGACCGCCTTTACCTTGATTGGATTTGCCATTGCTAATTTGGGTCTTGATGCGATTATCAAGTACTCAATTCCAGTACTGGTTATCTTGTACCCAATCACCATTGCCATCGTTATGATTGTCATTGTCAACAAATTTGTGGCACTTTCAAAACCAGGTATGCAGTTGACAATTGCTATGGTTACAGCTATTGCCATTGCAAGCGTACTAGGAAGCTCGTTTAAGGTTGAGTTTCTTGCAAATCTTGTCAGCGCTCTTCCTTTTGCCAAGGCATCTCTCCCATGGTTAGTACCAGCCATTGTCGGAATCTTGCTCTCATTGGTTCTACCAAATAAGCAAGAAAGTGATGTTTTTGAAATGGAATAATCACTAATACTCTTCGAAAATCTCTTCAAACTGCTTCAACGTCGCCTTGTCGTACTCAAGTACAGCCTGCGACTAGTTTCCTAGTTTGCTCTTTGATTTTCATTGACTATAAAATCACTTTTGTAGCCAAGTCTACAGGAGTGATTTTCTTTTTTTATCCGATGATAAATGTGTTATAATAGGTAGCAAAAGAGGTGAAGAAATGAATCAAACAGTAGAATATATCAAAGAACTGACAGCCATCGCATCGCCAACAGGCTTCACTCGTGAGATTGCGGACTATTTAGTCAAGACTTTAGAAGGTTTTGGTTACCAGCCGGTTCGCACAGCCAAGGGCGGTGTCAATGTGACCATTAAAGGTCAAAATGATGAAGAGCATCGCTATGTGACTGCCCATGTAGATACGCTGGGTGCTATTGTCCGTGCTGTCAAACCAGACGGCCGTCTCAAATTGGATCGTATCGGTGGTTTTCCTTGGAACATGATTGAAGGAGAAAACTGTACTGTTCATGTGGCTAGCACAGGTCAAAAGCTATCAGGAACTATCCTTATCCACCAAACTTCTTGCCATGTCTATAAGGATGCAGGAACTGCAGAACGCACGCAGGACAATATGGAAGTGCGTTTGGATGCAAAAGTAAGCAATGAAAAAGAAACTCGTGCTCTTGGAATTGAGATCGGTGATTTTATCAGCTTTGATCCACGAACCGTCGTGACAGAGACCGGTTTTATCAAGTCTCGTCATTTGGATGACAAGGTCAGCGCCGCGATTTTGCTTAACCTGCTTCGTATTTATATGGAAGAGAAGATTGAGTTGCCTGTAACAACCCATTTTGCTTTTTCAGTCTTTGAAGAAGTGGGACATGGGGCTAACTCTAATATTCCTGCTCAAGTAGTCGAATATCTGGCTGTGGATATGGGAGCTATGGGAGATGACCAGCAAACAGATGAGTACACAGTGTCTATCTGTGTCAAGGATGCTTCAGGCCCTTATCACTATGACTTCCGTCAACACTTAGTTGCCTTGGCTAAAGAGCAAGATATTCCATTTAAGTTGGATATCTATCCATTTTATGGTTCAGACGCTTCAGCGGCTATGTCTGCAGGTGCAGAAGTCAAACACGCCCTTCTCGGTGCTGGCATAGAGTCTAGTCATTCTTATGAGCGTACCCATATTGACTCGGTGGTCGCAACGGAGCGTATGGTTGATGCTTATCTTAAGAGCGCATTGGTAGACTAATATGTGTTTGATTTGTCAGAGAATTGACCTCATCAAAGCTGGAGAAAATCCCTATTTTGTCAAAGAGTTGGAAACAGGCTATGTGGTCATTGGAGACCACCAGTATTTTGCAGGCTATAGTCTCTTTCTAGCCAAGGAACATGTCACCGAATTGCACCATTTGAAAAAGGAGACAAGACTACGTTTTCTCGAAGAAATGAGTCTAGTCCAAGAGGCGGTTGCCAAGGCCTTTGCTGCTGAGAAAATGAATATTGAACTTTTAGGAAATGGCGATGCCCATCTTCATTGGCATCTTTTTCCTAGACGAAGAGGTGACATGAATGGTCACGGTCTCAATGGACGTGGGCCAGTCTGGTGGGTCCCCTTTGAAGAAATGACAGCAGAAACCTGCCAAGCAAAACCGGATGAGATTAAAAGATTAGTCAAACGTTTATCGTTAGAAGTAGATAAACTATTAGAAATAAAGGAGTAGAAATGAAAAAAAGATACCTTGTTTTGACAGCCTTGCTAGCCTTGAGTCTAGCAGCTTGTTCACAAGAAAAAGCAAAAAATGAAGATGGAGAAGCTAAGACAGAACAGACAGCCAAAGCTGATGGAACAGTAGGAAGTAAGTCTCAAGGAGCTGCCCAGAAGAAAGCAGAAGTGGTCAATAAAGGAGACTACTACAGCATCCAAGGAAAATACGATGAAATCATCGTAGCCAATAAACACTATCCATTGTCTAAGGACTATAACCCAGGGGAAAATCCAACAGCCAAGGCAGAGTTGGTCAAACTCATCAAAGCGATGCAAGAGGCAGGTTTCCCAATCAGTGATCATTACAGTGGCTTTAGAAGTTATGAAACTCAGACTAAGCTCTATCAAGATTATGTCAATCAAGATGGGAAAGAAGCTGCCGACCGTTATTCTGCCCGTCCTGGCTATAGCGAGCACCAGACAGGTTTAGCCTTTGATGTGATTGGGACTGATGGTGATTTGGTGACAGAAGAAAAAGCGGCCCAATGGCTCTTGGACCATGCGGCTGATTATGGCTTTGTTGTCCGTTATCTCAAAGGTAAGGAAAAGGAAACAGGCTATATGGCTGAGGAATGGCACCTTCGTTATGTCGGAAAAGAAGCTAAAGAAATTGCTGAGAGTGGTCTCAGTTTGGAAGAATACTATGGCTTTGAAGGCGGAGATTACGTCGATTAAAAAATAAACTTTTCTCTTGCAATTCCAGATAAATAGTGTATAATAGATGGGTATGTGAAAAGCATACTTGTGGGAGGTAAAAATCTCTAATTACCGCCAAAACCACAAAGGAGGATTTAAAAATGGCTAAAAAAGTCGAAAAACTTGTAAAATTGCAAATCCCTGCTGGTAAAGCTACACCAGCTCCACCAGTTGGACCTGCTCTTGGTCAGGCTGGTATCAACATCATGGGATTCACAAAAGAGTTCAACGCTCGTACAGCTGACCAAGCTGGTATGATTATTCCAGTTGTTATCTCAGTTTACGAAGATAAATCATTTACTTTCATCACTAAAACACCACCAGCTGCTGTTCTTTTGAAAAAAGCTGCAGGTGTTGAAAAAGGATCAGGTACACCTAACAAAACTAAAGTTGCTACAGTTACTCGTGCGCAAGTACAAGAAATTGCAGAAACTAAGATGCCAGATTTGAACGCAGCAAACGTAGAGTCTGCAATGCGTATGATCGAAGGTACTGCTCGTTCTATGGGATTCACTGTTGTTGACTAATCAATAACACAGTAGAAAATCTCACAGCAGTTTATTAGTTGCTTTTCATACTAGGCAAGTAACTGAAGCTTGTACTTGGGTACAGCAAGGGAGCTTAACGAAGTAGGAAAAGAATCTAATAGACTGAAAACCCGCAAGACTTCATCATTTCGAGAAGTGACGTGGGAGATGAAAATCGATTGAACCACTTACAAGGAGAATAGAAAATGGCTAAAAAAAGCAAACAACTTCGTGCTGCTCTTGAGAAAATCGACAGCACAAAAGCATACAGCGTAGAAGAAGCTGTAGCACTTGCAAAAGAAACTAACTTTGCAAAATTTGACGCAACTGTAGAAGTTGCTTACAACTTGAACATCGACGTTAAAAAAGCTGACCAACAAATCCGTGGAGCAATGGTATTGCCAAACGGTACTGGTAAAACTTCACGCGTTCTTGTTTTCGCACGTGGTGCAAAAGCTGAAGAAGCAAAAGCTGCTGGTGCAGACTTTGTTGGTGAAGATGACCTTGTTGCTAAAATCAACGACGGTTGGTTGGACTTCGACGTAGTTATCGCTACACCTGATATGATGGCTCTTGTTGGACGTCTTGGACGTGTCCTTGGACCACGTAACTTGATGCCAAACCCTAAAACTGGTACTGTAACGATGGATGTTGCTAAAGCAGTTGAAGAGTCTAAAGGTGGTAAAATCACTTACCGTGCTGACCGTGCAGGTAACGTTCAAGCAATCATCGGTAAAGTATCATTTGAAGCTGAAAAATTGGTTGAAAACTTCAAAGCTTTCAACGAAACAATCCAAAAAGCAAAACCAGCTACAGCTAAAGGAACTTACGTAACAAACTTGACTATCACAACTACTCAGGGTGTTGGTATCAAAGTTGACGTAAACTCACTTTAATCAGTAGTTAAAGTAATGTAAAAAAGTTGAAGACGCTATGTCTCAACTTTTTTTGATTTCAAAATATCTTCTTGTAAGGTAATACTCAATGAAAATCAAAGAGCAAACTAGGAAGCTAGCCGCAGGCTGTACTTGAGTACGGCAAGGTGAAGCTGACGTGGTTTGAAGAGATTTTCGAAGAGTATAAATTTAAGTTACTGCTGTTATTCTTAGAGTCACGTGTTTCAATACAATACTCTTTAAGCGTATGTAAATTGGTTTTATACTAAAGCATTGATCATCGTTAATGAAAAATAGAAAGATGTCTAATAAAATTAAAAAACACTCATTCAAACTCTCAATAATTACCAGTTATAATACTTGAATGCTACAAATTTAAATGTTATAATAAATTAAAGTGTTTACAATCATATAGCAATCTTTTTTAAGATGTTCTTCTCTTAATATTACTAAAAAATTTAAGGGGGGGGCTTTTTATTTGCCCTAATGCTTTAAAACAACACGAATAAAATAAATCAAGGAGGTTGAATCTCATGAAGAGAGGTCAACAAGATTTTAGAACTGAAAGATACCTTCGGTATGGTATTCGTAAGTATAGTTTTGGGGCAGCATCAGTGGCGATTGCGGCTGGTTTGATGTTTCTTGGAACTGGTGCGGTATCAGCAACAGAAGTAGAAGGAGTTAATGAACTATCTTCAACAGCTACTCCAACACCGACCATAGGCGATGAGGGGGCTAATCAAGGTTCTAACTCATCTAAACCCACTACTTATGACGCAGAGCCAGTCCTAACTAGGGATGCTAGTGAAGATACTGCCTCATCCCAAGCTAGCGATGAGAATACCGAAGCAGCGGCAACTAGCTCCTCTACAGAAACAGTTGCAGATAAGACTATTCTTAAGGATACAATCTCTGACTTGGAACTAGGATTATCTAAGATTGCTCGTTCTAAAGTTCCAGCATCTACTATTGCAAATGCAGAGAAAGTACTGGCAGATGCGAAAGCAATTCTTGCCAAAGGAAATGCAAGCCAATCAGAAGTGAACACAGTTGCTAAAGCGAGTCGTTCACAAGTCTCGATTATTGCAAGCATGCCTAAAGTTCTTGGAGTAACACCAGCTGAATCGGAAAATAAGGAAAAAGCAATATCAGCTGCTTCAACAGCAACTGAAGCTGAAAAACCGGTTGAGGCAAGTCTAGCTGAAGAAAAAACAGCTGAAGATGCAAAGGCAGAGTTGGCAACAGTGCAAGAAGACCTTGTTAGCTACTTACCACAAGCAGAGAAATTGGCTACGGACTCTGTGGTGATAGAAAAGGCAAAAGCAAGTCTTCAACTGATAACATCAAGCCTTGAAGATGCAAATATTACGACTGATGAACTTGAAAAACGTGTGCAAGAAGCAAAACGTGTACGCAACAGCCTTGTAAACCTTGTAACAGGCTCAAACTCAGGTAGTCGTGATAGCCGTAATGGTCAAGAAATGAGAGAAGGAAGTCAGCTGCTAACAGCCAGCGACTATATCTCAACTCCAAATGGGGATGGGACTTACACAGCTAAAGCTAGCGCTCCAACAAAAGAGGATCATACTGGTGCAGATATTTATACATTTACTTCTACTGCAGCAAAGCAGGGAGATGTTTCTACCGACCGAAGAAGTGGGGATATCAGCACCTTAGAAACTATTGTTTATTCCAATCAACGTGTAGGGGAAGATCGTGATCCTGGTAACGCAGGTCAGGGGGTCAACAATAAAGGACGCATGGATTATCCTCTAAGCAAGGAACAAGCAGAAGACTTGGCAGCAGAGGCAGAATTTTGGAAAGGGAAACTCCGTATTGATGGTTCGAGGATTTCGAGTGGCAACAATTCAAAATACCAAGCTAACGGTGGATATGAGTATCTAGCTACCCACATTTATCACTATGCTTATGAACAAGGTCAAGATCGCGTTTATATCGATAAAATCAAGGAACGTTTTGACCTAACAGATAATGCTAAGGCAGCTGGTTGGACTATCTCAAATGTTGAACCGACGAATTTACCTAAAGGATTAACCTACAATGCTGATTCTGATACGATTGAGGGCAAGATTATTGACAAGAGTATTTCAAATGGGGTATACGATACACGAACCTATATTACTTATACCAATACTCAAACCAATGCAACTGTGCGTGTAGTTTATCGAAACGTCCGTGGAGGTTGGATTGGTTGGCAAGATACTACGCCACCTACTATAGAAAGTGATAATACAGTCCATAAGGGAACGGTCGGAGAAGAGATTGCACCTGTAGATATCCATTACAAGGATGAGTCAGGTTCCCGTATAGCCTCTACAGGAGCCAATGTTTCCTACACGTTGGCTAATGGTAATAGTGTCACAGTTCGTCATGAATATAGCGATGGGATTTCTGGAATTTCAGGAAATATCTCAACAAATGGGTCAACGGTGGATACCGCTATTCCTGGTTTGACTTATAAACCAAACGCAGGGACTACTCCTATTATTGAAGATGGTAAAACTGTCGGCTATGATGGGAAGGGACTTATCTCTGGAGTACCAACAAAGGCAGGTGTTTACCATGTGACTGCCTACGTGAAAGATTTCAACCGTACAGACCGTGCAACTAGTTACAGTTGGAATTATGATACACAAGAAGGTCGTGGAGAGTTGACCTTTGTCATCGCACCTAAGGTAACGGTAAAGAACATAGCTACTTATGATACAACCGTACCGGTTGAGATTTCAGATGGGGCAACCTATGCAGAAATTACGACACCAGATGGCTCTAAGACTATCTTAAAAACAAATAAGGCTGGCAAGTGGATTGTACAGGAGGGAACAACGAATACCGCGGTTTCTGCTGGGGATGAAGTTGGAACAGTAGGGAATGAATTTTCTCTATCAGTAAAACCTGAAGCGACGGCAACAGCTGGAGTTTCTAAGATTTCTGTATATGCTAAAACTGAAAATGTTACGGCTAATCTCATGAGAACCAAGGTGGAGTTGAACTCTGCAACAAACGGTACGAAATATACAGCAAATCTCAATCCAACATCAGGTCGTTATGAATTAGCAGCTTCTGATGCAACGGTGAGAACAGAGTTAACTGGTGGCAATTACACAATCACCAAACGGGAAGTTTCAACCCGTGCCCAAACAGATGGCTCCATGAAGTTTGACTTGTACGAATATACCAGAACCTACAATAATGCGAACAAAGTGACTGCTGTTAACGATGTTACTCTAACTGAAACAGTTTATAACAAGAATAACACAGAAAACACTGCTACAGGTAATGGTATGTACATTACTGTTAAGTATGATAAAAATAGTGAGGAATGGTCAGCAAGTGACGGATCTAAGATAACAGCCAATAAGACTGGTGATGACACATGGGAAATTGAAACTAGTTCGGGTTATACTGGGACTGTTAAGGGAGTTATGGCAGAAAACACCAGCACTTCTACGATCATCAACTCGAAACCAACTGCTAGGTCAACTTCTTACGAGAGTACCTTGAATACAACTGTTAACCTAATCGACCGCCCTGCAGCTGATACTGCGGTAGTTACTGGTGCTAAGGTGAGTGTCAGCGATGCTGAAGATGATAAGTTGGCTAAAAGTAACGCAGAGGCTGCATTCAAGGAAAGTCATAAAACAAAAGTAACAAGCATTACTGTTACAGATCCAGATGGCAACATTGTGTTTGCATCGACTACATCTGGAGACGCAGCCAACTATCCAACTGAAACATCTCTTAAATTGACAAAAGTTGGTGTGTATCGTGTTACTGTCAATGCTGTAGATAGTAATACAAACTTGGTTGATGGAACAAATGTAGGGGATACGACTGCTGGGACTGACCACGGAGTGAACACTTCCACAGCGACTACAACCTACACCATTACTGTTAAAGCTGGTATTGAAGGAACTCCTGTAACTACTAGCGACATTCAAGGAGCAGTTCAAAAAGGAAGTCCAAGCTTCAATTTTGATGACGCAGAGAAAACAAAGATTTCTTCTATCACAAATGGTACAAAAGTTTATAGCTTAGAATCAACAAATGCTACAGATAATACAGGAGCTACTGTAGGTACTTATGCTATTGATAAGGATACGGGTGAGGTAACCTTTACTCCTAATCCAACATTTGTTGGAACCCCAAATCCAGCTAAGGTAACTTTGACTTTAACAGTAAATGGAGTTGATCCATTAACATCTAAGGCAGATTACACACCAACTGTTATTGGAGTGAAACCAGAGGGAACGAAGGTATCTTCAACAGATATTCAAGGGGAAGTTCAAAAAGGTCAACCAACCTTTACCCCAGGTTCTGCAGAAGTAAATGGAGCTAGAAAAACAGTCCCATTGAAGGCAGATAGCTATAAACTTCTTGATAGTGCAGGTACAGAAGTAGCGGATGGCGCTACAACTCCAGCTTACGCTGCAGCAGATAATGGTACTGTTAAAGCTGGTGATGAGATTGGTACCTTCGGTATTGACAAGTCAACAGGTCTCGTGACCTTTACGCCAACCAATAAAGCTTATGTTGGAGCAGTAAAACCTATCCAAGTTGTTGTTTCAGATAACAATGGTACGCAACCAGAAGACGATAAACGTGGTGAATACACACCAAACATTGTTGGTGTCACTCCAACTGCAAGTGAAGCTTCAACTACAGGCATTCAGGGAGCTGTTCAAAAATCTGAAGTGGTTCTCAATGCTAAAGATGAAAATGTAAACACCTTGAACTTTAGCAAAGGAAGTGAGACTGTAAATGGAACTGAAAAATCTGTTGATTTAAATGAAGCTACTCTGACTCTAGTAGGAGCTGATGGTGAAGGTAAAGTATCGGTAGCTGGTCAAGGAACATACTCTATCGTAAAAGAAGATGGTAAGTCTTATGTTCAATTCACTCCGGTAGCCACTTATACAGGAAATGTAACTCCAGTAACAGTGAAAATTGCTGATGCTAATGGAACTGAAGTAACAACAACCTATACTCCGAAGATTGTTGGAGTGAAACCAAGCGCAGAATCTTCTAAGACAAATGGAATTCAAGGCGAAACTCAAACTTCTAGCATCGTTTACAATCTAGTTAATAAAGATGAGAATGCTCTAAACTTCGTCAAAGGAACTGCGATTATAAATAGTGAGTCTAAATCAATCGAACTAGATAAAACATCTGTGAAGCTAGTAGGTGCAGAAAATGGAACTGTTAATGGTGACGGTAGCGTTACTGTAGCGAATCAGGGTACTTATAAGCTTGTTAAAGATGCAACTGGAGCCAATGCTGTTACCTTCACTCCTCTTGCTACATTTACTGGAAAAGCACATCCTGTAACAGTAAGTATTACTGATACCAATGGAACTGAAGCAACAACAACCTACACTCCAAGCGTCACGCCTGTTAAAGCTTCAGCTGAACCTGCAACGTCTACTGGAACTCAAGGTTCAACTCAAAGTGGTACGCCAATTTACACAGCTCCAGAAGCTGGTACGGGTGTTACCGTCACTCCAAGTTATACTTTGGATAACGATTCAACTACTAAAACTGTAGATGGTGTTGGTACTTATACAATTGATACAACTGGTAAAGTAACCTTTGTTCCCGTAGCTAGCTATGTATCAAGTGATGCCAATAAGACAAGTGTAGGAGTAAAAGTTACTTATAGATTAGAGACTGCAGATAAGTCGCAGGCGACAATCACCTCTGAAACAACCTATACTCCAACAGTAAATCCTGTAACCTCTGCAGGAAATGATGTTGCAACGACAAACATCCAAGGTCATGCCCAAAAATCAACAGATGAAGGGAAAACTCTGACTTATACTATTTCTGATACTAGTCATATCACAGCACGCACTTATGCATTGGAAGGTGCAGATAATGATGGTAAGGTAGTGGTAGAGAATGTTGGAACCTACACAGTAGACGATAAAGGTCAGGTAACCTTTGTACCAGTGCCATCTTATGTAGGAACACCGACTCCTGTGACAGTTGTTGAATCAGCGGTTTTAACTTCTGATGATAAGACTACAGCAATTATCACAACTAAGTCAATGTACACCCCAACGGTAACAGATGTGACCATGACATCTGAAAATGCAACATCGACTGGTATTCAAGGGGCTACTCAAAGTGGAACTCCAACCTTTGCCTTGTCAAATGGAGCAGAAGCAACAACGACTATCACAGGCTATAAACTTGTGGATCCAACTACAGGCCAAGCGACAAATGAAACATCTGTAGTTGTTCAATCAGTTGGTACGTATACAATTGATTCAACGACAGGTAAAGTAACCTTCCAACCAGATGGTGCGTATAAGGGGACACCAGATGCCATCAAAGTTGAAGCAACTGCGACTGTTAAAAATGCCAAGAATGAAACTGCAAGCATTACGAAAGAAGCTACCTACACCCCAACAGTTATTCCAGTAACACCAAGCTCTAAAGCTTCAGAGACAACTGGACCGCAAGGACAAGCCCAGACTTCATCTATTAAGTATGATACTGCAGATACAGACGCTAGCACTGTGAACTTTACTAAAGGTAGTGCTATGGTTGAAACTGTTGAGAAGTCTGTTGAGCTAGATAAAGGAACGGTAACGCTTCTTGATGCCAATGGAGCAGAAACTACAACTGTCACAGTGGCAGATCAAGGTACCTACAGTCTAAACAAAGACACCAACACCATCACCTTCCAACCTCTTTCAAGCTTTGTAGGCAAGGCAACTCCAGTAACAGTTCAAGTGAAGGATGCCAACGGAACAATTACAACAACGACCTACACTCCAACGGTAACAGCTGTAACTCCAACAGGTGCTTCATCGGTTACTGAAGGAGCTCGTGGAACTATTCAAACATCTCCTGTAGTATTTGATACGCCAGATCAAGATAATACAACAGTAAACTTTAATAAAGGTCATGAAAAAGTTGAACTTGATAAGTCTACTCTAACATTAGTTGATAAAACTGGTAAAGAAGTGAAAGAAGTTGTAGTTCCAGGAGAAGGAACATATGTACTTAAGGATGGAGTCGTTGAATTTACACCAGAAAAAGATTTCGTAGGAAAGGCAACTCCAGTAACAGTTCAAGTGAAAGACGTCAATGGTAAGGTGGTTTCTGAAACTTATACTCCAACTGTGCGTCCTGTAACGGAGTTTAAAGACACAGATGGGAATGTTGTTTCAGGAAGTACTACAGAAGATGGCAAAGTTGATAAGAAGGACTTCCCGGGCTATAGATTTGTTGAAACTAAAGTTGATAACAAGGGTAATACAACTCATATTTATGAAAAAGTAACAACAACATTCAAGGATAAGGAAGGCAATCTTATTACTGTTGATAAAGACAACAATCCTGTGAAATCAACAGAAAAAGGAGAAATCCCAGCTAAAACGATCCCAGGTTATAAATTTGTAGAGACTAAGAAACTTCCAAACGGAGATATCGAACACATCTACGAAAAAGTAACAACAACATTCAAGGATAAGGAAGGCAATCTTATTACTGTTGATAAAGACAACAACCCTGTGAAATCAACAGAAGAAGGAGAAATCCCAGCTAAAACGATCCCAGGTTATAAATTTGTAGAGACTAAGAAACTTCCAAACGGAGATATCGAACACATCTACGAAAAAGTAACAACTTCATTCAAAGATAAAGACGGAAACGAGATTCCAAACTATCCAAGTGAGCCAGGTACAGTAGATAAGAAAGATATTCCAGGCTACCGCTTCGTAGAGACTAAGAAACTGTCAAATGGAGATATCGAACACATCTACGAAAAAGTAAGTACCTTCTTCAAAGATAAAGAAGGCAAAGAGATTCCAAACTATCCAAGTGAGCCAGGTACAGTCGATAAGAAAGACATCCCAGGCTACCGCTTCGTAGAGACTAAGAAACTGTCAAATGGAGATACTGTTCATGTTTATGAAAAAGTAACACCACCAGCTCCAACACCTTCACCTGTTCCTCAACCAAATCCAGGTAAGCAAAATACAACTACTTGGACTGATGAGAATGGAAATCCATTGAAACCAACTGAGCCAGGTTCTAAAGAACCAGGAACAATTCCAGGTTACGAATATGTGAAGACTGTGACAGATTCAAATGGAAATATCAGACATATCTTCCGTAAAGTTGAGATGCCAACTCCAACACCGGTTGAACCGACTCAACCAGCACAACCGGTAGAGCCAGCAACTCCAGCAATACCTGAACAGCCATCTAAACCTCAAATGCCAGCAACACCTAAATATGTTGATGGTCAAAAAGAATTGCCTAACACAGGTACAGAAGCTAACGCTAGTCTAGCTGCACTTGGACTCCTTGGAGTTCTAGGTGGATTTGGACTTCTTGCTCGCAAGAAAAAAGAAGACTAATCTTTCTAATGGGTATAATTTGTTTGCAATGAACAGATTGTCCTTAATGAGGATGGGCAAAAACTTCATTTCAGGATAAAATGAAGCCACAATAAAACGCATAGTATCAAGTTTTCAAGACCTGATATTATGCGTTTTTTAATTTTAAAGACTTTTTCGGTCTCACTTATTGCATAGTGAAATGAGATAAAAAATGGACAAATTGATTGGGGGATTTAAACCAATTTCTAATCAACAGAATTTTTGATTAAAAGTATGATTTTAAGAGAGAAATCTTTAATTTTATAATCTGTAGGCAAACGCTTGCATTCTAGTTTTTATTGGACTATAATAGGTTGGTATAAAGCTTTCTGTAATAATAAAATGTAGAAGGTGTAGAAAGTAAGGATTTAGAATACTTGTATTGGAAAATACAATGTTGCTATTCCTTGCGATAGGGAGATAGATATGGCAATGATAGAAGTGGAACATCTTCAGAAAAATTTTGTGAAGACTGTTAAGGAACCGGGCTTGAAGGGGGCATTACGCTCCTTCATTCATCCTGAAAAGCAGACCTTTGAAGCGGTCAAGGATTTGACTTTTGAGGTCCCAAAAGGACAAATTTTAGGCTTTATCGGGGCCAATGGTGCTGGGAAGTCGACAACCATCAAAATGCTGACAGGGATTTTGAAACCGACATCTGGTTTTTGTCGGATTAACGGCAAAATTCCGCAAGACAATCGCCAAGATTATGTCAAGGATATTGGGGTGGTATTTGGGCAAAGAACCCAGCTATGGTGGGATTTGGCTCTGCAAGAGACCTACACGGTTTTGAAAGAGATTTACGATGTGCCAGACTCGCTCTTTCATAAGAGAATGGATTTTTTAAATGAAGTCTTGGATTTGAAGGATTTTATCAAGGACCCCGTGCGGACTCTTTCACTGGGGCAACGGATGCGGGCGGATATTGCAGCTTCCTTGCTCCACAATCCAAAGGTTCTCTTTTTAGATGAGCCAACCATCGGTCTGGACGTTTCGGTCAAAGATAACATTCGTCGGGCAATTACTCAGATCAATCAGGAGGAAGAGACGACCATTCTCTTGACCACCCATGACTTAAGTGATATTGAGCAACTTTGTGATCGGATTTTTATGATTGATAAGGGCCAAGAGATTTTTGATGGAACGGTTAGCCAGCTTAAGGAAACCTTTGGTAAGATGAAGACTCTCTCTTTTGAACTGCTACCAGGTCAAAGTCATCTCGTCTCTCGCTATGAAGGTCTGTCTGATATGACCATTGATAGACAAGGGAATAGCCTCAACATTGAATTTGATAGTTCTCGCTACCAGTCAGCTGATATTATCAAGCAAACCCTGTCTGATTTTGAAATCCGCGATTTGAAGATGGTGGATACGGATATCGAGGATATTATCCGTCGCTTCTATCGAAAGGAGCTCTAAGATGGTCAAATTATGGAGACGTTATAAACCCTTTATCAATGCAGGTGTTCAGGAATTGATTACCTATCGAGTCAACTTTATTCTCTATCGGATCGGAGATGTTATGGGTGCTTTTGTGGCCTTTTATCTCTGGAAGGCTGTCTTTGATTCTTCGCAAGAGTCTTTGATTCAGGGCTTTAGTATGGCAGATATCACCCTCTACATCATCATGAGTTTTGTGACAAATCTTCTGACTAGATCAGATTCGTCCTTTATGATTGGGGAGGAGGTCAAGGATGGTTCCATCATCATGCGTTTGTTACGACCAGTGCATTTTGCGGCCTCTTATCTCTTTACTGAGCTTGGGTCCAAGTGGTTGATTTTTATTAGCGTTGGCCTTCCATTTTTAAGTGTCATTGTTTTGATGAAAATCTTATCTGGGCAAGGGATTGTAGAAGTGCTGGGATTAACTGTCCTTTACCTCTTTAGCTTAACGCTAGCTTACCTAATCAACTTTTTCTTTAATATCTGCTTTGGATTTTCTGCCTTTGTGTTTAAAAATCTATGGGGTTCCAATCTACTTAAGACTTCCATAGTGGCTTTTATGTCTGGAAGTTTGATTCCCTTGGCTTTCTTTCCAAAGGTTGTTTCAGATATTTTGTCCTTCCTGCCTTTTTCATCCTTGATTTACACTCCAGTCATGATTATCGTTGGGAAATACGATGCCAGTCAGATGATTCAGGTGCTCGCTTTGCAGTTCTTCTGGCTCTTAGTGATGGTGGGCTTGTCTCAGTTGATTTGGAAACGAGTCCAGTCATTCATTACCATTCAGGGAGGTTAGTATGAAAAAATATCAACGCATGCATCTGATTTTTATTAGACAATACATCAAGCAAATCATGGAATATAAGGTGGATTTTGTGGTTGGTGTGCTGGGAGTTTTTCTAACTCAAGGATTGAATCTCTTGTTTCTCAATGTCATCTTTCAACATATTCCATCCCTAGAAGGTTGGACTTTTCAAGAAATCGCCTTTATCTATGGTTTTTCCTTGATTCCCAAGGGCTTGGACCATCTCTTTTTTGATAATCTCTGGGCATTGGGACAACGCTTGGTGAGAAAGGGAGAGTTTGACAAATATCTGACTCGTCCTATCAATCCTCTCTTTCACATCTTGGTTGAGACCTTTCAGATTGATGCCTTGGGTGAACTCTTGGTCGGTGGAATTTTACTAGCGACAACAGTATCAAGCATTGCTTGGACTCTTCCAAAATTCTTGCTTTTCCTAGTCTGCATACCATTTGCGACCTTGATTTATACTTCCTTGAAAATCGCGACAGCTAGTATCGCTTTTTGGACCAAACAGTCAGGCGCCATGATTTACATTTTCTATATGTTTAATGATTTTGCCAAGTACCCGATTTCGATTTACAATTCTCTTCTTCGTTGGTTGATTAGCTTTATCGTGCCTTTTGCCTTTACGGCCTACTATCCTGCCAGCTATTTTTTGCAGGACAAGGATGTACTCTTTAACATCGGAGGTTTGATTTTGATTTCCCTCGTTTTCTTTACTATTTCCTTGAAACTATGGGACAGGGGCTTGGATTCTTATGAAAGTGCTGGGTCCTAAGATGAAGAAACTCAAAGCCTTGTCTCAGGACAGGCTTTTTCTAATAGAGATGAAAATTCCTTGACATCTATTCTCAGAGTGCTATACTGTAATTGTAATCGCCGATTTAGCTCAGTTGGTAGAGCAAGGCACTCGTAAAGCCTAGGTCACAGGTTCGATCCCTGCAATCGGCAAAGTGAAGAAGCTCATTAGGGCTTCTTTTTCTTTTTAAAGAAAATCAGACCACTTAGACCGGTATAGAGACCAGATAGGCAAAAGAACTTGTTCTTGAAACTGACCTCTGCTATAATGATTTTTGTAAGGGACGTGAGTATTCATACTCTTCGAAAATCTCTTCAAACAAAGTCAGCTTCACCTTGCCGTTTATATGTGACTGACTTCGTCAGTCTTATCTGCAACCTCAAAACAGTGTTTTGAGCTGACTTCGTCAGTCTTATCTACAACCTCAAAACAGTGTTTTGAGCAGCCTACGGCTAGTTTCCTAGTTTGCTTTTTGATTTTCATTGAGTATTAGTTGCTAGAGCAAGGCACTCGTAAAGCCTAGGTCACAGGTGAACATATGACTGAAGATTTGAAAAAATAGATATGTATAAATAACCGTTAAGCCTTATTCTTAGCGGTTATTTATATTGTTTAATAGCGCTGATATTTCATCAATGATGTTTGACTTTGTGATTTTGGTAGTGGTTCAATTTGATTGCTACTATTTTTGATGGTATGAATGTGCTTATAATGTATCCCCGTTAAGTACGAAACTTTTGCATCATTTATTAACATGCGTTAAAAATAAAATTAATGCATGTTAATTTTTCTTGACTTAAATTTTTTAAATGATATACTATTTTTATGGAGAGCTAACAATTATATATAAATGTACTACTCTATTTCCTAGATAATACTTAGTAAAACTTTTTATAACAAAGGCTAGCAAAGTTAAAGTTTACTATCTATTGGAATTTAAATAAATATGTAAGGAATTAAAATGAAAAAAAGTACAGTATTGTCATTAACCACAGCTGCAGTTGTTTTAGCAGCATATGTCCCTAATGAGGTAGTCTTAGCAGACACATCTAGCTCTGAAGATGCTTTAACTATCTCTGATACAGAAAAAGTAGTAGTAGATAAGGAAGCAGAAAATAAAGAAAAACATGAAAATATTCATAATGATATAGAAACTTCCAAGGATACTGAAGAGAAGAAAACAACGGTTATTGAGGAAAAAGAAGTTGTTAGTAAAGAATCTGTGATAGATAACAAAACTAGCAATGAAGAAGCAACAATCAAAGAAGATTCCAATCAATCCCAAGAAGATAAAGCTAACTCGTCTGCAAGTAAAGACCCAGAAAGTCCCAAAAAAGAGGATAAACTTGTCTATATTGCTGAATTTAAAGATAAAGAATCTGGAGAAAAAGCAATCAAGGAATTATCCAATCTTAAGGATACAAACGTTTTATATACCTATAATACGATTTTTAATGGTGTTTCAATAGAAACAACTCCAGATAATCTGGATAAAATTAAACTAATAGAAGGTATTTCATCGGTTGAACGGTCACAAAAACTCCAACCCATGATGAATCATGCCCGAAAGGAAATTGGAGTTGAGGAGGCTATCGATTACCTAAAGGCCATTAATGCTCAATTTGGGAAAAATTTTGATGGTAGAGGTATGGTCATTTCAAATATCGATACCGGGACAGATTATAGGCATAAGGCCATGAGGATTGATGATGATGCTAAAGACTCAATGAGATTTAAAAAAGAAGACTTAAAAGGTACTGATAAAAATTTCTGGTTGAGTGATAAGATTCCTCATGCTTTTAATTATTATAATGGTGGTAAAATAACTGTAGAAAAAGCTGATGATGGAAGTGATTATTTTGATCCACATGGAATGCATATTGCAGGGATTCTTGCGGGAAATGATACTGAAAAAGACATCAAGAACTTTAATGGAATAGATGGAATTGCTCCTAATGCACAGATCTTCTCTTATAAAATGTACTCTGACGCAGGATCTGGGTTTGCAGGGGATGAAACAATGTTTCATGCTATTGAAGATTCCATCAAACACAATGTCGATGTTGTTTCGGTATCATCTGGCTTTACAGGAACAGGTCTTGTAGGTGAGAAATATTGGGAGGCTATTAGAGCATTAAGAAAAGCAGGCATTCCAATGGTTGTCGCTACGGGTAACTATGCGACTTCTGCTTCAAGTTCTTCATGGGATTTAGTAGCAAATAATCATCTGAAAATGACCGACACTGGAAATGTAACACGAACTGCAGCACATGAAGATGCGATAGCAGTCGCATCTGCTAAAAATCAAACAGTTGAGTTTGATAAAGTTAACATAGGTGGAGAAAATTTTAAATACAGAAATATAGGAGCCTTTTTCGATAAGAATAAAATCACAACAAATGAAGATGGTTCAAAAGCTCCTGATAAATTGAAATTTGTATATATAGGCAAAGGCCAAGACCAAGAGTTGATAGGTTTGGATCTTAGAGGCAAAATTGCAGTAATGGATCGAATTTATACAAAGGATTTAAAAGATGCTTTTAAAAGAGCAACGAATAAGGGAGCACGCGCCATTATGGTTGTAAATACTGTCAATTACTACAATAGAGATAATTGGACAGAGCTTCCAGCTATGGGATATGAAGCGGATGAAGGTACTAAAAGTCAAGTGTTTTCAATTTCAGGAGATGATGGTGTAAAGCTATGGAACATGATTAATCCTGATAAAAAAACTGAAGTCAAAAGAAATAAT
The DNA here is from genome assembly GCF_965111725.1 of Streptococcus mitis. Taxonomy (GTDB): domain Bacteria; phylum Bacillota; class Bacilli; order Lactobacillales; family Streptococcaceae; genus Streptococcus; species Streptococcus mitis_DV. The sequence goes on along the minus strand of NZ_OZ217341.1, from coordinate 1,544,886 downwards.
AAAGAAGATTTTAAAGATAAATTGGAGCAATACTATCCAATTGATATGGAAAGTTTTAATTCCAACAAACCGAATGTAGGTGACGAAAAAGAGATTGACTTTAAGTTTGCACCTGACACAGACAAAGAATTGTATAAAGAAGATGTCATCGTTCCAGCAGGATCCACATCTTGGGGACCAAGAATAGATTTACTTTTAAAACCCGATGTTTCAGCACCTGGTAAAAACATTAAATCTACTCTCAATGTCATTAATGGGAAATCAACTTATGGCTATATGTCAGGAACTAGTATGGCAACTCCAATCGTAGCAGCTTCTACTGTTTTGATTAGACCGAAGTTAAAGGAAATGCTTGAAAGACCTGTATTGAAAAATCTTGAGGGAGATGACAAAATAGATCTTACAAGTCTTACAAAAATTGCTCTACAAAATACTGCGCGACCGATGATGGATGCAACGTCTTGGAAAGAAAAAAGTCAATACTTTGCATCACCTAGACAACAGGGAGCAGGGCTAATTAATGTTGCCAATGCTTTGAGAAATGAAGTTGTAGCGACTTTCAAAAACAAGGATTCTAAAGGTTTGGTAAACTCTTATGGTTCTATTTCTCTTAAAGAAATAAAAGGAGAAGAAAAATATTTTACAGTTAAGCTTCACAATACATCAGACAGACCTTTAACCTTTAAAGTTTCAGCATCAGCGATAACTACAGATTCTCTAACTGACAGATTAAAACTGGATGAAACATATAAAGATGAAAAATCTCCAGATGGGAAGCAAATTGTTCCAGAAATCCATCCAGAAAAAATCAAAGGAGCAAATATCACATTTGAGCATGATACTTTCACTATAGGCGCAAATTCTAGCTTTGATTTGAATGCGGTTATAAATGTTGGAGAGGCTAAAGACAAAAATAAATTTGTAGAATCATTTATTCATTTTGAGTCAGTGGAAGAAATGGAAGCTCTAAACTCTAACGGGAAGAAAATAAACTTCCAACCTTCTTTATCAATGCCTCTAATGGGCTTTGCTGGAAATTGGAACCACGAACCAATCCTTGATAAATGGGCTTGGGAAGAAGGATCAAAATCAAAAACAATGGGAGGTTATGATGATGATGGTAAACCGAAAATTCCTGGAACCTTGAACAAGGGTATTGGTGGAGAACATGGTATAGATAAATTTAATCCAGCAGCTATTATTCAAAACAGAAAAGATAAAAATATTACATCACTAGACCAAGACCCAGACTTATTTGCCTTTAACAACCAAGGTATTCATGCAGAATCCACTAGTGGATCTAATGTTGCTAGGGTATATCCACTTGACTCAAAGGGAGAACCACAAAGTGTTTCACTAGAAAGAGGATTAACACCTTCTCCACTTGTATTAAGAAGTGCAGAAGAAGGATTGATTTCAATAGTAAATATAAATAAAGAGGGAGAAAATCAAAGAGACTTAAAAGTCATTTCGAGAGAACACTTTATTAGAGGAATTTTAAATTCTAAAAGCAATGATGCAAAGGGAATCAAATCATCTAAACTAAAAGTTTGGGGTGACTTGAAGTGGGATGGACTCATCTATAATCCTAGAGGTAGAGAAGAAAATGCACCAGAAAGTAAGGATAATCAAGATCCTGCTACTAGGATAAGAGGTCAATTTGAACCGATTGCGGAAGGTCAATATTTCTATAAATTCAAATATAGATTAACCAAGGATTATCCATGGCAGGTTTCTTATATACCAGTAAAAATTGATAATACAGCTCCAAGAATTATTTCAATTGATTTTTCTAATCCAGATAAAATTAAATTGATTGCAAAAGATACCTACCACAAGGTAAAGGATGAGTACAAACACGAAACCTTGTTTGCTAGAGACCAAAAAGAACATCCTGAGAAATTTGAAGAAGTAGCCAACGAAGTATGGTATGCAGGTGCAGCTCTTGTCGATGAGTATGGAGATGTTGAGAAAAATCTTGATGTAACTTACGCCGGAGAGGGCGAGGGAAGAAATAGGAAGCTTGATAAAGATGGAAATACTATCTACGAAATTAGCGGAGCAGGAGATTTAAGAGGAAAAATCATTGAAGTCATTGCATTAGATGGCTCTAGTAATTTCACAAAGATTCATAGAATTAAATTTGCTGATCATGCTGATGAAAAGGGGATGATTTCTTATTACCTAGTAGATCCTGACAAAGATGCTTCTAAATATGAAAAACTTGGTGAAATTTCTGAAGATAAACTCAAAAATGCAAAGAGCTCAGAGGAAAATACCAATAATAATCAAGCTAAGGATGAAGATTCAAAACCAGATGAAGAAAGTTCAGTTGAGGGAGAAGCTAGCCTTGAAATAAATAAAACTATTTCAACAATTAGAAACTTTGAAAATAAAGACCTAAAGAAACTCATTAAAAAGAAATATAGGGAAGAAGAGGACTTTGTAAATGGTGGTACAAGAACAGTAGAACTTGATTATCGATATGACGATAAAGGAAATATAGCTGCCTATGACGATGGTAGCGCCTTAGAATATGAAACTGAAAAACTTGACGAAATCAAATCAAAAATTTATGGTGTTCTAAGCCCGTCTAAAGATGGACACTTTGAAATTCTTGGAAAGATACGTAATGTGTCTAAAAATGCCAAGGTATATTATGGAAATACCTATAAATATATAGAAATCAAAGCGACCAAGTATGATTCCAATTCAAAAACGATGACATTTGATTTATACGCTAATATTAATGATATTGTGGATGGATTAGCTTTTGCAGGAGATATGAATATCCTTGTAAAAGATAAGGGTAAAACAAAAGCTAAAACTAAAATTAGAATGCCTGAAAAAAATAGGGAAACTAAAACAGAATATCCCTATGCATCAAGTTATGGGAATGTAATAGAATTAGGAGAAGGTGATCTTTCAAAGAACAAACCAAATAATTTAACTGAAATGGAATCTGGTAAAATCTATTCTGATTCAGAAAAACAACAATATCTATTAAAGGATAATATCATTCTGAGAAAAGGCTATGCACTAAAAGTGACTACCTATAATCCTGGAAAAACGGATATGTTAGAAGGAAATGGAGTCTATAGCAAGGAAGATATAGCAAAAATACAAAATTCCAATCCTAATCTAAGAGCCCTTTCAGAAAAAATAATTTATTCTGACAGTAGAAATGTTGAAGATGGAAGAAGTACTCAAGCTGTATTAATGTCGGCTTTGGACGGCTTTAACATTGTAAGGTATCAAGTGTTTACATTTAAAATGAACGATAAAGGGGAGGCAATCGATAAAGACGGAAATCTTGTAACAGATCCTTCTAAACTTGTATTATTTGGTAAGGATAATAAAGAGTATCATGGGGAGGAATATTCTAATGTAGAAGCTATAAAAGAAGATGGCTCCATGTTATTTATTGATACCAAACCAGTAAACCTTTCAATGGATAAGAACTACTTTAATCCATCTAAATCTAATAAAATTTATGTACGAAATCCAGAATTTTATTTAAGAGGTAAGATTTCTGATAAGGGTGGTTTTAACTGGGAATTGAGAGTTAATGAATCGGTTGTAGATAATTATTTAATCTACGGAGATTTACACATTGATAACACTAGAGATTTTAACGTTAAGCTTAATGTTAAAGACGGTGACATCATGGACTGGGGGATGAAAGATTATAAAGCAAACGGATTTCCAGATAAGGTAACAGATATGGATGGAAATGTTTATCTTCAAACTGGCTATAGCAATTTGAATGCGAAAGCGGTTGGAGTACACTATCAATTTTTATATGATAATGTTAAACCAGAAGTAAACATTGATCCCAAGGGAAATACAAGTATCGAATATGCTAACGGAAAATCTGTAGTCTTTAATATCAATGATAAAAGAGATAATGGATTCAATGGTGAGATTCAAGACAAACATATTTATGTAAATGGAAAAGAATACACATCATTTGATGATATTAAACAACTAACAGATAAGACACTAAACATTAAGATTCTTGTAAAAGATTTTGCAAGAAATACAACTGTAAAAGAATTCATTTTAAACAAAGATACGGGAGAGGTAAGAGAACTAAAACCTCATACGGTAACTGTGACCATGCAAAATGGAAAAGAAATGAGTTCTAAGATAGTGTCGGAAGAAGATTTCATTTTACCTGTCTATAAGGGTAAATTAGAAAAAGGCTATCAATTTGATGGTTGGGAAATTGCTGGTTTCGAAGGGAAAAAAGATGCTGGCTATGTTCTTAATTTATCAAAAGATACCTTTATAAAACCTGTATTCAAGAAAATAGAGGAGAAAAAGGAGGAAGAAAATAAACCTACTTTTGATGTATCCAAAAAGAAAAATAAGGTGCAAGTAAATCATAATCAATTAGATGAAAGTCACAGAAAAGAGGATTTACAAAGGGAAAATCATTCCCATAAATCTGATTCAACTGAAGGTGTCAAAGCTACAGTTCCTGTACAAGTAAATCATAATCAATTAGATGAAAGTCACAGAAAAGAGGATTTCCAAAGAGAAAATCATTCACACAAATCTGATTCAACTGAGGGTGTCACAGCTACAGTTCCTGTACAAGTAAATTATAGTCAATTAGATGAAAGTCAAAGATCTGATTTAACTAAGGATGTCAAAGCTACAGTTCCTGGTAGAAATGATAAAAACTTTGAAAATAAGACTGAAGTTTATCCTAATGAACCAGAGAACATAGCCAATAAAGACACCAATATCGATAGCAAATTAACTACTAACAATCTTAATAAGTCACCAAAAACCGGAACAGTTAGCGGAGTCTTTACATTATTCGTTGCTGGAATACTGTTTACCGTAGGCACATTTCTTGGATTAAAGAAAAAAGATTAAGATGAAGACAAAAGCTATAGATGAAAAAATGGTTTATGTACTGAGATAGTGTGATGATGAAACAGTTTTGTGAAAATAGCCATTTATAACTCAATTATTTAGTTTACTTTACTATTGATACTCTTTTTGGATTTATTAATAGACTTAGTTTCGACAACTAATGAATTGATTGAAAGGGTTAGTATTGACAATATTGGTCACATTGATTAGAAAATAGAGTCTATCAAAATTTAAAGGCTAATAGAGGTGATGAGATAATTTCAAGGAATTAAGTAGCGTTTGGTTGCTTAATTCCTTTTTATTTGGAAGGAAGTTTTTCACCTGCTTCCTTATTTTATCGCTATTATTCAACCATTTAGACCGAGATAAAGACCAGATAGACAAAAGAGCTTGTTCTTGAAACCAACCTCTGCTATAATGCTTTTTGTAAGGGACGTGAGGCATCAATATCAGATAACTCAAGTTCCTAAAAAAGAAATCGGAGATAAACAAATGAAAAAATTATTAGGGATTGTATTTTTAGTAGCAGCAGCGACAGTAGTGTATTTTGGCTCTGTTGGCTGGCCAAGTTTGGATGTCAACCTCTGGTCACTGATTCCGATAGGCTTGTTCCTCTATTTTGCACTAGAGAATCTTTTGAAAAAGGATTACAAGGCTAGTCTGATGTGTTTCATTATTGCCTTTATCATCGCAAATGCAATTTTGGATCTTTTGCCAATTTCAAGTGGCTTGGTAATTGGAGCAGGTGTGCTGGCTTGCATTGGTATTGGATTTATCTTTCCTGATAAAGAAAGTAAATAAGAATTATTAAAAAAGATATAAAGAAAAAACACTTCAATCACTGTATTTAGTTTGATTGAGGTGTTTTCGATTTCATTTTTTATTTCTGAGCCATCAATTCAACAATCATCTCGATATACATGAAAAGGGTTAATAAGAATCCTGCACGCCAGAAGAATTTGATGAATTTAGGATAGTAAAAGCTACGTTTTTTCAAAAGGAAGAAAAAAACGAGAATAATGGCTAGGACTGAGAGGGCTAGACCCAGTCTAGGGAGGAAATTATGGGTAAAAGTTTTAGCTGTGATCAGGTAATATTCAAATACCAAGACTGGAAAAGCCAAATCCGCAAAGTTTCGTCCTAGTTTTTTTAATCTAAAAAGTTTGGTTATGATAATGCAGACGACTAAGGTCAGTATCAATAATAAAATAGATGCTAATTTCATTAAAATCATATCCATATTGTATCATAAAAAAAGGCTAATGGAAACGAGAAACAGAGGAATTTATAGGAAAGTCAGGCTTTTGAGATTGTGGGTGTTTTTTGTTATAATGAAAGTTATGAAATCTTATAATACCTTGAATGATTATTATCGAAAACTCTTTGGAGAAAAGACCTTTAAAGTCCCTATTGATGCGGGATTTGACTGTCCCAATCGTGATGGGACTGTGGCTCATGGAGGCTGTACTTTTTGTACGGTTTCAGGTTCTGGAGATGCTATCGTAGCACCAGATGCGCCTATCCGTGAGCAATTTTATAAGGAAATTGACTTTATGCACCGTAAGTGGCCGGATGTGCAGAAGTATCTGGTTTATTTTCAAAATTTTACCAACACCCATGAAAAGGTGGAAGTCATCCGAGAGCGCTATGAGCAGGCGATCAATGAGCCAGGTGTGGTAGGCATCAATATCGGAACGCGCCCAGACTGTTTACCAGACGAAACCATCGAATATTTGGCTGAGTTATCGGAGCGCATGCATGTGACGGTTGAATTGGGCTTGCAGACTACTTATGAAACAACCTCTGACCTGATTAACCGTGCCCACTCCTATGAGTTGTACGTGGAAACGGTCAAGCGTTTGAGAAAGTATCCAAAGATTGAGATTGTTTCCCATTTGATCAATGGTTTGCCTGGTGAAACCCATGAGATGATGATTGAAAATGTTCGTCGCTGTGTTACGGATAACGATATTCAAGGGATTAAACTGCATTTGCTTCACCTGATGACCAATACGCGTATGCAACGAGATTACCACGAGGGACGTTTGCAACTGATGAGTCAGGACGAGTATGTCAAGGTCATTTGTGATCAACTGGAAATCATACCCAAGCATATCGTCATCCATCGAATCACGGGAGATGCACCTAGAGATATGCTGATTGGTCCTATGTGGAGCCTCAATAAATGGGAAGTCCTCAACAGCATTGAGATGGAGATGAGACGTCGCGGAAGTGTTCAAGGATGCAAGGCTGTAAAACAGGAGTTTGAAAATGAAAAGACCACTTGAGATGGCACATGATTTTTTGGCTGAGGTAGTGACAAAAGAGGATATCGTAGTGGATGCGACTATGGGAAATGGTCATGACACGCTTTTTCTAGCCAAGCTAGCCCAGAAAGTATATGCTTTTGATATTCAGGAGCAAGCCTTGGAAAAGACGCAAGAGCGTTTGGACCAGGCTAGCCTGACAAATGCTCAGTTAATCTTGCAAGGTCACGAGACACTGGACCAGTTTGTGACAGAAGCCAAGGCAGGGATTTTTAATCTGGGCTATTTGCCATCAGCTGATAAGTCAGTCATTACCCAACCTCAGACGACTATTGAAGCATTAGAAAAGCTGTGTCATTTGCTTGTCAAAGGTGGACGGATTGCCATTATGATCTACTATGGTCATGATGGAGGCGACCTCGAGAGGGATGCTGTCTTGGATTTTGTCAGCCAGTTAAACCAACAAGAGTACACAGCTGCCATTTACCGAACTTTAAACCAAGTCAACAACCCACCATTTTTAGTGATGATTGAAAAATTAGAGAGATATAGACATGGATAAACAATACCTACGTGAAAAGCTGGATGCCATGCGCCAGAATTTTGTTGAATCAACCCACCACGAACGAGCAGTAGGTGTGTTAGACCAAGCGCATATGAGCAAAAAAATGCTTAAAATCAAGAAAAAATTAGTTGCTCTTGAAATGGAACGGTGCCAGAGAAAAATTGAGCACAAAGATTGTTCCAAGATTGACCAAAAAATCAAAGAGCAGAAGGAGATATTTGAATCCTGTTGTAAAAAAGATTAAGGAGGAATTACGTGGAATTACTGATTTACCTTATCCTATTCTTACTGGTCTTGATTGTCTCAAGTACAACCAATAAGCTCCTGCCTTTTTTGCCTCTCCCTTTGGTGCAGATTCTTTTGGGAATCGTGATTGGTCTCTTTTTACCCAATACCGACTTTCACCTCAATACGGAGTTGTTTTTGGCCCTGGTTATCGGACCCTTGCTTTTCCGAGAGTCGGAGGAAGCAGATATTACGGCTATTTTAAAACACTGGCGAATCATTGTTTATCTCATATTTCCAGTGATTTTTATCTCGACCCTGAGTTTGGGTGGCTTGGCCCATCTTCTTTGGCTCAGCCTTCCTTTGGCAGCTTGTTTGGCTGTTGGGGCGGCCCTTGGGCCTACGGACTTGGTGGCCTTTGCCTCTCTTTCGGAGCGGTTTAGCTTTCCAAAGCGCGTGTCCAATATCCTTAAGGGTGAAGGACTCTTGAATGATGCTTCTGGCTTGGTTGCCTTTCAGGTGGCTTTGACAGCCTGGACAACTGGAGTCTTTTCCCTTGGGCAAGCGAGTAGTTCGCTCATCTTTTCAATCCTAGGCGGTTTTTTGATCGGTTTTTTAACAGCCATGACCAACCGGTTCCTCCATAGCTTCTTGCTAAGTGTGAGAGCAACAGATATTGCCAGTGAACTCCTTCTGGAATTGAGTTTGCCTCTTGTGACCTTCTTTCTGGCAGAAGAGGTACACGTTTCAGGGATTATTGCCGTGGTGGTTGCTGGGATTTTAAAGGCAAGCCGTTTTAAGAAAATTACGCTTCTCGAAGCCCAAGTGGATACGGTGACTGAGACGGTCTGGCATACAGTCAACTTTATGCTCAACGGTTCTGTCTTTGTGATTTTAGGGATGGAGCTGGAAATGATAGCAGAGCCTATCTTGACCAATCCAATCTATAATCCCTTACTTTTATTGGGATCTCTTGTCGCTCTTACCTTTGTCCTCTTTGCTATTCGTTTTGTCATGATCTATGGCTATTATGCCTATAGGACTAGACGCCTCAAGAAAAAGCTAAATAAGTATATGAAGGATATGCTTCTCTTGACCTTCTCAGGTGTTAAGGGAACGGTGTCGATTGCTACGATTCTCTTGATACCAAGTAATTTAGAGCAGGAGTATCCTCTCTTACTTTTCCTTGTCGCAGGTGTGACGCTTGTCAGCTTTTTAACAGGTCTCTTGGTCTTGCCTCATCTTTCTGATGAACAGGAAGAAAGCAAGGATTATCTCATGCATATTGGCATTTTGAATGAAGTGACACTAGAGTTGGAAAAAGAGTTGGAAGATACCAGAAATAAGCTCCCTCTCTATGCGGCTATTGACAATTATTATGGACGTATTGAAAATCTCATCCTAAGTCAAGAAAATAAGGGAGCTCAAGAAGACTGGGAGGCCTTGAAACTTCTCATCCTCAGTATTGAAAGTGATGGTTTAGAACAGGCTTACGAAGAGGACAAGATGAGTGAGCGTGCCTATCGAGTTTACCAACGATATTTGAAAAACATGGAACAAAGTATCAATCGTAAGTTTGCGTCACGATTGACCTATTATTTCCTTGTTTCCTTGCGGATTTTACGTTTTCTCCTTCATGAAGTTTTTACTCTCGGAAAGACCTTTCGTAGCTGGAAGGACAAGGAGAAAAGCCGTCTCCGTGCTCTTGATTATGACCAAATTGCAGAGCTCTATCTTGCCAATACAGAGATGATTATTGAAAGTTTGGAAAACCTGAAGGGAGTCTATAGACGCTCTTTGATTAGTTTTATGCAGGAGTCTCGTCTTCGTGAAACAGCTATTATCAGCAGTGGTGCCTTTGTCGAACGGGTTATTACACGTATCAAACCTAATAATATTGATGAGATGCTGAGGGGCTATTATTTGGAGCGCAAGTTGATTTTTGAATATGAAGAGAAACGATTGATTACGACCAAGTATGCCAAGAAATTACGACAAAATGTCAATAACTTAGAGAACTATTCTCTGAAGGAAGCCGCCAATACCCTGCCTTATGATATGGTGGAATTGGTAAGAAGAAATTAGTTAATACTCTTCGAAAATCTCTTCAAACCACGTCAGCGTCGCCTTGGATTATATATGTGACTGACTTCGTCAGTTTCATCTACAACCTCAAAGCAGGGCTTTGAGCAACCTGCGGCTAGCTTCCTAGTTTGCTATTTGATTTTCATTGAGTATAAGATTGTAAGTGAAGGAGTGTGACATGAAAAAATGCTGGAAAGAGCTGACAGACAAGCCTTTAGTAAAAGCTTTTTTGCATTATTATCAAGCATCAGATAGTGAGTTGACCAGTGTCGCGGTAGCCTACTATTGGTTGATTTCGATTTTTCCCCTGCTTTTGGTGGTGGTCAATATCCTGCCTTATTTTCAGATTCCTGTGGGAGAATTTCTGGGCTTTATGAAAGACGTCCTGCCCCCAAGCCTCTATGAAGGTGTGGAAAAAATAGCCAGAGAAGTCTTGACGCAACCTTCAACAGGTTTATTGAGTTTTTCTGTCTTATCGGCTCTATGGAGTTTTTCAAAATCTATGAATTTCTTGCAAAAAGCTTTTAACAAGGCTTATGGCGTCGAAAAGAGTCGTGGACTTATTTCCCATCAGATGGTGAGTCTCCTAGTCAGTTTTGGATTGCAGCTCCTCTTTGCGTTTGCCTTGTTTTTGAGCTTATTTGGGCAGATGATTTTGGATTTACTTGCTCATTATTGGACAAAAGATGGCATTATCTATCAGGCTTTACAAGGGTTGGCAGGTCCTCTGACTTACGCCCTCCTCTTTGCTATCTTGGTTATGCTTTATTATTTTCTTCCCAATCTATCTAACAGGAAAATTAGCTATACCCTACCAGGAAGTGCCTTTGTTCTCTTAGTGATTCTAGGTTTACTAACTCTGTTCTCTAGTTATCTCAATTACTATGTCCATCATTTAGTGGACGTCCGAATTTTAGGTTCCGTTCTTCTTGTTGTTATGATGTTTTGGTTTATCTTGATTGCTAAAATTGTTATCCTAGGCGCGGTGATCAATGCCAGTATACAGAGTTTGAAAGATCCGAGCTTTAGAAAAGACTAACTATTTATCTATTACAAAAACGCATAGTATCGAGGCTTTATAGAACCTTGATACTATGCGCTTTTGTGCTTTGGCAGTTTTTGTATAGTTTTTGTCTAAGATTTCTAAATTATCTGATTAAATTCCTATTTTTCCCTATCATTGTCCCTGTTTTTTCGAAAATGGAAGGAGTATAATAAATCTATCAATAAAATGATAGGAGGAACTTTATGGGTCATATTTTCTTTTTTCTAAGTGTTTTTCTTGCTGGAATTCTATCTTTCTTTTCTCCTTGTATCTTACCCTTGTTACCAGTCTATGCAGGGGTACTACTAGATGATAAGGATGGTGATCAGGCTTCTAGCAACAAATTTTCTATCTCAGTTGTTAGTTTATTGCGAACGCTGGCCTTTATAGCAGGAATTTCCTTTATCTTTATTTTGTTGGGCTATGGAGCTGGTTTTTTAGGCGACTTGCTTTATGCTTCTTGGTTCCAATATGTGACGGGTGCGGTTATCATTCTCTTAGGCTTGCACCAGATGGAGATTCTACACTTTAAGGGGCTTTATAAGGAAAAGAGGTTACAACTGCAAGGACAGGAGCAAAATGGTAAGGGCTATAGTCAGGCATTTTTATTGGGTTTGACCTTTAGTTTTGCTTGGACGCCTTGTGTGGGACCGGTTCTTGGCTCTGTTTTAGCCTTGGCGGCTTCAGGTGGCTCAGGTGCTTGGCAGGGAGCGGGTCTCATGTTGGTGTACACGTTGGGCTTGGCGCTACCATTCTTGCTTCTAGCTCTAGCCTCTAGTTATGTTTTGAAACATTTCCGAAAACTTCATCCCTATCTCGGAATCCTCAAAAAAGTGGGTGGTTTTCTCATTATTGTGATGGGACTCTTGGTTCTATTTGGAAATGCTTCAATTTTAAGTCAATTATTTGAATAAAAATGGAAAGGAATATCAGTATGAAAAAATGGCAAACATGTGTTCTTGGAGCAGGTTCGCTCCTTTGTTTGACGGCTTGTTCAGGCAAGTCCATGACCAGTGAACACCAAATGAAAGATGAGATGAAGATGGAGCAGACAGCTAGTAAAACAAGCACGGCTAAAGGGAAAGAGGTGGCTGATTTTGAGCTAACTGGAGTAGATGGCAAGACCTACCGCTTATCTGATTACAAGGGCAAGAAAGTCTATCTCAAATTCTGGGCTTCTTGGTGTTCCATCTGTCTAGCCAGTCTTCCAGATACGGATGAAATTGCTAAGGATGCTGGGGACGACTATGTGGTCTTGACAGTAGTGTCACCAGGACACAAGGGAGAGCAATCTGAAGCGGACTTTAAGAATTGGTATAAGGGATTGGATTATAAAAATTTCCCAGTCCTAGTTGACCCATCAGGTAAACTCTTGGAAAGTTATGGTGTTCGTTCTTACCCCACTCAAGCCTTTATAGATGGTGAAGGAAAATTGGTCAAAACGCAACCAGGTTTTATGGAAAAAGATGCGATTTTGCAAACTTTGAAAGAATTAGCCTAGGAGGTGTCCTATGAATGATAAGCTAAAAATCATCTTGTTGATAGGAGTATTTTTCCTAGCCATAACCGGTTTCTATTTTCTATTGATGCGAAATGCAGGGCAGACAGATGCCTCGCAAATTGAGAAAGCGGCAGTTAGCCAAGGAGGAAAAACAGTGAAAAAAACAGAAATTAGTAAAGACGCAGACTTGCACGAAATTTATCTAGCTGGAGGTTGTTTCTGGGGAGTGGAGGAATACTTCTCCCGCGTTCCCGGAGTGACAGATGCCGTTTCAGGCTATGCAAACGGTAGAGGGGAAACAACCAAGTACGAATTGATCAACCAAACAGGTCATGCGGAGACTGTACATGTCACCTATGATGCTAATCAAATTTCTCTCAAGGAAATCCTGCTTCATTACTTCCGCATTATCAATCCAACCAGCAAAAATAAACAAGGAAATGATGTGGGGACCCAGTACCGTACCGGTGTATATTACACAGATGACAAGGATTTGGAGGTAATCAACCAAGTCTTTGATGAGGTGGCTAAGAAATACGATCAACCTCTAGCAGTTGAAAAGGAGAGTCTGCAGAATTTCGTAGTGGCAGAGGATTACCATCAAGACTATCTCAAGAAAAATCCAAATGGCTACTGCCATATCAATGTCAATCAGGCTGCCTACCCTGTCATCGATGCCAGCAAATACCCAAAACCAAGTGATGAAGAATTGAAAAAGACCTTGTCGCCTGAGGAGTATGCAGTTACCCAGAAAAATCAAACAGAGCGAGCTTTTTCAAACCGCTACTGGGATAAATTTGAATCTGGTATCTATGTGGATGTAGCAACTGGCGAACCTCTCTTTTCATCAAAGGACAAGTTTGAGTCTGGTTGCGGCTGGCCTAGTTTCACCCAGCCCATCAGCCCAGATGTTGCCACCTACAAGGAAGATAAGTCCTACAATATGACGCGCATGGAAGTGAGAAGCCGAGTTGGAGATTCTCACCTTGGGCATGTCTTTACGGACGGTCCACAGGACAAAGGTGGCTTGCGCTACTGTATCAATAGTCTTTCTATCCGCTTTATTCCCAAAGACCAAATGGAAGAAAAAGGCTATGCTTATTTACTAGATTATGTTGATTAAGAAGTCTTTCCTAAGCAGTTAGAGGAGAATTTTGCTATACTGATACTAGTAAGTGACAAAGGAGAGAAGCATGACCTATACAATCTTAATCGTAGAAGATGAATATCTGGTAAGACAAGGCTTGACCAAGCTGGTCAATGTAGCAGCCTACGATATGGAAATCATCGGTCAGGCTGAAAATGGAAGGCAGGCTTGGGAATTGATACAAAAGCAGGTGCCAGACATTATTTTAACCGATATCAACATGCCTCAGCTAAATGGCATCCAGTTGGCCAGTCTGGTTCGAGAAACCTATCCTCAGGTTCATCTAGTTTTTTTGACAGGATACGATGATTTTGATTATGCCTTATCTGCTGTCAAACTCGGTGTGGATGACTACCTGCTCAAACCCTTTTCTCGTCAGGATATTGAGGAAATGTTGGGGAAAATCAAACAAAAGTTGGACAAGGAAGAGAAAGAAGAGCAGTTACAAGATTTATTGACTGACAAGTTTGAAGGAAACATGGCCCAGAAAATCCAGTCTCATCTAGCTGATAGTCAGTTTAGTTTAAAGTCTTTAGCCAGTGACTTGGGATTTAGCCCGACTTATCTGAGTTCCTTGATTAAGAAAGAGTTGGGTCTGCCTTTTCAGGATTATTTGGTGCGAGAACGTGTCAAACAAGCCAAGCTCTTGCTTTTAACTACAGATCTGAAGATTTACGAGATAGCAGAGAAGGTTGGTTTTGAAGATATGAACTACTTTACCCAACGTTTTAAACAGATTGCAGGTGTGACACCTCGTCAGTTTAAGAAGGGAGAAGGCCGATGAAGCGTTCTTCTCTTTTAGTTAGAATGGTTATTTCCATCTTTCTGGTCTTTCTCGTTCTCCTAGCTCTGGTTGGAACTTTCTACTATCAATCTAGTTCATCAGCCATTGAGGCTAGCATTGAGGGCAATAGCCAGACGACTATCAGCCAAACTAGCCACTTTATCCAGTCTTATATCAAAAAATTAGAAACCACCTCGACCAGTTTGACCCAGCAGACGGATGTGTTAGACTATGCTGAGAATCCCAGTCAAGACAAGATCAAGGGAATTCGAGATCTGTTTTTGACCATCTTAAAGGCAGATCAGGACTTGAAAACTGTTGTGCTGGTGACCAAATCCGGTCAAATCATTTCTACAGATGATAGTGTGCAGATGAAAACTTCTTCTGATATGATGGCTGAGGATTGGTACCAAAAGGCTATTCATCAGGGGTCTAAGCCAGTTTTGACACCAGCTCGTAAATCAGATAGTCAGTGGGTCATTTCTGTCACTCAGGAACTTGTTGATGCAAAGGGAGCCAATCTGGGCGTGCTTCGTTTGGATATTTCCTACGAAACTCTGGAAGCCTATCTCAATCAACTCCAGTTGGGGCAGCAGGGCTTTGCCTTTATCATCAATGAAAACCATGAATTTGTTTACCATCCTCAACACACAGTTTATAGTTCGTCTAGCGAAATGGAGGCTATGAAACCCTACATCGAGACGGGTCAGGGCTATACTCCTAGCCACAAATCCTACGTCAGTCAGGAAAAGATTGCAGGAACTGATTGGACGGTACTTGGCGTGTCTTCGCTGGAGAAGTTAGACCAGGTTCGGAATCAACTCTTGTGGACCTTGCTTGGGGCTAGTATCACATCTCTTCTTGTCTGTCTCTGCTTGGTGTGGCTTAGTCTTAAACGCTGGATTGCTCCTTTGAAGGATTTGAGAGAAACCATGCTGGAAATTGCTTCTGGTAATCAGAATCTTCGTGCCAGGGAAACTGGTGCCTATGAACTGAGAGAAGTGTCTCGTCAGTTCAATGCCATGTTGGATCAGGTTGATCAGCTGATGGCAGATATTCGCAGGCAGGAAGAAACGACCCGTCAGTACCAACTTCAAGCCCTATCAAGTCAGATTAACCCACATTTCCTCTATAACACCTTGGACACCATCATCTGGATGGCTGAATTTCAGGATAGTCAGCGAGTGGTTCAGGTGACCAAGTCTTTGGCAACCTATTTCCGCTTGGCGCTCAATCAAGGTAAAGATTTGATTTGTCTGTCTGATGAAATCAATCATGTCCGCCAGTATCTCTTTATCCAGAAACAACGGTATGGAGATAAGCTGGAATACGAGATTGAGGAAAATCCTACCTTTGATAATCTGGTCTTGCCCAAGCTGGTTTTGCAACCTCTAGTAGAGAATGCTCTTTACCATGGCATCAAGGAGAAGGAAGGTCAGGGTCATATTAAACTTTCTGTCCAGAAACAGGATACAGGATTGGTCATCCGTATTGAGGATGATGGCGTTGGCTTCCAAACTGCTGGCGATAGTAGTCAAAGTCAACTCAAACGTGGAGGAGTTGGTCTGCAAAATGTTGATCAGCGACTCAAACTTCATTTTGGAGCCAATTACCAGATGAAGATTGATTCTAGGCCCCAAAAAGGGACGAAAGTGGAAATATACATAAATAGGATAGAAACTAGCTAACTCCCAGTCAATTCTGGGAGTTTTATGCGTAATTGGGCAAGCTTTCTAGGTTGTCTATCTTGCTAAAAACAAGAAAAAACGGTATGATAGATAGTGACAAAAGAGGTGGCAGAGATGAACGAGACACAGATTCAAAGAGAAACACGTCAGATAGTAGAAGATGTTTTAGAGAAGGCCAATTTAAAGCAGGGGGCCCTTTTTGTTTTAGGTCTATCTTCTAGTGAGGTGCTAGGTGGTCAGATTGGGAAAGAATCCAGTCAAGAGATTGGTGAGCTGATAGTGGAGACTATCTTGGGTATTCTAGGTAGTAGAGGTATCCATTTAGCCGTTCAAGGCTGTGAGCATGTCAATCGTGCCCTCGTTGTTGAACGTCAGGTGGCAGAGCAGTTTGGTCTGGAAATCGTCAGTGTCCTTCCAACTCTTCATGCAGGAGGTTCGGGGCAGTTAGCAGCCTTCAAGTTTATGCAGGATCCAGTTGAGGTTGAATTTATCAAGGCTCATGCTGGATTGGATATCGGAGACACTGCAATTGGCATGCATGTCAAGCATGTTCAGGTTCCGATTCGCCCTCTTTTGAGAGAGATTGGTCATGCCCATGTAACGGCGCTGGCTAGTCGTCCAAAATTAGTCGGAGGTGCGCGTGCGCACTATCCGCAAGATTCTATCAGAAAGTCGTGAGAATAAATAAAGGAGATGAAAGTGTTTAAAAAAGACCGTTTTTCAATTCGTAAGATTAAGGGAGTTGTAGGTTCTGTATTTCTCGGAAGCCTTTTGATGGCTCCTTCTGTAGTGGACGCAGCCACCTATCACTATGTAGATAAAGAGGTTATTTCACAAGAAGCTAAGGATTTAATCCAGACAGGAAAGCCTGATGGGAATGAAGTTGTATATGGTTTGGTGTATCAAAAAGACCAGCTGCCACAAACAGGGACAGAAGCATCTGTTTTGACAGCTTTTGGTTTGCTGACTGTTGGGAGCTTGCTTTTAATCTACAAGAGAAAGAAAATTGCCAGCGTCTTTCTAGTTGGAGCTATGGGATTGGTAGTTCTTCCTAGTGCAGGAGCTGTAGACCCAGTTGCTACTCTAGCACCGGCTAGTCGAGAGGGTGTTGTTGAAATGGAGGGCTATCGCTATGTTGGTTATCTATCAGGTGACATCCTCAAAACGCTTGGCTTGGACACTGTTTTAGAAGAAGCCTCAGCTAAACCTGGAGAGGTGACTGTAATCGAAGTTGAGAATCCCCAAGTAACAATAAATCAGGAGCAAGCTAAGCCAGAAAACCAAGCAGTAGAGACAGAGGAAGCTCCAAAAGAAGAAGCACCTAAAACAGAAGAAAGTCCAAAGGGAGAACCAAAATCGGAGGTGAAACCTACTGACGAACCCCTCCCTAAAGGAAAAGATGAAAAAGAAGCTTCAGCAGAACTAGCTCCAGTTGAAGAAGTAAGTGGAGTAGTTGATTCAAAAACAGATGAACAAACACCAGTCAAACCGGAAAGTCAACCATCAGACAAACCAGCTGAGGAATCAAAAGTTGAACCACCAGTAGAACAACCAAAAGTCCCAGAACAACCCGTGCAACCTACACAACCGGAGCAACCAAGGATACCAAAAGAATCATCACAACAAGAAGATCCTAAAGAAGATAGGGGAGCGGAAGAGACACCGAAACAAGAAGATGCACAGCCAGAAGTAGTAGAAACAAAAGATGAGGCTGCTAATCAACCTGTTGAAGAACCAAAAGTTGAAACGCCTGCTGTAGAAAAACAAACGGAACCAGCTGAGGAACTAAAAGTTGAACAAGCAGGTGAACCAGTCGCGCCAAGTGAAGGCGAAAAGGCACCAATGGCACCAGTCGAGCCAGAAAAGCAACCAGAAGCTCCTGAAGAAGAGAAGACTGCGGAAGAAACACCGAAACAAGAAGAGTCAACTCCAGATACCAAGGCTGAAGAAACTGTAGAACCAAAAGAGGAGACCAAAACAGCTAAGGGGACGCAAGAAGAAGGCAAAGAAGGTCAAGCACCAGTACAAGAAGTAAACCCAGAATATAAAGTAACAACAGGTACAGTTGAGAAGTCTACCGAAAGTGAATTAGATTTCACAACAGAAGTAGTTCCGGATGACACAAAATATGTAGATGAAGAAGTTGTTGAACGTCAAGGGGCTAAAGGAGTTCAAGTTACGAAAACAACTTACGAAACAGTGGAAGGTGTAGAGACAGATAAAGTTCTTTCTACAACTACAGAAGTGAAAACGCCTGCCGTTTCTAAAGTCGTTAAAAAAGGAACAAAACCAGTTGAAGGAACAACAATTGAAACAAGAGAAGAAGCCATTCCTTTTGCTACAAAAACAGAAGATGATGACACTTTAAAACGTGGAACAACTACAGTTGCTCAAGAAGGTGTAAACGGTAAGAAACAAATTACTGAAACGTATAAAACAATTCGAGGAGAAAAAACAAAAGATGCTCCAACAGTAGAAGAAAAAGTTATCTTACAACCTCAAGATAAAATTATTAAGAATGGTACAAAAGGGTTAGAAAAACCTACTTTACAATGGGCTAATACTGAAAAAGATGTCTTGAAGAAGAGTGCGACAGCTAGTTATACATTGACAAAACCAGCTGGAGTAGAAATCAAATCCATCAAATTAGCATTAAAAGATAAAGATGGACAACTTGTTAAAGAAGTAACGGTTGCTGAAAATAAATTAAACGTTACTTTAGATAAATTGAAATATTATCAAGGCTACACTCTATCTACAACAATGGTTTATGATCGTGGAGAAGGCGAAGAAACTGAAACATTAGAAGATAAACAAATTCAATTAGACCTTAAAAAAGTTGAAATCAAAAACATTAAAGAAACAAGCTTAATGAATGTTGATGCTGAGGGTAACGAAACTGATAAGAGCTTATTATCTGAAAAACCGACAGATGTTTCCCCATTGTATTTACGTGTGACAACTCATGACAACAAAGTGACAAGACTTGCGGTAAGTTCAGTTGAAGAAGTTGTTGTTGATGGAAAAACATTGTACAAAGTTGTAGCCAAAGCTCCAGACTTAGTTCAACGTAGAGCTGATGATACACTGAGTGAAGAATATGTTCATTATTTTGAAAAACAATTACCAAAAGTAAATAATGTATACTACAACTTCAATGAACTTGTAAAAGATATGCAAGCTAATCCAACGGGTGAGTTTAAACTTGGTGCAGACTTGAATGCAGCAAATGTTAAAGGTAATGGTAAATCTTACGTAACATCCGTATTTAAAGGTAAATTATCAAGTGTTGATGGTGGACGTTATTCAATCCATAATATAAGTCGTCCATTATTTGGAAACATTCAAGGTGGTCATATTCATGATATAAATCTTGCTAATGTGAATATTAACATGCCGGGAGAAAATCAAATTGCACCAATTGCTAATGTCATTAAAGGTGGAACTACTATTGAAAATGTTAAAGTTACAGGTGATGTAGTTGGTCGTGACTGGGTATCTGGATTTATCGATAAAATTGACAGTGGTGGCAGATTAGTCAATGTTGCATTTATTGGTAATGTTACGTCTGTTGGTAACGGTGGACAATACTTAGCTGGCATTGTCGGCGAAAACTGGAAGGGTTACATCGAACGAGCTTACGTTGATGCTAACATTACAGGTAAAAAAGCTAAAGCAGCAGGAATCGCGTATTGGTCGCAAAATGGAGGCGATAACTATGCTGTAGGTAGAGAGGGAGCTATTAAAAAATCTGTTGTTAAAGGTACAATAGTTGTGGAAGAACCAATTGAAGTTGGCGGTGCTGTTGGAAGTCTTAACATGCATGGTTCGATTGAAGATTCTGTTTCAATGATGAAAGTTGAAACCGGAGAAATATTTTATGGTTCACATGATATCAGTGCCGATCCTTATTGGACTGGTAACAATGTTAATAGAAACTACGTTGTAAAAGATGTAAGTAAGGGTACTTCATCATACAAGCATTCTAAAGAATTGCATCGTATTAAGCCTATAACACAAGAGGAAGCTGATAAGAAAATTAAAGAATTGGCTATCACATCAGATAAATATGCAATTACAGAGCCCATTGTAAATAAACTCAACGCTCTCACAACACGGGATAATGAGTATAAGACAACGCAAGATTACAAAGTTGAACGTGAACAAGCCTATCGCAACATTGAAAAACTTCAACCGTTCTATAATAAAGAGTGGATTGTAAACCAAGGGAATAAGTTAACAGATAAGTCCAATCTTGTTAAGAAAAACGTTCTGTCTGTAACGGGTATGAAATCAGGGCAATTTGTTACTGATTTATCAAGTGTGGATAAAATCATGATTCACTATGCCGATGGAACCAAAGAAGAATTTGGGGTATCTGCGGTTTCGGACTCTAGGGTAAAACAAGTCAAAGAATATAATGTAGATGATTTAGGTGTAGTTTACACTCCTAATATGGTTGATAAGAACAGAGATTCTTTGATTATGAAAGTTAAAGAGAAGTTGAGTTCTGTTGCTTTAGACTCTGCTGAGGTTAAAGCTATTACAAATAACCCTGCATCTCTATACCTAGAAGAAAGTTTCGCTGAGGTTAGAGAGACGTTAGATAAGTTAGTGAAGTCCTTGTTAGAAAATGAAGATCATCAACTGAACAGTGATGAAGTGGCTGAGAAGGCGCTTCTCAAGAAAGTTGAAGATAATAAAGCTAAGATTATATTAGCCTTGACTTATCTAAATCGTTATTATGGTATCGACTATGATGGCTTGAACTTTAAGCATTTGATGATGTTTAAACCAGACTTTTATGGTAAAACACCAAGTATTTTAGATTTCTTGATTCGTATAGGTTCAGCAGAAAAGAATTTAAAAGGAGATAGAAGTTTAGAAGCCTATCGTGAAGTTATTGGTGGTACTATTGGAAAAGGGGAATTAAATGGCTTGTTAGGTTATAACATGCGTTTATTCACTAAGTACACCGACTTAAATGACTGGTTTATTCATGCTGCAAAGAACGTTTATGTTTCTGAGCCTGAGACGACTACAGAGGATTTCAAAGACAAGCGCCATCGTATCTATGACGGTTTGAATAATGACGTGCATAGTCGCATGATTTTACCGTTACTCAACTTGAAGAAAGCACATATTTTTGTCATTTCTACTTACAACACTTTGGCATTCAGTTCTTTTGAAAAATATGGGAAGAATACGGAAGAAGAGCGTAATGCCTATAAATCGGAAATTGATAAAGTAGCCAAAGCGCAACAACGTTATTTAGACTTTTGGTCTCGCTTAGCCTTACCAAAGGTTCGGAATCAATTGTTGAAGAGTCAAAATTCTGTACCAACTCCTGTTTGGGATAATCAAGTTTATGTAGGTTTAGGTGGTGCAAACCGTATGGGTTACGGTGATGGTGGTCGAGTAGTAACTCCAGTTCGTGAATTATTCGGCCCGACTGATCGTTGGCACCAAATAAACTGGAATATGGGAGCGATGGCGAAGATTTATGAACGTCCTTGGAAAGATGATCAAGTTTATTTCATGGTTACAAATATGATGGAGCCGTTCGGTATCTCAGCCTTTACTCATGAAACTACTCACGTCAATGATAGAATGGCTTACTACGGTGGAGATTGGCACCGTGAAGGTACGGATTTAGAAGCCTTTGCTCAAGGCATGTTGCAAACACCTGATAAGTCAACAACCAATGGTGAATACGGTGCTCTCGGTATCAATATGGCTTATGAGCGTAAAAATGATGGTGAACAGCTTTACAATTATGACCCTGAGAAGTTAGATAGTAGAGAGAAAATTGATAGTTACATGAAGAACTACAATGAGTCTATGATGATGCTTGACTACTTAGAAGCTAGTGCAGTTATTCGTCAAAATTTGTCTGATAATTCTAAGTGGTTCAAGAAGATGGATAAAGAGTGGCGCACTAATGCAGATAGAAACCGTTTAATTGGAGAACCGCATCAGTGGGATAAATTACGTGATTTAACAGAAGAAGAGAAGAAGTTACCTATTGACAGTATTGACAAGTTGGTAGAGAATAACTTTGTAACTCTTCATGGTATGCCGAAGAACGGTCGTTACCGCACAGAAGGTTTTGATAGCTCTTATCAACCTGTAAACATGATGGCAGGTGTCTTTGGAGGGAATACAAGTAAAAGCACCGTAGGGTCTATTTCATTTAAACATAATGCTTTCCGTATGTGGGGGTACTATGGATATGAAAATGGCTTTATTCCTTATGTTTCTAACAAGTTAAAAGGTGCTGCAAATAAAGAGAATAAAGGGCTTTTAGGTGATGATTTCATTATCAAGAAAGTTTCTAAGAATCAATTCCAAAATCTCGAAGAGTGGAAGAAGCATTGGTATCATGAAGTTTATGATAAAGCACAAAAAGGCTTTGTTGAGATTGAGGTAGACGGAGTGAAAATTTCAACGTATGCTCAGTTACAATCCTTATTTGAAGAAGCTGTTAGCAAAGATCTTGCAGGTATGGATGATAAGAACATTAAGAATCATTACCAATATACAGAGAATCTCAAGTGGAAAATATACAAACAACTCCTTAAAAACACAGACGGTTTCTCTGGTGATCTATTTACTACACCACAAGCATAGGGATGAATAAAATCGTAAAAAGGTAGATCAGCTTTGTCTGTATCTGCCTTTTTATGCTATACTTAAGGTATGCATAGAAAAACAGTGATTGATTTTAGAGCTTTGGGGGAGAGATACACCTTTACCCAGCCTATTAAAGAGTTGAAAACGAGAAATATAGCAGAAGTGGCAGATTTGCTGGCACAAGTGGAAAGCTACCAAGAGCAAGGCTATTATGTGGTGGGCTATGTCAGCTACGAGGCTGCACCCGCTTTTGAGGAGAAATTAGCAGTTCATAAAGCTCCTTTACTGGGAGAGTACCTACTGTATTTTACTGTTCACGATAGGGTAGAAACTTCCCCTATTCCTCTGATTTATGATGAGGTTGATTTGCCTTCAAATTGGCAGGAAGTAACGTCTGCAGCAGACTATGAAAAGGCGATTGCCCAGATTCACTATCATTTACGACAGGGAGACACCTATCAGGTCAACTACACCGTCCAACTCAAGCAGGAGTTGTCTGCCAATCCTTTTGCCATCTACAATCGTATGGTGGTAGAGCAGGAGGCGGGCTACAATGCCTATGTGGAACATGACGAGATGGCAGTGATTTCCATGAGTCCAGAGCTCTTTTTTGAGCAAAATGGCCGCGAGTTGACAACGCGACCAATGAAGGGAACGACTCAGCGTGGCGTGACCGACCAAGAAGACTTGGGCCAGGCCAGTTGGTTGGAGCAGGATCCTAAAAATCGCTCTGAAAATATGATGATTGTGGACCTTTTGCGCAATGATATGAACCGTATTTCTGAGGTGGGGAGTGAGCACGTGGAGCGTCTTTGCCAAGTAGAACGGTATTCAACGGTTTGGCAGATGACTTCGACTATCAAGAGTCAGTTACGAGCAGATGTTAATTTAGTTTCTATTTTTCGTTCTCTCTTTCCTTGTGGTTCTATAACGGGAGCACCCAAAATTGCGACTATGGAAATCATTAAGGACTTGGAGCCACAACCGCGTGGAGTCTACTGCGGAACGATTGGTCTCTTGCTTCCAAATGGACGACGGATTTTCAATGTTGCTATCCGAACTATTCAACTGCATCAAGGGAAAGCCATCTATGGAGTTGGCGGAGGCATTACATGGGATAGCACTTGGGAATCTGAATACCGCGAGGTTCATCAAAAGGCGGCTGTTCTCTATCGGAAACAAGCTCGTTTTCAGCTGATTACGACTGGGAAAATCAGCCAGAAGAACTTGTTGTTTGAAGAACAACATTTGGAAAGACTGAGAAAAGCTAGTCGATATTTTGCCTTTCCTTTTGATGCAGAAGACTTAAGACAAAAGATAGAGGAAGAGTGTCAGGCTTGTGATGCTAATCAAGATTACCGCTTGCGAATTAGCCTTAGCAAATCTGGAGAGATAGAAGTCAATCGTCAAGTATTAACACCCCTTAGTTCAAGCTTCTGTCAAGCTCAACTTTGCCTTCAGGAAGCCAATTTGCAGCAAGCATTTACCTATTTTAAAACAAGCCACCGACCGCATTTGAGCTTAGGGGAACAAGAGAAGATTTACCACAATAAGTCTGGAGAACTGCTTGAAACCTCTATAGGAAATTTGGTTCTGAAGATTGATGAGAAACTCTATACACCATCTATCCGACTGGGAATCTTACCAGGAATTTATCGTCAGCATTTACTAGAAACAGGACAGGTAGAAGAGAAAGTCTTGACTTTAAAAGACTTAGCCCGAGCTGAGGCTATATATGGCTGTAATGCAGTGAGAGGTTTGTATGAATTAAGCCTAGAGGAGAACTAGATGAAACTGGTATTTTTACACGGGTTAGGGCAGTCAGCAGAGAGTTGGAAAGAAGTTCGGAATCAATTGAAGGATAAGCCCACAGAGACTCTTGAATTGCTGAAATAAGTTTGATAAAATAATATTGAAATCGATAACATTCCTATAGGAGAAAGTAATGAACAAACGTCTATTTTTAAAAATAAGTCTGGCGACATTGCCAGTTTTGGCTTTGTTTTCACAACCAGTTTTAGCAGAAGAAAACATCCATTTTTCTAGCTGTATGGAAGCTTGGGCTAATGGCTATTCGGATCTTCACGAGGGAGAACCTGGGTATTCTGCCAAGTTAGACCGCGATCATGATGGTGTGGCTTGCGAATTGAAAAATGCCCCTAAGGGTGCTTTTAAAGCAAAACAAGAGACTACAACTCAAACTGATACAAGTTCAGCAACAACAATTGGTTGGGTTAAGCAGGACGGCGCTTGGTACTACTTTGATGGAAATGGAAATCCAGTGAAAAATGCTTGGCAGGGAAGCTATTACCTGAAAGAAGATGGTCAAATGGCACAGAGCGAATGGATTTATGATGATTCTTATCAGGCTTGGTATTACTTAAAATCAGATGGATCTTATGCAAAGAATGCATGGCAAGGAGCTTACTACCTTAAGTCAAACGGTAAAATGGCACAAGGTGAGTGGGTTTATGATTCTTCTTATCAAGCTTGGTATTATTTGAAATCTGATGGTTCTTATGCTCGCAATGCATGGCAAGGAAATTACTATTTGAAATCAGATGGTAAAATGGCTGTCAATGAGCGAGTTGATGGAGGCCGTTACTATGTAGATGCCTCAGGTCTCTGGAAACCATAAATCAGATAAAATTTAGAAAGTTAATGCAAACCTTTGCATAAGTAAATGAATTTTGTTATACTAGTGCTGTAAGTATTTTCAATTATTATACAATGAAAAAGGAGAATATGATGAGTCAAAAGATTATTGGGATTGACCTTGGTGGAACTTCTATCAAATTTGCAATCTTAACAACAGCAGGAGAAATCCAAGAAAAATGGTCTATCAAGACTAACATTTTGGATGAGGGAAGTCATATCGTAGATGATATGATTGAGTCTATTCAACATCGTTTGGACTTGCTTGGATTGGCAGCAGCAGACTTCCAAGGTATCGGAATGGGATCACCAGGTGTGGTTGACCGTGAAAAAGGAACTGTTATTGGTGCCTACAATTTGA
The DNA here is from genome assembly GCF_965111725.1 of Streptococcus mitis. Taxonomy (GTDB): domain Bacteria; phylum Bacillota; class Bacilli; order Lactobacillales; family Streptococcaceae; genus Streptococcus; species Streptococcus mitis_DV. Next base: position 1,519,043 of record NZ_OZ217341.1, on the reverse strand, counting down.
ACTGGAAAACCCTTCAACCAATCAAAGAAAAAATTGAAAAAGCCTTGGGCATTCCATTTTTCATTGATAATGATGCCAACGTGGCAGCTCTTGGTGAGCGCTGGATGGGTGCTGGAGATAACCAACCAGATGTTGTCTTTATGACACTTGGTACAGGTGTTGGTGGTGGTATTGTCGCAGAAGGCAAATTGCTTCACGGTGTGGCTGGTGCAGCAGGTGAGCTTGGCCACATCACTGTTGACTTTGACCAACCAATCGCATGTACCTGTGGTAAAAAAGGTTGCCTTGAGACAGTTGCTTCAGCAACAGGGATTGTCAATTTGACTCGTCGCTATGCGGATGAATACGAAGGCGATGCAGCCTTGAAACGCTTGATTGATAACGGAGAAGAAGTAACTGCTAAGACTGTCTTTGACCTTGCAAAAGAAGGAGACGACCTTGCTTTGATTGTTTACCGTAACTTCTCACGTTACTTGGGAATCGCTTGTGCTAACATCGGTTCAATCCTAAACCCATCAACAATCGTTATCGGTGGTGGTGTGTCAGCTGCGGGAGAATTCCTTCTACAAGGTGTTCAAAAAGTCTACGATGAAAATAGTTTCCCACAAGTACGCACATCTACTAAATTAGCTCTTGCAACTCTAGGAAATGATGCTGGAGTTATCGGAGCAGCATCACTTGTATTGCAATAAAATAATAAAAGAGGAAAAATGCTAACCTAGAGTTAGTAATGTTCCTCTTTTCTTTTTTATGCTATACTAGTTAGGACAATAAATGAGGTGAGAGAGAATGACAAAAGCAGATACGATTTTTAAAGAGAATATTGAACGCATCCTCAAAGACGGTGTCTTTTCTGAGCAGGCCCGTCCCAAGTACAAGGATGGGACAGTTGCTAACTCTAAATATGTAACTGGTGCCTTTTCCGAGTATGACTTATCTAAAGGAGAATTCCCCATCACAACTTTGCGCCCTATCGCTATCAAATCAGCTATCAAGGAAGTGCTCTGGATTTACCAAGACCAGTCAAATAGCCTAGAGGTGCTTAATGACAAGTACAATGTTCACTACTGGAATGACTGGGAAGTGGGAGATACGGGAACTATTGGTGAGCGCTATGGTGCTGTTGTTAAGAAACACGACATCATCAATAAGATTCTCAAGCAGTTAGAAGCCAACCCTTGGAACCGTCGAAACATTATCTCCCTTTGGGATTACCAAGCTTTCGAAGAAACAGATGGGTTGCTCCCATGTGCCTTTCAGACTATGTTTGATGTCCGCCGTGTAGATGGGGAAATCTATCTGGATGCGACCTTGACCCAGCGCTCCAATGATATGCTGGTGGCCCACCACATCAATGCTATGCAGTATGTGGCTCTTCAAATGATGATTGCCAAACATTTTGGCTGGAAGGTTGGGAAGTTCTTCTACTTTATCAACAACCTCCATATCTATGACAATCAATTTGAACAAGCTCAGGAATTGCTTCGTCGTGAACCGTCAAATTGTCAACCACGTTTGGTCTTGAATGTACCAGACAAAACCAACTTCTTTGATATCAAAGCGGAAGATTTTGAGTTGGTGGATTATGACCCTGTCAAGCCACAGTTGAAGTTTGACCTAGCTATTTAAAACTCTTCGAAAATTTCTTCAAACCACGTCAGCGTCGCTTCATCAACAACCTCAAAATCATGTATTGAGCTGACTTCGTCAGTTCTATCTACAACCTCACAAAACAGTGTTTTGAGCAACCTGCGGCTAGTTTCCTAGTTTGCTCTTTGATTTTCATTGAGTATAAAAGAATAGAAAAAGAAGTTGAGACAATAAATCTCAACTTCTTTTGTTTCTTAACGTGATACGCGGCGGCGAGCTGCTTTTTTACGGTTTTCTTCGATGAAAGCTGCTTTTTGCTCTTCTGGTTCGATCACTTTCTTTTTAAATGCGTATACTGCACCTGCAAGTGCAGCGACAGTTCCTGCGACACCTGTTACAAGACCTTTAGCGAATCCTTTAGCCATGAGTCTTCCTCCTTTATCTTCTTAATCAGCCAGCCCCTTCAAGAGGTCACATTTTTCTGACTGACCTTTTTGTGTTATAATAATAGTAACGAAAAAATGGGAATTTTTCAAGGAAAAAAGATGAAAACAAAAATAATTGTGATTGTTGGACCGACTGCTGTTGGAAAAACAGCCCTTGCCATTGAAGTGGCCAAGCGTTTTAATGGCGAAGTGGTTAGTGGAGATAGCCAGCAAGTCTATCGAGGACTTGATATTGGGACGGCTAAGGCTAGTCCAGAAGAGCAGGCAGCTGTTCCCCATCATTTAATCGATGTTAGAGAGGTAACCGAGTCTTACTCGGCTTTTGATTTTGTTTCAGAAGCTAAGATGGCTATTGAGGATATTCACAGCCGTGGCAAGCTAGCCATTATCGCCGGTGGGACTGGGCTTTATATCCAGAGCTTGTTAGAAGGTTACCACCTGGGTGGGGAGACTCCCCATGAGGAGATTTTGGCCTATCGGGCTAGCTTGGAGCCTTATACGGATGAGGGATTAGCCCATTTGGTAGAGCAAGCAGGCCTTGAAATTCCCCAGTTTAATCGTCGTCGTGCTATGCGTGCCTTGGAAATTGCCCATTTTGGTCAGGATTTGGAAAATCAAGAGACCTTGTATGAATCATTGATTATTTGCTTGGATGATGAACGCAGTCAATTATATGAACGAATCAATCATCGAGTGGATTTGATGTTTGAGGCTGGGCTTTTAGATGAGGCCAAGTGGCTTTTTGACCATTACCCTGATGTGCAGGCTGCTAAAGGAATTGGTTACAAGGAACTCTTTCCGTATTTCCGTGGAGAGCAGACCTTGGAAGAAGCCAGTGAGAGTCTCAAACAGGCGACCCGCCGTTTTGCCAAGCGTCAGTTGACCTGGTTCCGTAATCGCATGCAGGTGACCTTTTATCAAATAGGAGAATCTGGTGTGCAAGACCGCATTTTAAGCCAGATAGAGGAGTTTTTAGATGATTGATACGGAGAAAAAAGAGGAACGGGTCCTGCTCATTGGTGTGGAATTGCAGGGCATGGACAATTTTGACCTCTCTATGGAAGAATTGGCTAGTTTAGCGAAAACGGCAGGGGCAGTCGTTGTAGATAGCTACAGACAAAAACGTGAAAAGTATGATTCCAAGACCTTCGTCGGCTCTGGTAAGTTGGAAGAAATAGCCCTCATGGTGGATGCAGAAGAAATTACCACTGTCATCGTCAACAACCGTCTGACGCCAAGGCAAAATGTCAATTTAGAAGAAGTTCTGGGTGTTAAGGTCATTGACCGTATGCAGTTGATTCTGGATATCTTTGCCATGCGGGCTCGAAGTCATGAAGGAAAACTCCAAGTGCATTTGGCTCAGCTCAAATATCTCTTGCCTCGCTTGGTTGGTCAGGGAATTATGCTCAGCCGTCAGGCAGGGGGAATTGGTTCCCGTGGTCCTGGTGAAAGCCAGTTGGAGCTGAACCGTCGTAGCGTTCGCAATCAAATCACAGATATCGAGCGCCAGCTCAAGGTGGTTGAGAAAAATCGGGCGACTGTCAGAGAAAAACGTCTGGAGTCTAGCACCTTTAAGATTGGTCTGATTGGTTACACCAATGCAGGGAAGTCAACTATCATGAACACCTTGACCAGTAAGACCCAGTATGAGGCTGACGAGCTATTTGCGACTCTGGACGCGACGACTAAGAGTATCCATCTAGGGGGTAATCTACAGGTGACTTTAACTGATACCGTTGGCTTTATCCAAGATTTGCCGACAGAGTTGGTGTCCAGTTTTAAGTCAACCTTGGAAGAAAGCAAGCATGTAGACCTTCTGGTTCATGTTATCGATGCCAGCAATCCTTACCATGAGGAACATGAAAAAACAGTTCTGTCCATCATGAAAGACCTGGACATGGAGGATATTCCTTGTCTGACCCTTTATAATAAATCGGATTTGGTGGAGGATTTTACGCCGACCCAAACGCCTTATGCCCTCATTTCTGCCAAGTCTGAGGATAGTCGTGAGAATTTGCAGGCTTTGTTTTTAGAGAAAATCAAGGATGTTTTTGAAGTCTTTACCCTGCGCGTACCTTTTTCAAAGTCTTACAAGATTCATGATTTAGAAAGTGTTGCGATTCTGGAAGATCGTGACTACCAAGATGATGGGGAAGTCATTACAGGCTACATTTCCGAGAAAAATAAATGGAGGTTAGAGGAATTTTATGACTGATATTAAAACCTTGGCTCTAAAATATGGGGGCTATACAAGTCTGGATAAGGTCTATCTGGATCAGCTTCTAGCTGGCAAGACAGAGCAGGAGCAGTTGGCACTAATCACTCCTCCACCTAGCGTGGTCAATGCTTACTTTGCAGAACTTTACCAGAAAAAGAGTCCTGAGGCTGCGACGAATTATTTTGCAGAAGTCAGTCAAGAACTGAATCTCTACAATGCTGAACCTAGTTTCACTCTTGAAAACAAACCTTTTATTCGTCTTAACCTATCTGGTAAATCCTTTGGTTTTTGTTATGAGAGTGAGGGTCTTGGTCGGATTTTCTTTGAAAATGAAGAGAAAATTTCAGATGACTTGCTCTTTGAAATTGCGCAAATTTTTCCCCATCAACTAGTATTTGAAGAGTCTGGAAAAATTTACATGAAGCCTGTCGGGGACGAGGAAGTTGTGAACGTGGAAAGTCTTACAGCTTTGACTGATTTAGAAGGCTTGGCTGATGGTCGTAAGCGTCTCAAAGGCTACAGCCAAGAGGATTTATTACAAGAAGCTACTGCTTTTTCTGGCAAGCGCTATTTCCGATCGGAAAACCGCACAGCCATGTTATATATTGATTAATTAGAAAGTATCGAATGGATATTCAATTTTTAGGAACGGGGGCTGGTCAGCCCTCTAAAGCCCGCAACGTTTCAAGTCTCGCCCTGAAACTCTTGGACGAGATTAACGAAGTCTGGCTCTTTGACTGTGGAGAAGGAACGCAAAATCGCATTCTGGAAACCACAATTCGACCACGTAAGGTCAGCAAAATCTTTATTACCCACCTACATGGAGACCACATCTTTGGCTTGCCAGGTTTCCTATCTAGCCGTGCCTTTCAGGCCAATGAAGAGCAGACAGATTTGGAAATCTATGGACCGCAAGGTATCAAGTCCTTTGTCTTAACCAGTCTTCGTGTGTCAGGTTCGCGCCTGCCTTACCGTATTCATTTTCATGAGTTTGACCAAGATTCTCTAGGTAAAATCCTTGAGACCGATAAATTCACGGTGTATGCAGAGAAGTTGGATCATACTATTTTCTGTGTTGGCTATCGTGTCATTCAAAAGGACTTGGAAGGAACGCTGGATGCTGAAAAACTCAAGGCGGCAGGTGTCCCATTTGGCCCACTTTTTGGAAAAATTAAAAACGGTCAGGACGTTGTTCTCGAAGATGGGACTGAAATCAAGGCAGCTGACTATATCTCAGCTCCCCGTCCGGGTAAGATTATCACTATTTTAGGAGACACTCGAAAAACGGATGCTAGTGTGCGTCTGGCTGTCAATGCCGACGTCCTGGTTCATGAATCGACTTATGGCAAGGGCGATGAAATAATTGCTCGTAACCATGGCCACTCTACTAACATGCAAGCTGCACAAGTAGCGGTAGAAGCAGGTGCCAAACGCCTCTTGCTCAACCACATCAGTGCTCGTTTTCTCTCAAAAGATATCAGCAAGCTCAAAAAAGACGCTGCTAGTGTTTTTGAAAATGTCCATGTGGTCAAAGACTTGGAAGAAGTGGAAATCTAGCAGTCACAGAAAGGAACAGTATGCCTACTATTCTCATTACCGGAGCTAGCGGTGGCCTAGCCCAAGAAATGGTCAAACTTTTGCCGAATGACCAACTGATTTTGTTAGGTAGAAATAAGGAAAAATTAGCCCAACTCTATGGAAATCATCCTCAAGCAGAATTGATTGAAATAGACATTACCGATGACTCAGCTTTAGAAACTCTGATAGCAGACCTCTATCTCCGTTATGGCAAGATTGATGTCTTGATAAACAACGCTGGTTACGGGATCTTTGAGGAATTTGACCAGATTTCCGACCAAGATATTCATCAGATGTTCGATGTCAATACCTTTGCCCTAATGAATCTGTCTCGACGCCTTGCGGCTCGTATGAAAGAGAGTCGAAAAGGCCATATCATCAATATCGTCAGCATGGCAGGTTTAATCGCTACTGGCAAGTCCAGTCTCTACTCAGCGACCAAGTTTGCGGCTATTGGTTTTTCAAATGCTCTGCGCCTCGAACTTATGCCCTATGGAGTCTATGTGACAACAGTCAATCCAGGTCCAATCCGAACAGGATTTTTTGACCAGGCCGACCCAGATGGGACTTATCTCAAGTCGGTTGAACGCTTCCTGTTGAAACCAGATGCAGTGGCTAAAAAGATTGTCAAGATTATAGGAAAAAACAAACGAGAACTTAATCTCCCAGTTTTGTTGAACCTAGCCCATAAGTTTTACACCCTCTTTCCCAAGCTAGCAGATAAGTTGGCAGGGGAGACTTTTAATTATAAGTAAAAAGAACCAATGTGCAGGTTGTTGCTAGCCTACATATTGGTTCTTATTATTTCTCAACTATCAAACTGGACTTCTTCTAGTAGATAGTCGATAAAGCGTTCGCCCATCTTAGATAGGCTGGTTTTTTCATGCTGGATATAGACCAGCTCAATTGGGTCATCAATATCCAGTGGGATAGAAACGATATTGTCTCCATTGAGATTACTGTTCAAAATCCCTGTCGCAATGGTATAACCATCCAAACCAATCAAGAGATTAAAGAGGGTAGCACGGTCGCTGACTACGATGGATTTCTTGTGGTGTTCTTGGGAAAGAATTTCTTCTGAAAAGTAGAAGGAGTTGTGCGTCCCTTGGTCATAACTGAGGTAAGGGAAATTTTCCAAATCAGACAGTTTCACCTTGTCTTTTTTTGCCAGAGGGTTGGTCTTGCTGACAAAGATATGCGGTTGCGCTGTGAAGAGATGGTGAGCCAGCAGGTGGTTGTCATCCAGCATCTTGGTTAAAACATCACGGTTGTAGCTGTTCAAAAAGAGAACACCGACCTCACTACGGAAGTTCTTGACGTCGTCGATAATTTCCCAAGTCCGAGTTTCACGAAGGAAGAGCTCGTATTTCTCCATATCACTTTTCTTGAGCAAAGAGACAAATGCATTGACCACAAATGCATAGTGTTGAGACGAAACGCTAAAGAGTTCGCGGTGTGCAACAGGATTTTTATAACGTTCCTCCAGAAGCTGGGTCTGCTCGACAACCTGACGGGCATAAGAGAGAAACTCCATCCCATCACGGGTCAAGGTGATACCCTTAGGATTACGAATAAAGATCTCAATCCCCATTTCATTTTCCAAATCTCTCACAGCATTGGAAAGACTCGGCTGGGTAATGAAAAGTTGTTTAGCTGCCTCATTCATGGAGCCAGTTTCGACGATTTTGATAATATAGTGTAATTGTTGAATTCTCATGTTTTTATTGTACCACACTTGCGTCAGAATCGCCAAAGAAGATAGGAAAATCAAGAGCATTGTGTGATTCTCTTCTTGAAAAAAACACAAAAATTTGCTAGAATGAGTCTTATGAAAACATTCTATGATGTGCAGCAATTCCTCAAACGATTTGGTATTATTGTTTATATGGGAAAACGCTTATATGATATTGAACTGATGAAGTTGGAACTCTCTCGGATTTACGATGCAGGGCTGATGGACAAACTGGATTATCTGGAAGCGGAAGCGGTTCTTCGCAGAGAGCACAAGGTAGAATTGGATTATATTGAGAAAAATGGAGAAAAGAACTAATGGTTACTTGGATTTTGTGGGCACTTATACTGGCAATGTTGGCATGGATGGGCTTTAACTATCTTCGTATTCGCCGTGCGGCTAAAATTGTAGACAATGAGGAGTTTGAAGCCTTGATTCGTACGGGTCAATTGATTGATTTGCGCGACCCAGCTGAATTTCACAGAAAACATATCCTTGGTGCCCGCAATATTCCTTCAAGTCAGTTGAAGACTAGTCTTGCAGCCCTTCGTAAGGATAAACCTGTCCTTCTTTACGAAAACCAACGTGCGCAACGTGTCACAAATGCAGCCCTTTACTTGAAAAAACAAGGTTTTTCTGAGATTTATATCCTTTCTTATGGCTTGGATTCTTGGAAAGGGAAAGTGAAGACTAGTTAATATTCTGTAAAAAGTTGATATAGTCGGTCTCATATACTAAATTAATAATCATTTTAAGGAGTTTTTAAAAAATGCAAGAAAAGAAAAAACACTCTCTTGTTTTAGGTATCCTATCTATTGTGCTCGGTTTGCTATTTCCAATTGTAGGTCTGATTTTGGGGATCATAGGATTGGTCTTGGCTTTTTCATACCAAAAAGGATCTGGACTAGACTATAAAACAGAAAAAATTCTCAACATCGTAGGACTTGTGGTTTCTGTACTTAACTGGATTGTAGCCGTCGCAGTATTTTTTAGATAAGCAATAAACAAAAAGCTTTAAACATAAAGCTTTTTTCTTTTATCCACTTTTCTCTAAGTGATTTTTAATGATTTCCAATTCCTCTGGATTCAAAGGACGGTAATGGCCTTCTGTTAGTTCTGTGTCTAATGTAAAATCACCGAATTGAACTCGTTTGAGGGAGGTCACCTTGACACCAACCGAGAGGAACATTTTCTTAACCTGATGAAATTTTCCTTCTGAAATGGTAATGGAGGCTTGACTGAGGGAAGGACTTGCAGATAGAATCTCTAGTCTTGCAGGTTTACAGATAGTGCCATCTAAAAAGACAATTCCCTTTTGAAAGGCTTGGATATGGTCAGGTGTTAGAAGTCCATTAACCTCAACTTGATAAGTCTTATCGACATGATATTGGGGATGGAGGAGCTGAAAGCCCAAGGGACCGTTATCGGTCAAGAGGAGGAGGCCTGTCGTATCTCGGTCCAGTCGGCCGACGGCATAGAGCTTGTCAGACTGGATGTCAGGCGGAAGGAGGTCCATGACGGTTGGAAGTTTCTTGTCTTTGTTGGCTGTAACGACACCAGCAGGTTTATGAAGCATGAGATAGGTGTGCTCATAGCCTTGAATGATTTGGTCTTGAAAAAGGAGTTCTTGTAGTCCTGTATCGATATTTTGGGCTAGGGAGCGGGCTGGGCAACCATCGACTAGAATTTCTCCTTTTAGTAAGGCTTGTTTCATGGCCTTTCGACTGATTTTTTCTTGGGCTAATAAATTATCTAAACGCATACTGTGCCTATCTTATCATAAGTCGCTTGCTTTGAAAAGGCTTGATGTGAAAAGAAAAGCATAGTGAAAACATTTACACTTGCTTGAGTTATGTTATTTACCTGAAATTATGGTATAATCGTTCAGTTAGAAAATAAATTTTGAATATTATAGAGGAAATCATGACAAAACTTAGAGAAGATATCCGTAACATTGCGATTATCGCCCACGTTGACCACGGTAAAACAACCCTCGTTGACGAATTATTGAAACAATCAGAGACTCTTGATGCACGTACTGAATTGGCTGAGCGTGCTATGGACTCAAACGATATCGAAAAAGAGCGTGGAATTACCATCCTTGCTAAGAATACAGCTGTTGCTTACAACGGAACTCGTATCAACATCATGGACACACCAGGACACGCGGACTTCGGTGGAGAAGTTGAGCGTATCATGAAAATGGTTGACGGTGTTGTCTTGGTCGTAGATGCCTACGAAGGAACTATGCCACAAACTCGTTTCGTATTGAAAAAAGCTTTGGAACAAGACCTTGTCCCAATCGTGGTTGTTAACAAAATCGATAAACCATCAGCTCGTCCAGCAGAAGTAGTGGACGAAGTCTTGGAACTGTTCATCGAGCTTGGTGCAGATGACGACCAGCTTGATTTCCCAGTGGTTTATGCTTCAGCGATCAACGGAACTTCTTCATTGTCAGATGATCCAGCTGATCAAGAAGCGACTATGGCACCAATCTTTGACACAATTATCGACCATATCCCAGCTCCAGTAGATAACTCAGATGAGCCTTTGCAGTTCCAAGTGTCACTTTTGGACTACAACGACTTCGTTGGTCGTATCGGTATTGGTCGTGTCTTCCGTGGTACAGTTAAGGTTGGGGACCAAGTTACCCTTTCTAAACTTGACGGCACAACTAAAAACTTCCGTGTTACAAAACTCTTCGGTTTCTTTGGTTTGGAACGTCGTGAAATCCAAGAAGCCAAAGCGGGTGACTTGATTGCCGTTTCTGGTATGGAAGATATCTTTGTCGGTGAAACCATTACTCCGACAGATGCAGTAGAAGCTCTTCCAATCCTACACATCGATGAGCCAACTCTTCAAATGACTTTCTTGGTCAACAACTCACCATTTGCTGGTAAAGAAGGTAAATGGGTAACTTCTCGTAAGGTAGAAGAACGTTTGCAGGCAGAATTGCAAACAGACGTTTCCCTTCGTGTTGACCCAACTGATTCACCAGATAAATGGACAGTTTCAGGACGTGGAGAATTGCACTTGTCAATCCTTATCGAAACAATGCGTCGTGAGGGATATGAACTTCAAGTATCTCGTCCAGAGGTTATCGTAAAAGAAATCGATGGTGTTAAATGCGAACCATTTGAACGTGTTCAAATCGACACTCCAGAAGAATACCAAGGGTCTGTTATCCAAAGCCTTTCTGAACGTAAGGGTGAAATGTTGGATATGATTTCAACTGGTAATGGTCAAACTCGTTTGGTCTTCCTTGTTCCAGCGCGTGGGTTGATCGGTTACTCAACTGAGTTCTTGTCAATGACTCGTGGTTACGGTATCATGAACCATACCTTCGACCAATACTTGCCATTGATTCCAGGGGAAATTGGTGGTCGTCACCGTGGTGCCCTTGTTTCTATCGACGCTGGTAAGGCTACAACTTACTCCATCATGTCTATCGAAGAACGCGGTACGATCTTTGTCAACCCAGGTACTGAGGTTTACGAAGGAATGATCATCGGTGAAAACTCTCGTGAAAATGACTTGACAGTTAACATCACTAAGGCTAAACAAATGACCAACGTCCGTTCAGCTACTAAGGACCAAACAGCTGTTATCAAGACACCTCGTATCTTGACGCTTGAAGAGTCTCTTGAGTTCTTGAACGACGATGAGTACATGGAAGTAACGCCTGAGTCTATCCGTTTGCGTAAACAAATCCTTAACAAAGCAGAGCGTGAGAAAGCTAACAAGAAGAAAAAATCAGCTGAATAAGAGCTAGAAAGAGAGAAAGATGGTCTATTTAGTCCTAGGAATTTTACTGCTCCTACTCTATGTATTTGCAACACCAGAAAGCATTAAAGGGACAGTCAATATCGTCGCTATGGTATGTATTTTAGTGGCACTCTTGGTTTTGTTGGCTCTATCTTTTCTGAAAATTTTTCAATTACCAACAGAAATATTCCTAGCAATAGCCATGTTAATCCTAGCTTACTTTAGTGTGAGAGACATCACACTCATGCCAGTCAAAAAAAGTAAAAGAAGATAAAAAGGAGAGTTTCGGCTCTCTTTTTTTGGTAGGAATTTTACAATAGTTTGAATTGCTTTTTAGTTAACATCATCACTTTTGCTTGGATAATATGAATGGGAAAAACTGGAATAAAATTCGTTAATGACATCTATTTTTAAGGGAACTGTAAAATTCTATTACTAATGATATATTACAATATGTTGACAAGTTATATAGAAAGTGATATATTTACGGTATAAGAAACCGATTTCAAAATAAGAAAGGATTAAATTTATACTCAATGAAAATCAAAGAGCAAACTAGGAAACTAGCCGCAGGTTGCTCAAAGCACTGCTTTGAGGTTGTAGATAAGACTGACGAAGTCAGTCACACATATAATCCAAGGCGACGTTGACGCGGTTTGAAGAGATTTTTGAAGAGTATTATTGTCTTGTTGTTCAGGGTGTGATTGATTAAACTAGGAAAATAATTCTAAGAATTTATAAAAGATAAAATCTTTTTCTATAGGGTTATTCTCTTATACAAGGAGTCTACTATGAAGAAACTATTCATATTACTATCAACTTTTTTTCTCAGCTTCTTCCTTGCTTGGATTATTGTTTTACGTGCGCCACAATATTTATATGCAAGCTATGATTCCGTCTCCTTACTTCGTGTCAAAAAGGATACTCAGGAACCGACGCGTGAGGTATTTGAACAGGAATTGGAGAATTTTGCAAACTCAGAACAGAGTTTAATAGCTAGAAGAATTGTAGAGCCAAGTAAGGATGGGACGACTCACTTTACTTATGCAACTTATGGTCAGGGAACTTTACCAAAAGAATTCCAAGAAGCTAGTCAAGAAAGTCGTGAACGTAGTGATCCACTAAATAGTTATCTCCTTTTATCAGGCTCCTTGACAAAAGAAAAGCTAGCCGATAAATTAGGAGATTTGGGTTATAAAGCAATTCCTGACCGAAAGACACCGCCCTATACTCTTGCTTTTAGAATGTTACTAATTCCCCTTATTTTAATTAGTTTAGCAATATTTGGCTTATCTTTCTTTGCTCTGGTGATTATTACTCGGATTAAGGAAATGAGAGCAGCTGGTATAAAACTCTTTTCTGGTCAGACTCTCTTATCCATTATGGGGCATTCTTTATCGACTGATATCAAGTGGCTCCTTCTATCAGCCCTCCTTTCCTTCCTAGGTGGGGGAGTCGTTCTTTTTAGTCAAGGTTTGTTTTATCCTATCTTGTTAGCCACCTATGGTTTTGGGATTACTTTCTATCTGTTGTTTTTATTGGGAATTTCAATTTTACTAATGCTCCTTTACCTAATGAGTTTGAGTTACAAAGCATTAGTTCCAGTTATTAAGGGGAGATTGCCCCTTAAACGCTTGATGGTTTTAACCCTATTGTGTCAGTTAGTAGCTGTTTTTACAGTAGGCTACGCTGTTAAGACGGGCTTGACGTCTTACCAACGATTGAAAGAACTTGACATTTCAAAACAGGCATGGAAGGATAGAGCAGATTATTATCAAATTTCTTTTGGTTTAGGTGATAGAGGAAAAGATACAGAAAATCAGAATAAGTGGTATGAATTTTCCAAAGAAGCAGTTGAAAAAGAACAGGCTCTATTTGTAAAAGATAATCTCACTCATTTTGCAAATCCTCAAGGAAGAAATGAAAAAGGAGAGACCTTGGATACCTATAGTCCAGATGCTAATGTTCTCTATGTTAGTCCAAGTTATTTGGACAAGGAAAATGTGACTGTAAATGATGAGACTAGACAGAAACTAGCTCATCTTCAAAAAGGGGAATTTGGACTCTTATTACCAGAATCTCTTCGTTCACAGGAAGCAGAACTTAAGAAAGTTTTTGAAGAGAGTTTGAACTATTACGGACAATCAAGTGAGGATAAAAACGCTCCTTTAGAGTATGAAATGAGAGCGATTGTTAGCTATCTTCCAACAGGCGAAAAGAGATTTATTTATAATAATGGTGAAAGTCCAGTATCCATCCAGTACTTAACTGATCCGATTTTAGTTGTGTTCACTCCAACATCTACAGGTGATAGTTTCATTTCCAAATCTATTTGGTCTATCAATGCTGGAAAGCAACTCTTTATCAAAGGATATGAGAGTGGTCTATCTCTCTTGAAGGAAGCTGGAATTTATGAGCAAGTATCTTATCTTAAAGAAGGAAGAAGTGTTTATCTAACTCGTTATAATGAAGTGCAAACTGAAACAGCAACTTTAATCTTAGGAGCTATTGTTGGGATAGCCAGTTCCTTGTTACTCTTTTATTCTGTCAATCTTCTATATTTCGAGCAATTCCGTCGAGACATCTTGATTAAACGAATTTCAGGTTTACGATTTTTTGAAACACATGCTCAGTATATGGTTAGCCAATTTGCCAGTTTTGTATTTGGTGCGAGTTTCTTTATTTTACGCAGTCGAGACGTGGTAATTGGCTTGCTCACTTTATTAGTCTTTCTAGCTAGTGCAATTCTGACGCTTTACCGTCAAGCGCAGAAAGAATCTCGTGTTTCTATGACAATTATGAAAGGAAAATAGGATGATTGAACTAAAGAATATATCTAAAAAATTTGGAAGCCGTCAGCTATTTTCAGATACGAATCTTCATTTTGAAGGTGGGAAAATTTATGCCTTAATCGGTACAAGTGGCTGTGGTAAGACAACACTCTTGAATATGATTGGACGATTAGAGCCGTATGACAAAGGACAAATCATCTATGATGGCACCTCTCTTAAGGACATCAAGCCTTCTGTTTTCTTTAGAGATTACTTGGGATATCTATTTCAAGATTTTGGCTTAATTGAAAGCCAAACCGTTAAAGAGAATCTCAATCTGGGTTTAGTTGGTAAAAAGTTGAAAGAAAAAGAGAAAATGTCTTTGATGAAACAAGCTCTAAACCGTGTTAACCTCTCTTATTTAGATTTAAAGCAGCCTATCTTTGAATTATCAGGAGGAGAAGCACAACGTGTTGCACTAGCGAAGATAATTTTAAAGGATCCACCTTTGATTCTCGCAGATGAACCAACCGCTTCACTAGACCCCAAAAACTCTGAGGAATTGCTCTCTATCCTAGAATCTTTAAAAAATCCGAATCGAACCATTATTATTGCGACCCACAATCCTCTGATTTGGGAGCAAGTGGACCAAGTCATTCGAGTTACCGATTTATCACATAGATGATATGGTAAGATTCATACTCAATGAAAATCAAAAAGCAAACTAGGAAGCTAGCCGCAGGCTGCTCAAAGCACTGCTTTGAGGTTGTAGATGAAACTGACGAAGTCAGTAACCATATATACGGCAAGGCGAAGCTGACGTGGTTTGAAGAGATTTTCGAAGAGTATCAGTTAGAAGAAAGAGTCACAAACACACTTTGTGGCTTTTTTATTTCCATAAAAATGGTAAAATAGTAGGAGTAGAAATGGAGTTCGAGACATGAAAGTAATAGATCAATTTAAAAATAAGAAAGTACTTGTTTTAGGTTTGGCCAAGTCTGGGGAATCTGCAGCTCGTTTATTGGACAAGCTAGGTGCCATTGTGACAGTAAATGATGGGAAGCCTTTCGAAGACAATCCAGCTGCCCAAAGTTTGCTGGAAGAAGGGATTAAGGTCATCACAGGCGGTCATCCTTTGGAACTCTTGGATGAAGAGTTTGCTCTGATGGTGAAAAATCCAGGTATCCCATACAGCAATCCCATGATTGAAAAGGCTTTGGCCAAAGGTATTCCAGTCTTAACTGAAGTGGAATTGGCTTACTTGATTTCAGAAGCACCGATTGTTGGTATTACTGGCTCAAATGGAAAAACGACCACAACGACTATGATTGGTGAAGTTTTGACTGCCGCTAGCCAACATGGTCTTTTATCAGGAAATATCGGCTATCCAGCCAGTCAAGTGGCTCAAACTGTGTCAGATAAGGATACGCTTGTCATGGAGCTTTCTTCTTTCCAACTGATGGGCGTTCAAGAATTCCATCCTGAGATTGCGGTTATTACTAACCTCATGCCAACTCATATCGACTACCACGGTTCTTTTGAGGAATATGTAGCAGCCAAGTGGAATATCCAGAACAAGATGACAGCGGCTGATTTCCTTGTTTTGAACTTTAACCAAGACTTGGCAAAAGAATTGGCTAGCAAAACACAAGCCACTGTTGTTCCATTTTCAACACAGGAAAAGGTTGATGGAGCTTATTTGGAAGATGGTCAGCTCTACTTCCGTGGAGAAGTGGTCATGGCAGCTAGTGAAATCGGTGTTCCAGGTAGCCACAATGTGGAAAATGCTCTTGCGACTATTGCTGTAGCTAAGCTCCGTGGTGTGGATAACCAAACCATCAAAGAAACTCTTTCAGCCTTTGGAGGTGTCAAACACCGTCTCCAATTTGTGGATGAAATCAAGGGTGTCAAATTCTATAATGATAGCAAGTCAACCAATATTTTGGCAACTCAAAAAGCCCTGTCAGGATTTGACAACAGCAAGGTCATTTTGATTGCAGGTGGTTTGGACCGTGGCAATGAGTTTGACGAATTGGTGCCAGATATTACTGGACTCAAGAAGATGGTCATCCTGGGCCAGTCTGCAGAACGTGTCAAACGGGCAGCAGATAAGGCTGGTGTGTCTTATGTGGATGCGACTGATATTGCAGATGCGACCCGCAAGGCTTATGAACTTGCGACTCAAGGAGACGTGGTTCTTCTCAGTCCTGCCAATGCCAGCTGGGATATGTATGCTAACTTTGAAGTACGTGGCGACCTCTTTATCGACACAGTAGCGGAGTTAAAAGAATAATATGAAAAAAATTGTCTTTACAGGTGGGGGGACGGTTGGACACGTTACTCTCAACCTTTTGTTAATGCCCAAGTTCATCGAAGATGGCTGGGAAGTTCACTATATTGGGGACAAGCGTGGTATCGAACACCAAGAAATCCTCAAGTCAGGCTTGGATGTCACTTTCCACTCCATTGCGACTGGGAAATTGCGTCGTTATTTCTCTTGGCAAAATATGCTGGACGTCTTCAAAGTTGGCTGGGGAATCGTCCAATCTCTCTTTATCATGTTACGACTGCGTCCACAGGCTCTTTTTTCAAAGGGAGGCTTTGTCTCTGTGCCGCCTGTTATTGCTGCGCGTGTGTCAGGAGTGCCTGTCTTTATTCACGAATCTGACCTGTCTATGGGCTTGGCCAATAAAATCGCCTATAAATTTGCGACGAAGATGTATTCAACCTTTGAGCAAGCTTCAAGTTTGTCTAAGGTTGAGCATGTGGGAGCAGTGACCAAGGTTTCAGACCAAAAAACTCCAGAACCCGATGAATTGGTAGATATTCAAACCCACTTTAATCCTAAATTGCCAACTGTATTGTTTGTCGGTGGTTCTGCAGGCGCTCGTGTCTTTAACCAATTGGTGACAGACCATAAGAAAGAGCTGACCGAGCGCTACAATATTATCAATCTAACTGGAGATTCTAGTCTGAACGAGTTGAGCCAAAATCTTTTTCGTGTTGACTATGTGACCAATCTCTATCAACCCTTGATGGAATTGGCTGATATTGTTGTGACACGAGGTGGCGCCAATACGATTTTTGAGCTCTTGGCCATGGCAAAATTACATGTCATTGTGCCGCTTGGGCGTGAAGCTAGTCGTGGTGACCAGATTGAAAATGCAGCTTACTTTGTGAAAAAAGGCTATGCAGAAGAGCTTCAAGAAAGCGATTTGACCTTGGATAGTTTGGAAGAGAAGCTTTCTCACTTACTAAGCCACAGGGAAGATTACCAAGCTAAGATGAAGGCTTCAAAGGAATTGAAATCTCTAGCAGATTTTTATCAATTGTTGAAAAAAGATTTATCATAAGGAAAGTAAATGTCAAAAGATAAGAAAAATGAGGGCAAAGAAATCCTCGAAGAATTGAAAGAGTTATCAGAATGGCAGAAACGAAACCAAGAATATCTAAAAAAGAAGGCTGAAGAAGAGGCGGCCCTAGCTGAGGAGAAAGAAAAGGAAAGACAAGCTCGAATGGCTTCAAAATCTGAAAAGTCAGATGCAACTGAGGACCAAGAGAGTGAATCTGATCCAAAAGACTCAAAATCAGCTAAGGAAGAGTCTGAAGAAAAAGTAGAAGCCCCAGAGGGTGACAAAGAGGAAGAAGAGATAGAAGAATCAGGGTCTAAAGATAAGGAGGAACGGGATAAAAAGCTTGCTAAAAAGGCTACAAAAGAAAAACCAGCCAAAGCAAAGATTCCTGGCCTTCATATCTTACGAGCCTTAACGATTTTATTTCCAAGTCTGCTTTTATTGATTGTCTCTGCCTACTTACTCAGTCCTTATGCGACCATGAAGGATATTCGTGTTGAGGGAACGGTGCAAACTACGGCTGATGATATTCGACAGGCTTCAGGCATTCAGGATTCGGATTATACGATTAACCTTTTGCTAGACAAGGCAAAATATGAAGAGCAGATCAAGTCTAACTATTGGGTAGAATCAGCTCAGCTTGTTTATCAATTTCCAACCAAGTTCACTATCAAGGTCAAGGAATACGATATTGTTGCCTACTATGTTTCTGGTGAAAACCATTATCCGATTCTTTCCAGTGGTCAGCTTGAGACTAGTTCGGTGAGTTTGGTGAGTCTGCCAGAAACTTATATATCAGTTCTCTTTAATGACAGCGAACAAATCAAGACCTTTACCTCAGAACTTTCTCAAATTAGCCCCGAACTCAAATCTGCTATCCAAAAGGTGGAACTAGCCCCAAGCAAGGTCACATCAGATTTAATTCGATTGACTATGAATGATTCGGATGAAGTTTTGGTTCCCCTTTCTGAAATGAGTAAGAAATTGCCTTACTACAGTAAGATTAAGCCACAATTGTCAGAACCGAGTGTGATTGACATGGAAGCTGGAATTTACAGCTACACTGTGGCGGATAAATTAATTATGGAGGCTGAGGAAAAAGCCAAACAAGAGGCTAAGGAAGCTGAGAAAAAACAGGAAGAAGAACAGAAAAAACAAGAGGAAGAGAGCAATCGAAACCAAACGACCCAGCGCTCATCGCGTCGCTAGATTTACCTTTCCTCTTATAGCTCTTTAGTTGCCATGTTTTTACTTGACAAGTGCTAGTAGAAATAATAGAATAGTAAAAAACCTTTAAAGCAGTCCAGAGAGGCAGCTAAGGTTAGACGGTGAAAGGGTGGAGACTACCTATTTTTCGTGGAACCTTGCTGTTGGCGGGTTCCTTTTTTTGTGGCTTCTGTTGGCCAGACTCTCTCACTAGTAAAGGTAAAAGGAGAAACCTATGCGAGAACATCGTCCAGTCATTGCTCTTGATTTTCCTAGTTTTGAGGCAGTCAAGGAATTTTTAGCTCTTTTTCCAGCAGAAGAAAGCCTTTATCTCAAGGTAGGTATGGAGCTCTATTACGCAACGGGACCTGAGATTATTTCCTATTTAAAAAACTTGGGACATAGCGTCTTTCTTGATCTCAAACTTCATGACATTCCCAATACAGTTAAGTCAGCCATGAAGGTCCTGTCTCAGCTTGGTGTGGATATGACCAATGTTCATGCGGCTGGGGGTGTAGAGATGATGAAGGCTGCGCGTGAAGGTCTTGGAAACCAAGCCAAATTGATTGCAGTCACTCAGCTAACATCAACGTCAGAAGCCCAGATGCAGGATTTTCAAAATATCCAAACAAGCCTGCAAGAGTCTGTGATCCACTATGCTAAGAAGACAGCTGAAGCGGGATTAGATGGTGTCGTTTGCTCGGCTCAGGAAGTGCAAGTCATCAAGCAGGCTACCAATCCAGATTTTATCTGTCTGACACCGGGCATTCGTCCAGCAGGTGCTGCAGTTGGAGACCAAAAACGCGTCATGACACCTGCTGATGCCTATCAAATCGGCAGTGACTATATCGTAGTGGGACGTCCCATTACCCAAGCTGAGGATCCTGTTGTAGCTTATCATGCTATCAAGGATGAATGGAACCAAGACTAGAATTAAAGAACTAGATTAGAAAAATAAAAGGAGAATACCATGACACTTGCTAAAGATATCGCTAGCCACCTCTTGAAAATCCAAGCCGTTTACCTCAAACCAGAGGAGCCTTTCACTTGGGCATCTGGTATCAAGTCACCGATTTACACTGATAATCGTGTGACACTAGCCTATCCAGAAACTCGTACCCTCATTGAAAATGGCTTTGTGGATGCTATTAAAGAAGCCTTTCCTGAGGTTGAGGTGATTGCAGGAACTGCGACAGCAGGGATTCCTCACGGAGCTATTATTGCTGATAAGATGAATCTGCCATTTGCCTATATCCGTAGCAAACCAAAAGACCACGGAGCAGGCAACCAAATTGAAGGTCGGGTAGCTCAGGGGCAAAAGATGGTAGTGGTTGAAGACCTTATTTCAACAGGTGGCTCTGTTCTCGAGGCCGTAGCAGCCGCTAAACGAGAAGGAGCAGAGGTTCTCGGAGTTGTAGCGATTTTCAGTTACCAATTGCCAGAAGCAGATAAGAACTTCTCAGATGTCGGTGTGAAATTGGTAACACTTTCAAACTATAGCGAGCTTATCCATCTAGCCCAAGAAGAAGGTTACATCACACCAGAAGGACTCGACCTTCTAAAACGATTTAAAGAAGACCAAGAAAATTGGCAAGAGGTGTAAAAAATCAAAAGACTAAAAGGTTAAAAATTATACTATTCTGTCATATCAGGTGTATGAATGACAAGATTCAAGTTGTTAATATTTTTTACGTCAATTGTTTCAGTTTTAGATTTGCTTGGCTTGCTCTTATATAAAAAGTAGCACACGTCATGAAAGTTACAAGGGTTAAAGTATAATCCATAAACATGGTCAGATTTCCTTTTCTGAGATTTTGGAATTTCTTGCTTATCCCAGTCTTTTCAGTGATTTTGGCGTCAAGTTCTTTTTAGTTTTGAAAGATTATCCGTGAATTTCTTGGCTATTTATGATAAAATGGGAGTATCGCAAAAAATGACTCATCGTATTCAATTTTGAGTAAAACTAGGAGGATCCCATGTCTACAGAACATATGGAAGAACTAAATGACCAGCAGATCGTTCGCCGTGAAAAAATGGCTGCGCTCCGTGAACAAGGAATTGATCCTTTCGGAAAACGCTTTGAACGCACTGCAAATTCACAAGAATTAAAAGATAAATATGCTGACCTCGATAAAGAACAATTACACGATAAAAACGAAACAGCTACTATCGCAGGACGCTTGGTAACTAAACGTGGTAAAGGTAAAGTAGGCTTTGCCCACCTTCAAGACCGCGAAGGTCAAATCCAGATCTACGTTCGTAAGGATGCTGTCGGTGAAGAAAACTACGAAATCTTCAAGAAAGCAGACCTTGGTGACTTCCTTGGTGTCGAAGGTGAAGTGATGCGTACGGATATGGGAGAACTCTCTATCAAGGCTACTCACATCACACACTTGTCTAAGGCCCTTCGTCCTCTTCCTGAGAAATTCCATGGTTTGACAGACGTTGAAACAATTTACCGTAAACGTTACCTTGACTTGATTTCTAACCGTGAAAGCTTTGAACGCTTTGTCACTCGTTCAAAAATCATCTCTGAAATTCGTCGTTACCTTGACCAAAAAGGTTTCCTTGAAGTGGAAACACCTGTTCTTCACAACGAAGCCGGTGGTGCTTCTGCCCGTCCATTTATCACCCACCACAATGCCCAAAACATTGACATGGTGCTTCGTATCGCGACTGAGCTTCACTTGAAACGCCTTATCGTTGGTGGTATGGAACGTGTCTATGAAATTGGCCGTATCTTCCGTAATGAAGGAATGGACGCTACTCATAACCCTGAATTTACTTCTATCGAAGTCTACCAAGCTTATGCAGACTTCCAAGACATCATGGACTTGACGGAAGGCATTATCCAACATGCTGCTAAATCAGTTAAAGGCGATGGTCCAGTCAACTACCAAGGTACTGAAATCAAAATCAATGAACCATTTAAACGTGTTCACATGGTGGATGCTATCAAAGAAATTACTGGCGTCGATTTCTGGCAAGACATGACTTTGGAAGAAGCTAAAGCTATCGCTGCTGAGAAGAAAGTTCCAGTTGAGAAACACTACACTGAAGTTGGCCACATCATCAATGCCTTCTTTGAAGAGTTTGTTGAAGAAACCTTGATCCAACCAACCTTTGTCTATGGACATCCAGTAGCTGTATCTCCACTGGCTAAGAAAAATCCTGAAGACCAACGCTTTACTGACCGTTTCGAACTCTTCATCATGACCAAGGAGTACGGTAATGCCTTTACTGAGCTCAACGATCCAATCGACCAGCTTAGCCGTTTCGAAGCCCAAGCAAAAGCAAAAGAACTTGGTGACGATGAAGCGACCGGTATCGACTATGACTACATTGAAGCTCTTGAATACGGTATGCCACCAACAGGTGGTTTGGGAATCGGTATCGACCGTCTCTGCATGCTTCTCACTGATACAACCACTATCCGTGATGTATTGCTCTTCCCAACAATGAAATAAGCTCTTATCCTCTGGTACTTGCCAGGGGATTTTTTGATGAAAAAAGAGACTGAATTTAAGGAGAAAATGAAGTATAGTGTATTGAAGTTGAAATAGTACACTTTGACTTCTAAGACATTGTTAGAAATTGGTTTAAATTCCCTAATCAATTTGCGCATGTTTTATTTCATTTTACGATAGTACTCTGAAACTTTTCAAAAAGTACTAGAAATTGACTTGGATCCCCCAATTGATTTGTTCAGATTCACTATAAATAAAAAATTAATAAGTGGGATAAGAAGTTAGCGTCAACTAGGATAGTATCTTGCTTAAACAGTATATATGGGACTGATATAAGTCCATAGTCCCTATTAGAGGATGTTCTGGTGTCTTATTCACTTGTTTTTTTATAGCATTAGTAGATAGAATCAGCAAATAAAAAAGTAGTTCAAATGCCTGGCAGCAAAAAATCTTAACGATTCACTTAATGTAGACTAAAGTTTAGAGTTTAAGGAAAGTAGGGATAGTATATTGTATGAAAAAATAAGATGGTTTTTAAGCAAAACTCTTGAAAATGATTGAAAAAAGAGTTATTATAGTTGTATAGTAAAAAGCAAACGCTTACTTAATCAAGGAGGACAGTTTATGTCATACAAAACAAGCAATGCAGAAGGTCATGTAGATTTCATCAATACCTATGATTTGGAGCCCATGGCGCAACAAGTGATCCCTAAAGCAGCATTTGGTTATATCGCTAGTGGAGCGGAAGATACTTTCACTTTAAGAGAGAATATCCGCGCCTTTAACCACAAACTCATCGTTCCGCATACGCTTTGCAATGTAGAAAATCCAAGTACAGAGATTGAATTTGCAGGTGAAAAATTGTCTTCACCAATCATTATGGCGCCTGTTGCGGCTCATAAATTGGCAAATGAACAAGGTGAAGTGGCAACTGCGCGTGGTGTGCATGAGTTT
Organism: Streptococcus mitis; assembly: GCF_965111725.1. Classification (GTDB taxonomy): domain Bacteria; phylum Bacillota; class Bacilli; order Lactobacillales; family Streptococcaceae; genus Streptococcus; species Streptococcus mitis_DV. The sequence goes on along the minus strand of NZ_OZ217341.1, from coordinate 1,495,963 downwards.
GGGTCCCTCTATACAACCAGCTCTTACTCTACTGTCGACCTTCCAGAGATTTCTGAAGCCCTTCAAGGGACACCTCATTGGTTCCAATTTTACTTTAGTAAAGATGATGGAATCAATCGCCACATCATGGACCGTGTGAAAGCTGAAGGTTATAAAGCGATTGTCTTGACGGCAGATGCTACTGTAGGGGGCAATCGTGAGGTTGATAAGCGTAATGGTTTTGTCTTCCCAGTTGGCATGCCGATTGTTGAAGAATACCTGCCAGAAGGTGCTGGAAAATCAATGGACTTTGTTTACAAATCAGCTAAACAACGCTTGTCTCCACGCGATGTAGAATTTATCGCTGAATACTCTGGTCTTCCTGTGTATGTCAAGGGACCACAATGCCGTGAGGACGTTGAACGTTCGCTTGCTGCAGGAGCTTCTGGTATCTGGGTAACCAACCACGGTGGTCGTCAAATCGACGGTGGACCAGCTGCCTTTGACTCGCTTCAAGAAGTGGCAGAAGCGGTTGATAAACGCGTACCAATCGTCTTTGACTCTGGTGTTCGTCGTGGTCAACACGTCTTTAAAGCCTTGGCTTCAGGTGCAGACTTGGTAGCTATTGGTCGCCCGGTTATCTATGGCTTGGCCCTCGGCGGTAGTGTTGGTGTGCGTCAAGTCTTTGAACACTTGAATGCAGAATTGAAGACAGTTATGCAGTTGTCTGGAACTCAGACTATTGAAGATGTTAAACACTTTAAACTTCGTCATAACCCATACAACCCAACCTTCCCAGTTGATCCTCGTGACTTAAAATTGTATTGATAAAAGAGATTGCCTCCACTTGATGTGGAGGTTTTTCTTCGTGTATTGGAAGAATAAATCGCTATCAAAAACTACATAAAGATATTTTTCGGTCAAATATCTTGCTAGGGCTTTCATTTTTTGCTATACTGGTGCAGTAATTAAATAATAAAGACATTTGGGGTGCTTTAGGCTGAGATGATACCCATTGAACCTGATACAGTTAATACTGGCGAAGGGAAATGTGAACAGTTTTTTTCGTATGGCGAAATGAACAATCTAATCTTGTAAGCTAAACTCTAATTCTTGATTGTAATTGGAGTTTTTTTGTTTATATAAGCTGGATAAAGGCGATACAAAGCATTTAGGTAGCTCACCTTGTATGCCCCACTTTTCTTTAAAAAGGTCAAGTAAAACTAGGATTTTCTTGATGTTTTGTTGATTATGAACGAGTAAAGAGAGGAAAAATAAATATGGAAACACAGGTTTATGCATTTCAGCCAGGTTTGACTGTTGGAGAATTATTAAAAAATAGTCAGAAGGATTGGCAGGCTGCTGTCAATCATCGTTTTGTCAAGGAACTTTTTGCAGGGACAATTAAGAATAAGGTCTTAAAAGACTACCTAATTCAAGATTATCACTTCTTTGATGCCTTCTTATCCATGCTGGGTGCCTGCGTAGCTCACGCAGACCAGCTTGAATCCAAACTTCGTTTTGCCAAGCAACTAGGCTTTCTTGAAGCAGATGAAGATGGTTATTTCCAAAAGGCTTTCAAAGACTTAAAAGTATCTGAGAATGATTATCTGGAAGTGACCTTGCACCCTGTAACAAAAGCCTTTCAGGATCTGATGTATTCGGCAGTGGCTTCATCAGACTATGCCCATCTTTTGGTCATGCTGGTCATTGCAGAAGGTCTCTATTTAGACTGGGGTTCTAAAGATTTGGCTCTACCTGAAGCCTATATTCATTCGGAATGGATCAATCTCCACAGAGGTCCTTTCTTTGCAGAGTGGGTTCAATTTCTGGTTGACGAACTCAATCGTGTCGGAAAAGGTCGAGAAGATTTGACAGAACTTCAGCAACGCTGGAATCAAGCGGTCGCTTTAGAATTAGCCTTTTTTGATATTGGTTACGAATTATAGGACAAATTCAATCCTTTTATGTAAATTAAAATAAGTAACAAATAAAATATATTTTCCAGTCACATATCTTGCTAGGGCTTTCAATTTTTGTTATACTGGTATAGTAATTAAATAATAAAGACATTTGGGGTGCTTTAGGCTGAGATGATACCCATTGAACCTGATACAGTTAAGACTGTCGAAGGGAAATGTGAAACGTTTTTTTCGTATGCCGAAATGAACGATCTAATCTTGTAAGCAAAACTCTAATTCTTGTGTGTGATTAGAGTTTTTTATTTTTTACTAGATAGACTAGATGCAGAGTATGATGGCAGGTCTCTCTTAAATGCCCTATTGTCTTAAAAGGAGTTTTTATGTTTAAAAAATGGCGTTTAAAAGATGTTATCTTGCTTGCTTTCTTGTCTATCTTTTTTGGTGGCGTTTTTGTGGGCTCGGGCTATCTGTTTGATATCCTCACTCTGATTTTAGCCCCTCTTGGTTTACAGGCTTTTGCCAATGAAATCCTCTTTGGTCTCTGGTGTATGGCTGCGCCCATCGCTGCTATCTTTGTTCCAAGAGTGGGAAGTGCGACGATTGGAGAAGTGCTAGCTGCGCTTGCTGAAGTCCTTTATGGTAGCCAATTCGGTCTAGGTGCCCTTTTGTCCGGCTTGGTTCAAGGTTTGGGAAGTGAACTTGGTTTTATAGTAACTAGAAATCGCTATGAAAGTTGGCTCTCTCTAACTGCTAATAGTATTGGGATTACGCTTGTTAGCTTTATCTATGAATACATTAAGTTAGGTTACTACGCCTTTTCACTTCCGTTTGTCCTTTCCTTGCTTGTGGTACGTTTTATTTCTGTTTATTTCTTCTGTACCATCTTGGTTCGTGCCATTGTCAAACTCTATCATCAGTTTGCAACTGGAGGAAAGGCATAGATGGAGCTGGAATTACGGGAGATTCAGTCCCCAATTTTTTCGGAACCGATTGATTTTACTTTTCATGGGCAAGCTTTTACCTTGTTAGTTGGGAGCAGTGGTTCAGGAAAATCTAGTCTCTTTCAAATGATTGCCCAAGTTAGTTCTCTTCCCTATAGCGGTCAAGTCCTGATAAATGGGAGCGAGGTCAGTCAGCTTTCTATCGTCGAACGTGTCCAAACGGTTGGTATTCTCTTGCAAAATCCCAACCATCAATTTACCATGGAGAGCTTGTTTGAGGAGTTGATTTTTACCTTGGAGAATATCGGCTATCACCTTCAGGAAATTGATTTTAAAATAGCAGAGGTTGTCCAGCAATGTCGTTGCAAGGACATCTTGAACCGTCCCATCCATCACTTATCAGGTGGAGAAAAGCAAAAGGCTGCCTTGGCTGTTCTCTTTGCTATGAATCCTAGGGTCTATCTCTTGGATGAGCCCTTTGCTTCCATTGACCGCAAGAGTAGGATAGAAATCTTGGAGATTCTAAAAGAGTTGGTCTCTAAGGGGAAGACAGTTATTTTGTGCGACCATGATTTATCTGATTATGAAGCCTATATCGACCATATGGTGGAGCTAAGAGACGGAAAACTAAGGGAAATAAATCAAATCCCTATTTCTGAGATGATACAGGTTACTTCAAAGAAAGTTGCTTCTAGCTCGGAACTGTTCCATATGGATAGAACGACTTGTGAGTTTGGAAATCGCTCCCTCTTTTCGATTGCGGATTTTACATTTTACCAAGGAATTTCCTGTATTTTGGGTGATAATGGTGTCGGGAAATCAACCCTCTTTCGGTCTACTCTTCAATTTCAAAAGTATAAAGGACGAATTACTTGGAAGGGGACAGTCCTGAAAAAGAAAAAGAGTTTGTATCGTGACCTGACGGGTGTTGTTCAGGAAGCTGAAAAGCAGTTTATCAGAGCCAGTCTGCGAGAAGAACTTCAATTAGATGGACCTGATTCTGAAAGAAATCAGCGGATACTCCAAGCTTTACGATATTTTGATCTGGAGCAGGCGCTTGATAAGAGTCCCTATCAATTAAGTGGTGGTCAGCAAAAAATTCTTCAGCTCTTGACCATCTTGACCAGTAAGGCTTCAGTGATCTTGCTAGATGAACCTTTTGCAGGTTTGGATGATAGAGCTTGCCATTATTTTTGCAAGTGGATTGTGGAGGAGAGAAATCAAGGAAGAAGTTTTCTGATCATTAGCCATCGTTTAGATCCCTTGATCTCTGTGGTTGATTATTGGATTGAGATGACTAGTCAGGGTCTTCGTCATGTGAAATCAGTGACAATTACCAAACCACTTACGTCTCAGAGTAGCAATATCCAAGGGGAGGTGAGATAGTATGGTCAAAGTAGCAACCCAGACACCGATTATCAGTCTCTTTTTGCTGATTTTATCCTTGGAAACATCTTTTATTCCTTCGATTGCTCTGAATCTTTCGGTAGTCGCATTTTGTATTCTCTTTATGCTCTATTACCGTAGATTTAAAGTATTGGCTTGGATGATTCTGCTTGCCATTTTGCCATCCTTTGCCAACTACTGGGCAGTTCATTTGCATGGTGATGTTTCCCAAGCAGTTATACTTGGTACCAGAGCTTTTGTGACCGTTTGTATCGGCCTTGTCTTTGTTTCCTCTATTTCCCTAAAAGAGCTTCTTTTATACTTGGCTCAAAAGGGGTTATCACGGTCATGGGCCTATGCCTTGATTGTGGTATTCAATTCCTTTCCCCTTATCCAGAAAGAAATCAAGTCCCTAAAGGAAGCTTGCTTATTACGCGGTCAAGAACTACATTTTTGGTCGCCCTTGATTTACAGTAAGGTTTTGATGACGGTCTTTAGATGGCGCCATCTTTACCTGAGAGCTCTATCGGCGCATGGATATGACGAACATGCACAGGTGAAGAATAGCTATCGGACTTTTTATATTCCTCAAAGGACAATATTCATCTACCTGCTTTTCTTTTTATTGCTTCAAACCAGTCTATTTTTATAAAGGAGTTATTATGGAATTTACAGATATTGCGATGGAATTATCCAAGGAAGCTTGGCAGGCTTCTTTTCATCATCCCTTTATTTTACAATTACAAGAGGGAAATTTAGACCCTGCGATTTTCCGCTATTACCTGATTCAGGATGCATACTATCTGAAGGCCTTCTCAGAAATCTATCACCTTTTGGCTGATAAGACTTCAAACCAAGAGATGAAAAGACTCTTGAAACAAAATGCTCAGAGTCTAGTGGAAGGTGAGTTATTTATCCGCCAACAATTTTTCAAGGAATTGGAAATCAGCGATCAGGAAATGGAGCAACATCCAATCGCTCCCACCTGCTATCATTACATTTCTCACATTTATCGTCAATTTGAAGAAGCAAATCTAGCCATTGCCTTTGCAAGTTTGCTGCCTTGTCCTTGGTTATACCATGATATAGGCAAATCACTTAATCTTAAACCATCACCAAATCCTCTCTACCAACAATGGATTGAAACGTATATTACGGATGAGTTGGAGCAGCAGATCAGAGAGGAGGGAGCACTGGTCAATCAGCTCTATCGAGAAAGTGATGAGACAGACAAGAAAAAAATGCTAGATGCCTTCCACATCAGTGTTCATATGGAAGCCAAGTTTTGGGAGATGGCCTACCAACACCAGACATGGAAGAGCGATTTACAGTCTTTAGAAACAGGAGAAGAATAGGAATATGAGAAAGCACCAACTACAAGTTCACAAATTAACCATTTTATCTATGATGATTGCCCTTGATGTAGTCCTTACGCCTATCTTTCGGATTGAGGGAATGGCACCGATGTCCAGTGTAATCAATATTCTAGCTGGAATCATGATGGGACCTGTTTATGCCTTGGCTATGGCTACAGTGACAGCCTTTATCCGTATGACGACTCAAGGGATTCCTCCTTTAGCTCTCACAGGAGCGACTTTTGGAGCCCTCCTTGCAGGTCTCTTTTATAAGTATGGTCGAAAATTTTATTTTTCTGCCTTGGGAGAAATTTTGGGAACAGGTATCATTGGTTCTATTGTTTCCTATCCTGTTATGGTACTCTTTACAGGATCAGCTGCTAAGCTTAGCTGGTTTATCTATACTCCTCGATTTTTCGGAGCAACCTTAATCGGTACAGCGATTTCCTTTATTGCCTTTCGATTTTTAATCAAGCAGGAATTCTTTAAAAAAGTGCAGGGATATTTCTTTGCTGAAAGGATAGACTGATGCAGGCATTGACAAATCCTTTTCCTATAGACTCTAGTTCCCTCATTCACTGTATTACCAATGAGATTTCTTGTGAGATGCTAGCAAATGGGATTTTGGCTTTGGGATGTAAACCAGTTATGGCAGATGATTCCCGTGAGGTTCTTGATTTTACTAAGCAAAGCCAGGCACTCTTCATCAATTTGGGGCATTTGTCAGCTGAGAAGGAAAAAGCAATCCGTATGGCAGCTTCTTATGCAGCTCAAGTTTGTCTCCCGATGGTAGTAGATGCGGTTGGTGTATCAGCGTCGCCCATTCGTAAGAGCTTAGTTAAAGACCTTTTAGACTATAGACCTACGGTCCTTAAAGGAAATATGTCAGAAATTCGAAGTCTTGTTGGCTTAAAGCACCACGGCGTTGGGGTCGATGCGAGTGCTAAAGACCAAGAAACTGAGGATTTACTTCAAGTCTTGAAAGACTGGTGTCAGCTTTATCCTGGTATGTCATTCTTAGTTACTGGCCCCAAGGATCTCATCGTTTCGGAGAATCAGGTTGCAATATTGGGAAATGGCTGCGACGAATTGGACTGGATAACAGGGACAGGAGACTTGATTGGAGCCTTGACCGCCGTTTTTCTCAGCCAAGGAAGGACTGCTTTTGAAGCTTCTTGCCTAGCGGTCTCTTATCTCAATATCGCTGCTGAGAGAATAGTTGTTCAAGGAATGGGATTGGAAGAATTTCGTTACCGAGTACTCAATCAGCTTTCGCTTCTAAGAAGAGATAAAAACTGGTTAGATGCTATCAAAGGAGAGGTTTATGAATAGAGAAGCACTTAGACTATATCTGGTAACTAATCGCTATCAAGATTCCGTGGAAAGCTTTCTTGCAAAAGTTGATACTGCCTGCCGTTCAGGTGTTACCATAGTCCAATTACGAGAAAAAAATATTACAACCAATCAATATTATCAATTGGCAAAACAAGTCAAGGAAATAACAGATGCCTATCAGGTACCCTTGATAATCGATGATCGGTTGGATGTATGTCTTGCGGTTGATGCTGCTGGTCTGCATATCGGAGACGATGAACTACCAGTTTCGGTTGCCCGACAAGTCTTGGGACCTGAAAAAATCCTCGGTGTAACTGCTAAAACAATAAAAAGAGCTCTGGAAGCAGAAACATCCGGTGCAGATTACTTGGGTACAGGAGCCATTTTCCCAACCACGACCAAGGAAAATGCGCCTATCACCCTGATTTCAACCTTGAAAACAATTTGCCAAACGGTCGCCATTCCAGTAGTTGCCATTGGCGGCTTGACATCAGAAAATATTGACCAACTTATCGGAACGGGTATAGCTGGAGTAGCAGTCGTACGCGATCTGATGCAGGCAGAAGATATTGAGGCAAAAACGCAAGCCTTTTTAACAAAGTTGCATGACATTATTTCCTAACTAATACTCAATGAAAATCAAAGAGGAAGTTAGCCTCAGGTTGCTCAAAGCCCTGCCTTGAGGTTTTAGATAAGACTGATGAAGTCAGCTCAAAGCACAGCTTTGAGGTTGCAGATAAAGCTGGCGTAGTTTGAAGAGATTTTCGAAGAGTATAAAAACTCTCTAATTCCCTTAAAGTGGGAACTAGAGAGTTTTTTTCTTAATCTTTAAAAGTTGTATGGTTGACTGGGCCAGAACCATGACCGAGTTGAGGAGCATCTTGGATGGCTTTCGTAATAAAGGCCTTGGCCTTATCAACTGCCTGATAGAGAGTCTTGCCCTTGGCTAGTTCAGCCGTAATTACTGCAGCAAAGGTACATCCAGTACCATGGGTGTGACAGGTTTGAATTCGTAGACTTTCCCAGACAAATTGCTCATCCTTGGTAAAGAGGAAATCTTTAGCACCACCTTCGAGATGGCCGCCTTTGATAACAACAGACTGAGGACCAAACTCTTTTAAAATCAGGTGACCGGCACGCTGCATGTCTTCGGGGTCATGGATTGAAAAACCAACAATCTCTTCTGCCTCAGGAAGATTTGGCGTAATAATAGTTGCTAGAGGTAGTAAGTTTGTTTTGAGATAGTCTCTAGCACTTGAGTCGATCAAGGCATCTCCACTTGTAGCAACCATAACAGGATCAAGAACATAGGGACAATCCAGTTTTTTAAGATAGGGTTGGATGATTTCCATGATTTCAGTAGTTGCCAACATTCCAGTTTTTACAGCCTGAGGTGGAATATCAGAAAAGACACTGTCCAATTGGGCTTTCAACATTTGAGGAGAAACGTGCTCGATTAGTTGAACGCCTCTGGTATTTTGAGCGACAAGACTGGTTACAACGGCCATTCCATAGACATCTCTAGCTTGGAATGACTTTAAATCAGCCATAATGCCAGCACCGCCACTAGGGTCAGTCCCTGCAATGGTCAAAGCAACGGGTAAATAAGTCATCTAAAACCTCCCAACCAACTGAAGTTTGTATTCTTAAGAACAAGCTGGTCTGTTTTAGAAAGGTAATAGAAGACTGCTAGTCCCCATTATCATTTCCACTTCCATCAGCTAGCATTACCTAGATTGAGTCAGAGGGATCTAACAGTCGTTAATCTCAGCTTTACGCACCCCTAGTGGTTGTTTTCTTTTTTTCTTTAGTATAGCATATTTTTATTGTTTATATAGTAATATTTGACTGCAAATCGTTTTTCAAATGATTAAAATTCTATTTTTCAAAGAAAAGATTGATTTTATAATTGACAAATGTAGATTTTGAGAGTATACTAATAACTGTAATCGACAAATGTAGATTTTGGAGGTATGCTAATGCAGATTTCAGATGCAGAATGGCAGGTCATGAAGATTATTTGGATGCAAGGAGAGCAGACTAGTACGGATTTGATTAGGGTTCTGGCGGAGCGGTTCGACTGGTCTAAGTCAACCATTCAGACTCTTTTGGCTCGTTTGGTTGAGAAAGAGTGTCTGACTCGAAAAAAAGAGGGCAAGTCCTTTGTCTATTCAGCCCTTTTAACTTTGGACCAAAGTCGGGATTTACTTGTCCAAGATATCAAGGACAAGGTTTGTTCTCGTAGGATTAAGAACTTGTTGGCTGATTTGATTACTGAATGTGATTTTACTCAGGCTGACTTGGAAGACTTGGAAGCTGTGATTTCTGAGAAGAAATCAAGCGCTGTAACAAAAGTAAAATGTAATTGTATGTAAAGGAGACGTCATGTTAAATAGCATTGTAACCATTATTTGTATTGCCCTTATCGCGTTTATCTTGTTTTGGTTTTTCAAAAAGCCTGAAAAATCTGGACAAAAGGCTCAGCAAAAAAAGGGCTACCAAGAGATTCGAGTGGAAGTCATGGGAGGCTATACGCCTGAGTTGATTATCCTCAAGAAATCAGTGTCAGCCCGCATTGTCTTTGACCGTAAGGACCCTTCACCCTGTCTGGACCAAATTGTTTTTCCAGATTTTGGTGTACATGCGGACCTGCCAATGGGTGAAGAGTATGTAGTGGAAATCACGCCTGAGCAGGCTGGAGAGTATGGTTTCTCTTGTGGCATGAATATGATGCACGGCAAGATGATTGTAGAATAGGAGAATGATATGACTGAAATTGTAAAAGCAAGTCTTGAAAATGGTGTTCAAAAAATCCGTATCACGGCAGACAAAGGCTACCATCCAGCCCACATTCAACTGCAAAAAGGAGTTCCTGCTGAGATCACCTTTCACCGTGTGACACCTTCAAACTGTTACAAGGAAATTCTGTTTGAAGAAGAAGGCATCTTAGAACAAATCGGCGTAGACGAAGAGAAAACAATTCGTTTTACACCTCAAGAATTAGGCCAACATGAATTTTCATGTGGTATGAAGATGCAAAAGGGGAGTTATACCGTAGTTGAGAAGACTCGAAAATCTCTATCCCTTTTACAGCGTTTTTGGATTACTAGTATCTTTACTGTGCCTCTTGTGATTCTCATGATTGGGATGTCGACAGGAGGAATTAGTCACCAAGTCATGCGTTGGGGCACCTTTTTAGCCACAACACCGATTATGCTAGTAGCAGGTGGTCCTTATATCCAAAGTGCTTGGGCTAGTTTTAAAAAGCACAATGCCAACATGGATACCTTGGTGGCTCTGGGAACCCTAGTGGCCTATTTCTATAGCTTAGTTGCCCTCTTCGCTGGCCTCCCTGTTTATTTTGAAAGTGCTGCATTTATCTTCTTCTTCGTTCTTATGGGAGCCGTTTTTGAGGAGAAAATGCGGAAAAATACTTCCCAAGCTGTGGAGAAATTACTTGACTTGCAGGCTAAAACTGCAGAAGTCTTGCGTGAGGATAATTATGTTCAAGTCCCCTTGGAACAAGTCAAGGTAGGTGACCTGATTCGAGTGCGTCCCGGTGAAAAGATTGCGGTTGATGGTGTCGTAGTAGAAGGTATTTCTAGTATTGACGAGTCTATGGTGACAGGTGAGAGTCTGCCTGTGGACAAGACAGGTGGAGATACCGTCATTGGTTCAACCATCAATAATAGTGGAACACTTGTTTTTAGAGCAGAAAAAGTTGGTTCAGAGACTGTTTTGGCTCAGATTGTCGATTTTGTGAAGAAAGCTCAGACCAGTCGTGCGCCGATTCAGGACTTGACGGATAAAATTTCAGGCATTTTTGTCCCAGCAGTTGTCATTTTAGGGATTGTGACCTTTTGGGTTTGGTTCGTCTTGCTCAGGGATAGTGTAGTTGTGCTTGGAGCGAGTTTTGTCTCTTCTCTTCTCTATGGGGTGGCTGTTCTGATTATTGCCTGCCCTTGTGCCTTGGGACTTGCAACACCGACAGCTCTTATGGTGGGGACAGGACGCAGTGCCAAGATGGGAGTTCTCCTCAAAAATGGAATGGTTCTACAGGAAATCCAGAAAGTTCAAACTCTTGTCTTTGATAAAACAGGGACCTTGACGGAAGGGAAACCTGTGGTCACAGATATCATCGGCGACGAGACAGAAGTGCTTGGTTTAGCAGCCTCCTTGGAAGAAGCTTCTCAACACCCACTGGCTGAAGCCGTTGTGAAACGAGCGAGTGAAGCTGGACTTGAGTTTCACACTGTTGAAAATTTCCAAGCCTTGCACGGAAAAGGTGTCTCAGGACAAATCAATGGGAAACAAGTTCTGCTTGGAAATGCTAAAATGCTGGATGGCATGGATATTTCAAGTAATTATCAAGATAAACTAGAAGAACTGGAAAAAGAAGCTAAGACAGTTGTGTTCTTGGCTGTTGACAATAAAATCAAAGGCTTGCTTGCTCTGCAAGATATTCCTAAGGGAAATGCTAAGCTTGCCATCAGTCAGTTGAAAAAACGAGGTCTTAAAACAGTCATGCTGACAGGAGACAATGCAGGAGTGGCGCGTGCTATTGCAGATCAAATCGGAATCGAAGAGGTCATTGCAGGTGTCTTGCCAGAAGAAAAAGCTCATGAAATCCATAAGCTACAAGCGACTGGCAAAGTAGCATTTGTTGGGGACGGTATCAATGACGCTCCTGCCCTCAGTGTAGCGGATGTGGGGATTGCCATGGGTGCTGGAACAGATATCGCCATCGAATCAGCAGATTTGGTGTTGACAACCAATAACCTCCTAGGAGTGGTTCGTGCCTTTGATATGAGTAAGAAAACTTTTAATCGTATTCTGCTCAATCTTTTCTGGGCCTTTATCTACAATGTCGTCGGAATTCCGATTGCAGCAGGAGTCTTTTCAGGTGTTGGACTGGCTCTCAATCCAGAATTAGCAGGTCTAGCTATGGCCTTTAGTTCTGTATCTGTTTTGACCAGTTCTCTTCTGTTAAACTTTACTAAAATAGACTAAAAGTAATGACTGGATTTCTTTGTTATAAAACAGGAGTGACAGCACTTTCAAAACTGTATTAGAATAGAGAATAGAGAGTTTTGAGCAGATTTTTAGAAAAGTCAACATAAATATGATACAGTGGAATAGTAAAAGTTTGGAGAACGTTTCCAATTCTATGTAATCGTATTCTCCAAATCTAAAAAAATTGAAGGAGAGTTATCACTATGACTCAAGGGAAAATTACTGCATCTGCAGCAATGCTTAACGTATTGAAAACATGGGGCGTAGATACAATCTACGGTATCCCATCAGGAACACTCAGCTCATTGATGGACGCTTTGGCTGAAGAAAAAGATATCCGCTTCTTGCAAGTTCGCCACGAAGAAACAGGTGCTCTTGCAGCGGTTATGCAAGCTAAATTCGGTGGCTCACTCGGGGTTGCAGTTGGTTCAGGTGGTCCAGGTGCGACTCACTTGATTAACGGTGTTTACGATGCAGCTATGGATAACACTCCATTCCTAGCGATCCTTGGATCACGTCCAGTTAACGAATTGAACATGGATGCTTTCCAAGAATTGAACCAAAACCCAATGTACAACGGTATCGCTGTTTACAACAAACGTGTAGCTTACGCTGAGCAATTGCCAAAAGTAATTGACGAAGCTTGCCGTGCTGCAGTTTCTAAAAAAGGTCCAGCTGTTGTTGAAATCCCAGTAAACTTTGGTTTCCAAGAAATCGACGAAAACTCATACTATGGATCAGGTTCATACGAGCGTTCATTTATCGCTCCTGCTTTGAACGAAGTTGAAATCGATAAAGCTGTTGAAATCTTGAACAATGCTGAACGTCCAGTTATCTATGCTGGTTACGGTGGTGTTAAAGCTGGTGAAGTGATTACTGAATTGTCACGTAAAATCAAAGCACCAATCATCACAACTGGTAAAAACTTTGAAGCTTTCGAATGGAACTATGAAGGTTTGACAGGTTCTGCTTACCGTGTTGGTTGGAAACCAGCCAACGAAGTGGTCTTTGAAGCAGACACAGTTCTTTTCCTTGGTTCAAACTTCCCATTTGCTGAAGTTTACGAAGCATTCAAGAACACTGAAAAATTCATCCAAGTGGATATTGACCCTTACAAACTTGGTAAACGTCACGCCCTTGACGCTTCAATCCTTGGTGATGCAGGTCAAGCAGCTAAAGCTATCCTTGACAAAGTGAACCCAGTTGAATCAACTCCATGGTGGCGTGCAAACGTTAAGAACAACCAAAACTGGCGTGATTACATGAACAAACTCGAAGGTAAAACTGAGGGTGAATTGCAATTGTATCAAGTTTACAATGCAATCAACAAACATGCTGATCAAGACGCTATCTACTCAATCGACGTAGGTGACACTACTCAAACATCTACTCGTCACCTTCACATGACACCTAAGAACATGTGGCGTACATCTCCACTCTTTGCGACAATGGGTATTGCCCTTCCTGGTGGTATCGCTGCTAAGAAAGACAATCCAGATCGCCAAGTATGGAACATCATGGGTGACGGTGCATTCAACATGTGCTACCCAGACGTTATCACAAACGTTCAATACGACCTTCCAGTTATCAACGTTGTCTTCTCAAATGGTAAATATGCCTTCATCAAGGACAAATACGAAGACACAAACAAACACTTGTTTGGTTGTGACTTCTCTAATGCTGACTACGCTAAAATCGCTGAAGCGCAAGGTGCTGTAGGATTTACAGTTGACCGTATCGAAGACATCGATGCAGTTGTTGCAGAAGCTGTTAAATTGAACAAAGAAGGTAAAACTGTTGTGATCGATGCTCGCATCACTCCACACCGTCCACTTCCAGTAGAAGTACTTGAGTTGGATCCAAAACAACACTCAGAAGAAGCAATCAAAGCCTTCAAGGAAAAATACGAAGCAGAAGAACTCGTACCATTCCGTCTCTTCTTGGAAGAAGAAGGGTTGCAATCACGCGCAATTAAATAATTCCTTCGTGGAACTTAAAAAGATCGGAGCAATCCGGTCTTTTTATGGAGGAGAGTAAATGAATTTAAATCAATTAGATATTATCGTTTCAGATGTTCCTCAAGTTTGTGCTGACTTGGAGCGTATTTTGGATAAAAAGTCCGATTATGTTGATGACAGTTTTGCTCAGTTTACGATTGGCAGTCACTGTCTGATGTTGTCCCAAAATCATTTGATTCCTTTGGAAGATTTTCAGTCAGGAATCATTCTTCACATCGAGGTTGAGGATCTAAATCAGAATTACCAACGGTTGAAAGAGATTGGTATCTATATTTTACACGGTCCTTGTGAAACAGATTGGGGAACAGAATCCTTATTAGTTAAAGGGCCTGCTGGTCTAGTGATTGATTTTTATCGTATGAAATAAGGCGCTTAGTTATTTGAAGATAACCTTAACTATTCTTAAAACAGAATGTGAGAATAGAAACTATTGAAAAGGTCGGAGCAATCCGGTCTTTTTATATAAAGAAATTGCATATATAAAGAAATTGCATATAAATAGTTGACAGCGTTTTCTTAAAGTCTTATAATAAAAATATAAAAGCAGAAAATAAGACTGATATGGAAAGGAGAAATATGATTAAACAGCTGTAGTAAGTGGATTTTATTATTTCATTGGAAGTTGGGATTGAAATATCTCCATGAATAGATAGAAAGAAACCTTTTGAAAAATGTAGAAAGGAGTAGTCTATGTATAACATACTAAAACGAAGCCTTGCAACTTTTTCCTTTGTTTTAATTGCTTTTGTTAGCCTTTTCTTTATTAGCCAATATAAAAGTGAAATGTTGGGTGGATACAGTAAGATGATTTCTGTAGAGAAATCTACTACTACCATTAAGAAGGATTTAGAAGAGATTGCAAAAGATAAACAGAGTGTTTTAGCTCGTAGGATTGTTTCTGTAAAGGATAATGTTAGGGGAAAGACAGAAAATACCTATATACCAATTGGAGGTGAACTACCTGTAGATTTACCATTACAACAAGATCAAAACCTAATCCAAAATGCATCTGATGACACCTTATATTTGATTGTAAGAGGAAACTTAAGTGCACAGGAACTAGCACAAACTTTAAACCAAAAAGGACATCAAGCAATTGTTGAACAATCAAGTTCTGGTTTGACTTTGTTAAAGGTATTTTTGACTTATCCTCAATCGATTACTTTTACATTAGTTTTGATAATTGCTTTTGGGACTCTGACACTGGCTGACTACATAGACAAACTGCGTTCTGTAAGTATAGAACGATTGTCAGGTAGAGGGAAATATCAAATTGCTTTGAGAAATATTAGCAAAGATAGTATTTTCTTAATATTGATAGCAAGTATAGTTTATTTAGCGACAGTTTTATTCTTATTCTCTACTAGAACTGTAAACATTTTGTCCTTAAGTCTAGTATTTTATCCTTTGCTTTCTTGGTTATTTCTTTTACTTTTTTTAAATTTCTTTTTATCAAATATTTTTTACCATATTTTACAAAAGCAAGCTCTTAATCTATCCATAAAAGGTAAGGCACCTTTGCATCTTGTGTTCATTTTGGTTATTTTGACGCAGTTACTATCTCTTTTAATCGTGATGTATAGCGTTTATGGTGTTGTTAACTTAAATCAACAATTGTCAACATTACAAGTAGGACGAGACGAATGGAGTAAGCATTCTAATTATTTCGCTACTAATGAATTATATACTGGAGAGTCAAATAAAGACAGAGAAGCAGAAGTAGCTTTTTATTCAGAGCTTAGTCAAAAAACAAATCTCCTTTATATAGATACAAATTTAGATAGAATTGCTTTTCAAAAGAGTTCTTCAGCTAATTCTTATTATCCTACCCCAGATATGGTATCAAATGAAATTCGTGTGAATCGACGTTTTGTTGAAAAAAGTGGCATTCAGTTGAGTATGGAAGCTCAAGCATTCTTTGAACAGATGGGAGATTTTGATCGTCTCGTTTTAATACCAAAGAATCAAGAATCAAACTTTACAGAATTACATAAGGCTTGGTTGCGATATGAACAAAAAGGCTTTGCTCCAGACGATGCTCCTGTAAAAAAGAAAGATCCTAATGAGAAAATTGAGATAGCCACTTATCAAGGCGGTGAAAATCTATTTGTTTACCCAATCTTTACTTCGGCTAATTACTTAGTGAATCAAAATGCTTTTGTTCATGAACCAATTATTACTGTGTTTGGTTCTGCTTATGAAAATAGAACAATTCGCCAATTTTCTTTGGCACATTATATTTTTGATAAACCCGAGGTAGTGAAAGAATTGATTTCTAAATACAAGTTAACAGCTAGTATTGGTAGTTTTTCAAATGGCATGTATTCATTTGAAAATAGAATTCAAAAAGTAGAGACAGATAGATTTATATTATTTTTTGCGATGATGATTAGTTTTGTGAGTTCCATTTTATTGATGGTATTACTGAACACTCTTTACCTCTATCAAGGGCGCAAAACTTATTTCATTGAGAGATTAGCAGGGAAGTCACTTTTTGAAATTCATCATGTTTATTTTTCGATTTTATCTAGTAGCTATATTTTTTGCACTTTATTGTCGGTAATATTAGGCTTTAATTTGTTTGTGATTTCTATTCCTTTGCTCTCATTGCTATTATTTACAGGAATTTTTCTTCTTCAACTGAGACAAGATAAAAAGGCTAATATTTTATATCTAAAAGGAGGTTAGTATGATTGAATTGAAAGATATTTGTAAACAATTTGATGATTATGTTATTTTTAAAGACTTTAATTATCAATTTCATGAAGGTCAGACCTATGCTTTGATAGGTGAGTCTGGAGCAGGCAAAACAACTCTTTTAAATATTATAGGTAAATTAGAAACTGTCCAAAGTGGCTCAGTAGAAGTTGATGGTAAGGACTTAAAACAAATTAAGGAAAAAATCTATTTTAAGGATTATGTAAGCTACTTATTTCAAAATTATGGTTTAATTGAAAATAAGAGTATTAAAGATAATTTAGAACTTGCATTTATTGGGAGAAAAGAAAGCAAAAAAGAACAAGAAGCTCTTATGAGAGAAGCCTTGAAGCATGTTCATTTACAATTAGATTTAAAACGTAAGATTTTTACTCTTTCAGGTGGTGAAGCACAGCGTGTCGCAATTGCTAAAATAATGTTGAAAGATTCCCCAATAATCTTAGCAGATGAACCAACAGCATCTTTAGATAGTAGGAATAGTCGTGAAATTATTGACCTTATTCTTGGATTACGAAATGAAAAACGTACGATTATTATTGCAACTCATGATAGTAGTGTATATGAACGAATGGATCAGGTTGTAGAAATTAGAAAGGAAAAGATATGAAAACAAAATTTAGTTTAACAACAATTTTTTTCCAAGTAATGATTTTTGGTTCTTCTCTCTTTGTAATACTGACTCAGTTTGGTTTACTGCGTCAACCTACAAAGCTAATTATACAGATGATTTGCTTACTAAGTTTGTTATCTTTAGCTATTGCGATTTGGAATTATGTACGTGAAGAAAAAGACTGAACAGATCGGAGCAATCCGGTCTGTTTCTTATTACAAGACTGTGATAGTTTACATTTTTATAATAAAACTCTTAAAGTCTTGCTTATTTTTGTATTAAATTATAAAATAGAAAGTATAAAAGAATAAAAGAGGTTTTGAAAATGTCTGAAAAACAAATGAAAGTGTTGGGCTGGGCAGCGACATTTATGTCTGTTATGATGTATGTGTCATATTTCCCACAAATCATGAATAATCTTGCCGGTCAAAAAGGCAACTTCATTCAACCCCTAGTCGCAGCTATCAACTGTAGTCTCTGGGTTTACTATGGTCTTTTCAAGAAGGAAAGAGATATTCCACTTGCAGCTGCTAATGCACCAGGTATCGTTTTTGGTTTAGTAACGGCTATCACAGCTTTGATTTAAAAAGGAGACTGCTTTCAGTCTTTTTCTTTTATGAAAATAGATGCTTCATTAAAGTAATTTTTGAATGAGAGTTGAGGGAACAAGTCCAGTTACAGCTAGCTTTACGAGAGTCTTTTATGTTCGTCTCTATCAAAGAAAAAAGTATATCGTTACTATTTTTATAAAATCTTCTCCCTACTTTATAAGATGTTAAAAAGAGTTCAAATGGAACTCTTTTTTTGCTATAATGAAGGAAGAAAAATCAGACAGGAGATCAAGATGTCAGAACCATTATTTTTACAATCAGTTATGCAAGAAAAAATCTGGGGTGGAACCAAGCTACGTGATGAGTTTGGATACGACATCCCAAGTGAAAAAATCGGAGAATATTGGGCCATCTCAGCCCATCCAAATGGTGTCTCTAAAGTTGCCAATGGTCGTTTTGAGGGAACAGACCTAGCAACTTTGTATGCAGAACACCGTGAATTGTTTGGCAATCGTCCAGAACCTGTATTTCCGCTTTTGACCAAAATCCTCGATGCCAACGACTGGCTCAGCGTCCAAGTTCACCCAGACGATGCTTATGGACTAGAGCATGAAGGCGAACTTGGAAAAACAGAATGCTGGTACATCATCGCTGCGGATGAAGGTTCAGAGATTATCTACGGTCACAATGCCAAGTCAAAAGATGAACTTCGTCAGCAAATTGAGGACAAGAACTGGGATGCCTTGCTGACAAAAGTACCAGTTAAAGCTGGAGATTTCTTCTATGTACCAAGTGGCACTATGCATGCTATCGGTGCGGGTATCTTGATTCTTGAAACCCAACAATCTAGTGACACCACCTATCGCGTCTATGACTTTGACCGTAAGGATGATAAGGGAAACTTGCGTGAACTTCACCTTGAAAAATCCATTGATGTATTGAACATTGGTGAGCCTGCAAATAGCCGTCCTGTAACTGTCAAAGCTGATGATTTATACTCAACTCTCCTTGTATCCAATGATTTCTTTGCAGTTTACAAGTGGGAAATTACTGGAAAAGTTGACTTCGAAAAGACAGCTGACTACAGCTTATTGAGTGTCCTAGTTGGTCAAGGTCAGCTAACTGTTGACGGGAAAAATTATCCAATTCAAAAAGGCAGCCACTTTATCCTACCAAGTGATGTTGAAGCTTGGACATTGGAAGGGCAAGCTTTGGAATTGATTGTTAGCCATCCATAAAAAAGAAAGGGCCTGAGTTCACTACTCAAGTCCTTTTTGATTACATAAATTGGGCGATGAAGACCACGATGATGATGATTGGAATGATGAAACGAAGAAGGAAGAGCCAGACTTGGAACAGTCCCTGTTTCCATGCTGTTTCATCGAGATGGAGTTCCTCCATTGCAAGAGCCTTTTTAAAGATATAGCCTGTAAAAAGTGAAAGGCAGAGAGCTCCAAATGGCATGAGGAGATTGGAAACCAAGAAGTCCATAGCGTCAAAGAAGGTCTTCCCAAAGATGTGAACATCCGCCATAACACCGTAAGATAGGGCTGAAGGAATTCCAAAGACAAAGGTCAAAATTCCTAAAATAACACTCCATTTAGCACGCTTGCTGTTGTCCTGATTGGTGATATTGCCCACATTGATTTCCAGCATAACAACGGAAGAAGTGACCGTCGCAAAGAGGAAGAGCAAGAGGAAGAGGATGTAGAAAATGG
The DNA here is from genome assembly GCF_965111725.1 of Streptococcus mitis. GTDB lineage: Bacteria > Bacillota > Bacilli > Lactobacillales > Streptococcaceae > Streptococcus > Streptococcus mitis_DV. Next base: position 1,476,417 of record NZ_OZ217341.1, on the reverse strand, counting down.
TTCCAAAAGGCATCTTGTCAAAGAGTTGAGGCAAGACGATAAAGAGCAGGCTCGGTCCCCCTTCAGACTGGATATTGAAGGCTGACATGGCTGGGAAAATGGCTAGACCTGCCATGATGGATACTGAGATATTCATGGCAACGATAGAAATCCCTGATTGAACTAGATTGGTTTTCTTGTCCAAGTAGGACGCATAGGTCAGCATGGCTGTAACCCCTAGTGAGAGGGCAAAGAAAGATTGTCCCAGAGCATAGAGGAGACCAGCACTTGTCAGCTTAGAGAAGTCTGGTTTTAGGAAGTAGAGAACGCCTTCCATGGCATTTGGCAAACTGAGAGAGCGTCCGATGATGACGACAAAGATAATAAAGAGAAGGGGCATCATGACCTTAGAAGCTCTTTCAATCCCTTTTTGAACCCCACGTGATACAATAAAGATATTCAATAAGATAAAGGCTGCTTGAGCTCCTAGGGCAATGGCTGGATTTGAAATGATTGAAGTAAATAATTGAGTATAATCACTCGTCCCAGCAAGCTGGAACAATTTTCCAAACTCGATGCCTAGATAAACCAGAATCCATCCTCCGATAACACTGTAGAAAGATAAGAGGATAAAGAGGGCAAAGGCACCAATCCAACCGATAAAGTTGTACTTACTATTCTTGCCTAGTTTTCCAAAGGTTTTGATAGCTGAAACACCAGCACTTCGGCCGAGGGCAAACTCAGCTAGCAAAAGGGGAAAACCGATTAGAATAGTGGAGATGAGAAAGACTAGTAAAAAGCCACCTCCACCGTTAGCAGCAGTCATATAGGGGAATTTCCAAACGGCACCAAGTCCGATGGCTGAACCAGCAGATGCTAGGATAAAGCCCAGTTTAGAACCCCATTGCGATTTTTCAGACATAGTTAAACTCCTAAAATTAGTGTTACAAAAGAAAAAGCTACTGCCCTTGGCAACTAGCCTCATCAGTACTCAAAATGAGCCTTTCTTTTGATTGATAGACTTGACTATCCTATCATGTTTTCTAAGGTCTGTCAAGAAAACCATTTTCATGTTATGATAAAGTAAAAAAATTTCGCAAAAATGCTTGACTCTGACCTAAGGGGAGGGGTTATACTATCATTGTAAGGAGGAAATCATGTACCATATAAAAGAAGCTGCCCAGCTTTCAGGTGTCTCTGTCAAGACCCTGCACCACTACGACAAGATAGGACTCTTAGTTCCTTTAAAGTCAGAAAACGGTTATCGAATCTACAGTAAAGAAGATTTGGAACGCCTTCAGGTTATTCTTTACTATAAATATCTAGGTTTTTCTTTAGAAAAAATAGCAGAGCTATTAAAGGAAGAAAGGACAGATTTGTTGCCTCATTTGACCAGGCAGTTGGACTATTTGACTCGAGAAAGGCAACATCTGGATACCTTGATTTCAACCTTGCAAAAAACCATTCAAGAACAAAAAGGAGAAAGAGAAATGAGCATTGAGGAAAAATTCGCTGGATTTAACTACCAAGACCATCAAAAATACCACCAAGAGGCGGTAGAGAAATATGGACAAGAAGTCATGGACCAAGCGTTAGAGCGCCAAAAAGGTCACGAAGACGAAGCTACGGTTGCCTTCAACCAAGTTTTTCAAGCCTTAGCACAAAATCTTCAAGCTGGTCTGCCTGTAACAGCAACCGAAAACCAAGAGCAAGTAGCCAAACTCTTACAAGCCATCCGTACTTATGGATTTGATTGTACTATTGAAGTATTCGGTCATATCGGTAAAGGCTATGTCTATAATCCAGAGTTTAAGGAAAATATTGATAAATTTGGAACTAGCACTGCCCAGTATACATCAGATGTGATTGCTCACTATGTCCAAACTCAGACAAAATAAAATCGGAGGAGTGATCTTCCGATTTTTACTAAATTCAAGCACTACTTGCTTAATAATTTTTCTACTACATTTAGTTTTCGCATGGTCAAATCTACATTAAAAAGCTTTTCAAGATAGTTGGTATGGAGTTTCTTTTGTTTTGCAGTTCTAGGGAGATAGAGGTAAAGACAATGGTTACCGATACAAATTTCTTCTTCACCGTAATCAATTTTCAATTTTTCTAAAGGGAGACTTTGAATAGATTCTTGATAAAAAATCACGTGTATACGGTCATAAAGATAGTGTTCTCCAAACGGGTTTTCTTGGACAATGTTTTCAAAATCATCCTTATTCTTAATGATTATTTTGAAATTGGCTCCAATCTTTTCCTTTATTAGAGTATGAACCTGTTCTCGTATTTCTTCGAGAGCTAAGTTACTTTCAAGAATAATATTTCCACTTTGAATATAGGTTCGAACTTGTTGAAAACCAGCTTCTGTCAAGATATCTACTAGATAAGACATTTTAGGGATAGCATTTTTTCCATTAGGAGTAACTCCCCTTAACAAGATAATATGTTCCAAAGGACTTCCTTTCTTTTGGGGTAGATTGTTCCATTGAGTAATGTATATTTAGATTAGATTTGATCCCGCAACCCAGCCAGTACAGAGGGCAGAAGTGATGTTAAAGCCACCTGTGTGGGCGTTGATATCCATGACCTCGCCAGCAAAGTGGAGGCCAGGTACCAGCTTACTTTCCAGAGTTTTAGGATTGATTTCCTTAAGACTGATGCCACCTTTGGTGACAAAGGACTTGGCAAGGGACATTTTGCCAGTCACAGGGATTTTGAGAGCCTTGATAGACTGGACAAGTTTTTCACGTTCCTTTTCAGTCAACTGTTTGACTTTTTCAGGATAGCCTTGCACAAAAAATTCTGCCAAACGCTCTGGTAATAAAGTTTTTAAAGCGTTTTTCAAGGATTTTTCACGGTTTTCTTCGAGAAATGCAGCCAAGTCCTTCTCAGAAAGTTGAGGCAAAACATCTAGCGAGAGAACCTCCCCACCCTTGACAAAACTAGACATACGCAGGGCAGCAGGGCCTGACAAACCAAAGTGGGTAAAGAGCAGATCGTGAGTGATGACATGCTTACCATAGGCTAGGGTCACATCGTCCAGAGAAATCCCCTGTAAGGCCTTGTGTGGAAAATCTGTCAATAAAGGACTTTCAGCGGCCTCAAGTTCGGTAATGGTATGTTTGAAATGGCGGGCAATCTCGTGACCAAAACCAGTCGATCCAGTGGAAGGATAGGATTTTCCACCAGTTGTGACAATGAGTTTATCGCAAGTGAAGGTTTGGTCTGCGGACTTAAGGACAAACTGGTCGTCTATTTTTTTAACCGAAACAATTTCGGTTTGAGTAGCAACTTGACCACCGAGTTCAGTGATTTTCTTTTCCAAGGCCTCGATTATGGTACGAGACTTGTCACTAGTAGGAAAGACGCGTCCGTGATCCTCGACCTTAAGTTTAACACCATTTTCTGTAAAAAAGTTAATGATATCATGGTTGTCAAATTGTGAGAAGACACTATAAAGAAAGCGTCCGTTCCCAGGGATTCCAGCTAGTAGGTCATCTAAGTTTCCGTTGTTGGTGACATTGCAACGTCCTCCACCAGTCCCAGCTAATTTTTTTCCAAGTTTCCGATTTTTTTCGATGAGGAGGGTTTTCTGACCATAAAAGCTACTGGAAATTGTAGCCATCATGCCAGCAGGTCCCCCACCGATGACGATAGTATCAAAATGTTTCATAGCTCTATTGTACCACAAAAAAACAAGAGATGATGGTCACCTCTTGTCAAGAATGCAATCAATCAATTTCATATCCCATCAGCAAACCACCATCTTCTGCATAAAAACTGCAGAGACCAGATGTTGGGAGAATTTCAATATCCGCCTGTGGGAAATTTTCACGGATTCGGTCTGAGAGCTGTTGACAACATTTCTCGTTATTGCGTTGGGCCATGACAATACGGCCACCAGCATAACCAGCTTTTACTAACTCTTCATAGGCTGCCTGAATCGCTTTCTTTGCTCCTCTTGCTTTTTGTAGCAATTCGAGGGTTCCAGTTTCACTAGCTTCTCCAACCATACGGATATTGAGAAGGCCAACGACCGTACCGATAAGCTTGCTCAAACGGCCGTTCTTCACCAAGTTATCGACTTTGGCTAGGACAAAGAGCAACTTGGTTTTTTCTTGATAGGCAGTGATAGCTTCAACCACTTCTTCAAAAGATAAGCCCTGGTCGATCAAGTCATTCAATTTTTCTACGAGCAAATCAACTTCCCCACCAGCAGACAAACTATCAATTACATGAATTTTAGTGTCAGGATGGTCTTCTAGATAAATATTCTTAGCTAGTTGAGCACTATTGTGACTGCCAGAGAGAGTACCTGTGATGGTTACTAGGAAAATGTTTTTGGCTCCTTCAAATGCTTGCAAATAATCATCTGGGCTTGGACAAGCTGATTTTGAAGCTTCTGCGGTTGCATACATGGTTTCCATCATTTGGTCAATATCAAGACTGGCATCATCAACAAAGACATGATCAGCTACTTGAATGGTTAAGGGAACACTAACAAAGGTCGTGTCAATAGCTGGTGTTGCCAGCTGACGATAATCACAACCAGAGTCAGCAATAATCTTCCAAGTCATAGAAATTCTCCATCTTTGCCATTTATAGATTGACAAAGGTTCTGTCTTTTTTTACAATTATATCATGAAAACCCTTGAAACAAAAGCCTCATCCGTCTGTTGTGACAAGTAGAAAGAAAATGTTATGTCTGAACGTAGAATCTCTGAAAAGTCTCTTGAAAATCTCAGAAAATCAAACCAAGAATCCAATTTATTAACTAGAGAAGCTATCGAAACAGCCCTCTTGCAGCTCTTGGAAAAAAAGGACTTGACCAAGATTAGTATTTCTGAATTGGTCAAACGTGCAGGCGTTTCGCGTGCTGCCTTTTACCGTAATTATGATTCCAAAGAGGAGATTTTAGAAAGCGTCTTTAAACGAACTGTCCACAATATTATGGAACAGCTGCATCATTACGATTTAAAGACAGACCTTTATTTGGTTTGGGTTCACCTTTTCCGCGAGGCAAGAAAAGAAGCCAGAGTGATTCAACTGGCCTTGGATTACCATCTGGAAAAAATCTTTGTCCAAGCCATGCAGGAGTTTCTGGAAAAATACCATGGAAAATCAAAAGGTGTCAGCTCTTATCTTCATTCCTTCTGGAGTTCAGCCATCGTCTCAGTCCTTCTAAAATGGATCAAGGATGGCATGAAGGTACCAGCTGAAAAGATTGCAGATTTAGGTTTACCATTTTTTAAAAAATAGAGAAAAAGGAGAAAAGAGATGACTGAAAAAAGACTGGCCTGGGATGAGTATTTTGCAGCCCAAGCCCTACTAATTGCCAATCGTTCCACTTGTAAACGTGCTAAAGTGGGCGCGATTCTGGTAAAAGATAATAAGGTTATTTCCACTGGTTACAATGGTTCGGTGTCAGGGACTGAGCATTGTATTGATCACGAATGTTTGGTCATTGAAGGCCACTGTGTTCGCACCCTTCACGCTGAGGTCAATGCTATCCTTCAAGGTGCTGAGCGTGGTGTTCCCAAAGGCTTTACAGCCTATGTAACCCATTTTCCTTGTCTCAACTGTACAAAACAATTGCTGCAGGTCGGTTGCAAGCGCGTGGTTTATATTAACCAGTACCGAATGGACGACCATGCCCAATACCTTTATCAAGAAAAGGGAACAGAATTAACCCATTTACCACTTGAGACAGTACAAGTAGCTCTAAAAGAGGCAGATTTAATGTAAAAATTATCAAAAATAAATGGTTTAGAAAGATTTTTAAACCGTTTTTTGGTATAATAAGAAGAATAAATTGAAAGAAGGAATTCCAAAAATGGGAAAAATTGAAGTTATTAATCACCCGCTGATTCAACACAAATTGTCAATCTTGCGTCGTACAGATACTTCTACAAAAGCTTTTCGTGAGCTAGTAGATGAGATTGCAATGTTGATGGGGTATGAAGTACTTCGTGATCTTCCACTAGAAGATGTGGAAATCGAAACACCAATTACAAAAACAGTTCAAAAACAATTGGCAGGTAAGAAATTGGCCATCGTTCCAATCTTGCGTGCAGGTATCGGGATGGTTGATGGGCTCTTGAGCTTGGTTCCAGCTGCTAAAGTTGGCCATATCGGTATGTACCGTGATGAAGAAACGCTTCAACCAGTTGAGTACTTGGTGAAATTGCCTGAAGATATTGACCAACGTCAAATTTTTGTGGTAGACCCAATGTTGGCAACAGGTGGCTCAGCAATCTTGGCTGTTGATTCTCTTAAAAAACGTGGCGCATCAAATATCAAATTTGTCTGCCTTGTATCAGCACCAGAAGGTGTAAAAGCCCTTCAAGAAGCTCATCCGGATGTAGAAATCTTTACAGCAGCCTTGGATGAACGCTTGAACGAACACGGTTATATCGTTCCAGGTCTTGGAGATGCTGGAGACCGCTTGTTCGGTACGAAATAAGATCAAAAAGAAAATTGACTTGGAAAAGAAGTTCCAGTCACGAAAGGAGGTTGAATTTTTGTTTCTGTCTAATGAAAACAGAGCAAAAATTTGACCTTTTTTGACCAAGATATTATAATAGTCTTATCTTTAGTCATTTGACCAACAAAAATAAAACTCAAAAGGAGAAATGAATGATTCCTGTAGTTATTGAACAAACAAGTCGTGGAGAACGTTCCTACGATATTTACTCACGTCTTCTTAAAGACCGCATCATTATGCTGACAGGCCCAGTTGAAGACAATATGGCTAACTCTGTTATTGCCCAATTGCTTTTCTTGGATGCCCAAGATAGTACAAAAGATATTTACCTTTATGTCAATACACCTGGTGGTTCCGTTTCAGCTGGTTTGGCAATCGTTGATACTATGAACTTTATCAAGGCAGATGTCCAAACCATCGTTATGGGAATGGCTGCATCTATGGGGACTGTTATTGCATCAAGTGGAGCAAAAGGCAAGCGTTTCATGCTTCCAAATGCAGAGTATATGATCCACCAACCGATGGGTGGTACAGGTGGTGGTACTCAACAAACCGATATGGCGATCGCTGCAGAACACTTGCTTAAAACTCGTAATACCTTGGAAAAAATCTTGGCTGAAAATTCAGGTCAGTCAATCGAAAAAGTCCATGCAGATGCAGAACGCGATAACTGGATGAGCGCCCAAGAAACACTTGAATATGGCTTTATTGATGAAATCATGGCCAATAATTCATTGAACTAATGATCAAAGAAGGCAAACTCGACTGAGTTTGCTTTTTTTGGTATAATAGGGAGAGATTTCTTAGAAAGAGGATTTATCATGTTTGAAAAAGTCAATCGATCTGGCTTGATTATCTATCTTTACTATAATCGTGATGCCAAAAAACTGCAGGATTATGGAGATATTACCTATCATTCCAAGAAACATCGTTACTTACAACTCTATGTTCCAACTCAAGAAGTGGAGCAATTGGTCGGGCGCTTGAGTAAGGAAAAGTTTATCAAAAAAGTCAGAGTTTGTCATATCCAAGAACTGGAAACACCCTTTGTGGGCAACCTTTATCGAGAAGAAAACGTTATCAGATAAAAAATTAAAGAAAAGTGTTGACAATTTTCTGATAATTCGGTATATTCTTAACAGACTATTTAAGAAATAAGGAGACAAAAAAAGATGAAGAAAAAATTTGCCCTATCGTTTGTGGCGCTTGCAAGTGTAGCACTTCTTGCAGCCTGTGGAGAAGTGAAGTCTGGAGCAGTCAACACTGCTGGTAACTCAGTAGAGGAAAAGACAATTAAAATCGGGTTTAACTTTGAAGAATCAGGTTCTTTAGCTGCATACGGAACAGCTGAACAAAAAGGTGCCCAATTGGCTGTTGATGAAATCAATGCCGCAGGTGGTATCGATGGAAAACAAATCGAAGTAATCGATAAAGATAATAAGTCTGAAACAGCTGAGGCTGCTTCAGTTACAACTAACCTTGTAACCCAATCTAAAGTATCAGCAGTCGTAGGACCTGCGACATCTGGTGCGACTGCAGCTGCGGTAGCGAACGCTACAAAAGCAGGTGTTCCATTGATCTCACCAAGTGCGACTCAAGATGGATTGACTAAAGGTCAAGATTACCTCTTTATTGGAACTTTCCAAGATAGCTTCCAAGGAAAAATTATCTCAAACTATGTTTCTGAAAAATTAAATGCTAAGAAAGTTGTTCTTTATACTGACAATGCCAGTGACTATGCTAAAGGGATTGCCAAATCTTTCCGCGAGTCATACAAGGGTGAAATCGTTGCAGATGAAACTTTCGTAGCAGGTGACACAGACTTCCAAGCAGCCCTTACAAAAATGAAAGGGAAAGACTTTGATGCTATCGTTGTTCCTGGCTACTATAATGAGGCTGGTAAGATTGTAAACCAAGCGCGTGGCATGGGAATTGACAAACCAATCGTTGGTGGTGATGGATTCAACGGTGAGGAGTTTGTACAACAAGCAACTGCTGAAAAAGCATCAAACATCTACTTTATCTCAGGCTTCTCAACTACTGTAGAAGTTTCAGCTAAAGCTAAAGCCTTCCTTGACGCTTACCGTGCTAAGTACAATGAAGAGCCTTCAACATTTGCAGCCTTGGCTTATGATTCAGTTCACCTTGTAGCAAACGCAGCAAAAGGTGCTAAAAATTCAGGTGAAATCAAGGATAACCTTGCTAAAACAAAAGATTTTGAAGGTGTAACTGGTCAAACAAGCTTTGATGCAGACCACAACACAGTCAAAACTGCTTACATGATGACCATGAACAATGGTAAGGTTGAAGCAGCAGAAGTTGTAAAACCATAATAGAAAATGTTGAAATAGGGAATGAGACTTTGACTCACTCCCTGTTTCGATGTTTAAGAACCTATCAAAAAGTGAGGGGAAACCCTCAAAATTATAAATAGAAAGAGTGAATTTTATGCTCCAACAACTAGTAAATGGTTTGATTCTAGGTAGTGTATACGCGCTGTTAGCCCTAGGATATACCATGGTTTACGGAATTATCAAGCTCATCAACTTTGCCCACGGTGATATTTATATGATGGGAGCCTTTATCGGTTATTTCTTGATCAATTCTTTCCAAATGAATTTCTTTGTAGCGCTTATTGTAGCCATGCTAGCGACAGCCATTCTTGGTGTCGTGATTGAGTTTCTTGCTTACCGACCTTTGCGCCACTCTACTCGTATTGCTGTTTTGATTACAGCTATTGGGGTTTCTTTCCTATTGGAGTATGGTATGGTCTATCTGGTTGGTGCCAATACCCGTGCCTTCCCTCAAGCGATTCAAACAGTTCGCTATGATTTGGGACCAGTTAGCCTAACAAATGTGCAGTTAATGATTTTGGCCATTTCCTTGATTTTGATGATTTTGTTACAAGTCATTGTCCAAAAGACCAAGATGGGGAAAGCCATGCGTGCAGTATCAGTAGATAGCGATGCGGCACAATTGATGGGGATCAATGTAAACCGTACTATCAGCTTTACCTTCGCTTTGGGTTCAGCTCTTGCGGGTGCAGCTGGTGTTCTGATTGCCCTCTATTATAACTCTCTTGAGCCTTTGATGGGGGTTACTCCAGGTCTTAAGTCTTTCGTTGCCGCAGTACTTGGTGGTATCGGAATCATTCCTGGTGCGGCTCTTGGTGGTTTTGTGATTGGTCTATTGGAAACCTTTGCGACAGCCTTTGGGATGTCAGACTTCCGTGATGCCATTGTTTATGGAATCTTATTGTTAATCTTGATTGTTCGCCCAGCTGGTATCCTTGGTAAAAATGTGAAAGAGAAGGTGTAAACGATGAAGGAAAATTTAAAAGTTAATATTCTATGGTTACTCCTTTTGTTAGCTGGTTATGGCTTGATTAGTGTACTGGTTTCAGTCGGAGTACTCAATCTATTCTATGTACAGATTTTACAACAAATTGGAATCAATATTATTCTGGCTGTTGGTCTCAACTTAATCGTTGGTTTTTCAGGACAATTTTCACTTGGGCATGCTGGTTTCATGGCGATTGGTGCCTATGCAGCTGCTATTATTGGTTCTAAATCACCAACCTATGGTGCCTTCTTTGGAGCTATGCTGTTAGGAGCTTTGCTTTCAGGAGCGGTTGCCTTACTTGTCGGAATTCCAACCTTGCGCTTGAAGGGGGACTATCTTGCGGTAGCGACTCTTGGTGTTTCTGAAATTATCCGTATCTTTATCATCAATGGTGGAAGCCTTACAAATGGTGCGGCAGGTATCTTGGGAATTCCTAACTTTACAACTTGGCAAATGGTTTACTTCTTTGTCGTGATTACAACCATTGCAACTTTGAACTTCTTGCGTAGTCCAATTGGTCGTTCAACCCTATCGGTTCGTGAGGATGAAATCGCTGCTGAGTCAGTTGGGGTTAATACGACTAAAATTAAAATCATCGCTTTTGTCTTTGGTGCCATTACTGCAAGTATTGCAGGGTCACTTCAGGCAGGATTTATCGGTTCAGTTGTACCGAAAGATTACACTTTCATCAACTCAATCAACGTTTTGATCATTGTTGTATTTGGTGGACTTGGTTCCATTACAGGTGCCATTGTTTCAGCTATTGTTCTTGGAATTTTGAATATGCTTCTCCAAGATGTTGCCAGCGTTCGTATGATTATTTACGCTTTGGCCTTGGTATTGGTAATGATTTTCAGACCAGGCGGACTTCTTGGAACATGGGAATTGAGCCTATCACGTTTCTTTAAAAAATCTAAGAAGGAGGAACAAAACTAATGGCATTGCTTGAAGTAAAACAGTTAACCAAACATTTTGGCGGTCTAACAGCTGTTGGAGATGTGACTCTTGAATTGAACGAAGGGGAACTGGTTGGACTAATCGGTCCAAATGGAGCTGGGAAAACCACCCTTTTCAACCTCTTGACGGGTGTTTATGAACCAAGCGAGGGAACAGTAACCTTAGATGGTCACCTTTTGAATGGAAAGTCACCTTATAAGATTGCCTCTTTGGGACTTGGACGTACTTTCCAAAATATCCGTCTCTTTAAAGATTTAACCGTTTTGGACAATGTTTTGATTGCTTTTGGCAACCATCACAAACAACATGTTTTTGCTAGTTTTTTGCGCTTACCAGCTTTTTACAAGAGTGAAAAAGAATTAAAGGCTAAGGCTTTGGAATTGTTGAAAATCTTTGATTTAGATGGTGATGCAGAAACTCTTGCTAAAAACCTTGCCTACGGACAACAACGTCGTTTGGAAATTGTTCGTGCCCTTGCTACGGAACCTAAAATTCTCTTTTTAGATGAACCAGCAGCAGGTATGAACCCACAGGAAACAGCCGAATTGACTGAGTTAATTCGTCGTATCAAAGATGAATTTAAGATTACGATCATGCTGATTGAACACGATATGAATCTGGTCATGGAAGTTACAGAACGTATCTACGTACTTGAATATGGCCGTTTGATTGCTCAAGGAACTCCAGACGAAATTAAGACCAATAAACGCGTTATCGAAGCTTATCTAGGAGGTGAAGCCTAATGTCTATGTTAAAAGTTGATAATCTTTCTGTGCATTATGGTATGATTCAAGCAGTCCGTGATGTAAGCTTTGAAGTTAATGAAGGAGAAGTTGTTTCCCTTATCGGTGCCAATGGTGCAGGTAAGACAACCATTCTCCGTACCTTGTCTGGTTTAGTTCGACCAAGTTCAGGAAAGATTGAATTTTTAGGTCAAGAAATCCAAAAAATGCCAGCTCAGAAAATTGTGGCAGGTGGTCTTTCACAAGTTCCAGAAGGACGCCACGTCTTCCCTGGCTTGACTGTTATGGAAAATCTTGAAATGGGAGCTTTTTTAAAGAAAAATCGTGAAGAAAATCAAGCTAATTTGAAGAAGGTCTTTTCACGTTTCCCACGTCTTGAAGAACGCAAGAACCAAGATGCAGCCACTCTTTCAGGAGGAGAACAACAAATGCTTGCCATGGGACGCGCTCTTATGTCAACACCAAAACTTCTTCTTTTAGATGAACCATCAATGGGACTTGCCCCAATCTTTATCCAAGAGATTTTTGATATCATTCAAGATATCCAGCAACAAGGAACGACCGTCCTCTTGATTGAACAAAATGCCAATAAAGCACTCGCAATCTCTGACCGAGGCTATGTATTGGAAACAGGAAAAATCGTCCTATCCGGAACAGGAAAAGAACTCGCCTCATCAGAAGAAGTCAGAAAAGCATATCTGGGTGGTTAAAAAGGTCCGGGGGACCTTTTTAATCGGTGGATAGAGATTGCGAAGCAATCATCGCATAGTCTGGGAGACTAGTTTAGGTTGCAAATGAAGATTACGAAGTAATGATCAATATAGTCCTGGGGACCTTTTTAGTCGGTGGATAGAGATTGCGTAAGCAATCTTCGCATAGTCTGGGAGACTAGTTTAGGTTGCAGATGAAGATTATGGAGTAATCATCATTATAGTCCGGGGGATCTTTTTAATCGGTGGATAGAGATTGCAAAGCAATATTCATCTACATTGAAAGCTTAATTTCTAATAATTGAAAAAATCGAATGAAACGTATCTTACCTTCATTCACAGAGCTCGATTTCAGAGCTCTTTTTGCTAGGTTATTCATACTTTTCTGAATTTTGAAAAAGAAATGTAAGCGTTTGATAGATTTGCAAAAAGATTGTATAATAGGGATAAGAATAGAAAAGGAGAAGTCTCATGGCAGTTAAAGATTTTATGACCCGCAAGGTAGTGTATATTAGTCCAGATACAACAGTATCTCATGCAGCAGATTTGATGAGAGAGCAAGGGTTGCACCGCTTGCCTGTTATCGAAAATGATCAATTGGTTGGTTTGGTAACTGAGGGAACCATTGCCCAAGCTAGTCCATCAAAAGCAACCAGTCTGTCTATCTATGAGATGAATTATCTTCTAAATAAGACAAAAGTAAAAGATGTCATGATTCGCGATGTTGTCACTGTTTCAGGCTATGCTAGTCTAGAAGATGCAACTTATCTGATGTTGAAAAACAAGATTGGTATTTTGCCTGTAGTAGATAACCATCAAGTCTATGGGGTTATTACGGACCGTGACGTTTTCCAAGCCTTTCTTGAAATTGCTGGTTATGGTGAAGAAGGAATTCGTGTACGCTTTGCTACAGAAGATGAAGTCGGTGTCCTCGGAAAGATTGTTTCTTTGATTGTAGAAGAAAATTTGAATATCTCCCATACAGTCAATATTCCGCGTAAGGATGGTAAGGTGATTATCGAAGTGCAAATCGATGGATCAATTGATTTACCAGCCTTGAAAGAAAAATTTGAAGCAAATGGTATTCAAGTGGAAGAAATCACTCGCACTTCAGCAAAAGTCTTGTAAGAAGGGAAGCCCAAAGGCTTCTTTTTTCTTTTTTCATAAAAAAGGGATTATAGCAAAAGATGGAAAGAAATGATAAAATATGCTATAATGAAATGATGTAAAAAAGGAGTATTTATGGACATTTCAGTAATTCGTCAGAAAATTGACGCAAATCGTGAAAAATTAGCTTCTTTCAGGGGGTCTCTTTGACCTCGAAGGGCTAGAGGAAGAGATTGCCATCTTGGAAAACAAGATGACAGAACCTGATTTTTGGAATGATAATATTGCGGCCCAAAAAACGTCGCAAGAATTAAATGAATTAAAAAACACCTATAACACCTTCCACAAAATGGAAGAGTTGCAGGATGAAGGCGAAATTTTATTGGACTTTTTAGCAGAAGACGAGTCGGTTCAAGAAGAACTGGTAGAGCAGTTAGCCGAACTTGATAAGATGATGACCAGCTATGAGATGACGCTTCTCTTGTCGGAACCTTATGACCACAACAATGCCATCTTGGAAATCCATCCAGGTTCTGGTGGTACAGAGGCTCAGGACTGGGGTGATATGTTGCTTCGTATGTATACTCGTTATGGTAATGCTAAAGGCTTTAAAGTGGAAGTATTGGATTACCAAGCAGGAGATGAAGCTGGTATTAAGTCAGTAACCCTATCATTTGAAGGGCCTAATGCCTATGGTCTTCTCAAGTCAGAAATGGGTGTGCACCGTTTGGTGCGAATTTCACCATTTGACTCTGCTAAACGTCGCCATACCTCTTTCACATCTGTAGAAGTGATGCCTGAGTTGGACGATACCATTGAAGTGGAAATCCGGGAAGATGACATCAAGATGGATACCTTCCGTTCAGGTGGTGCTGGTGGACAAAACGTCAATAAGGTTTCAACAGGTGTACGTTTAACCCACATTCCAACTGGAATTGTTGTCCAATCAACAGTGGATCGAACCCAGTATGGAAATAGAGATCGTGCCATGAAGATGTTGCAGGCTAAGCTCTATCAAATGGAGCAAGAAAAGAAAGCTGCGGAAGTTGATTCCCTCAAGGGTGAGAAAAAAGAAATCACATGGGGAAGCCAAATCCGTTCTTATGTCTTCACGCCATATACTATGGTAAAAGATCATCGAACTAGCTTTGAAGTTGCTCAGGTAGATAAGGTTATGGACGGAGACCTAGATGGTTTTATCGATGCCTACCTTAAGTGGCGAATCAGCTAAGATAGAAAGGAACTCACATGTCAATCATTGAAATGAGAGATGTCGTCAAAAAATACGACAACGGAACGACTGCCCTACGCGGTGTTTCGGTCAGCGTTCAACCGGGAGAATTTGCTTACATTGTAGGACCTTCAGGAGCAGGGAAGTCAACCTTCATTCGTTCTCTGTATCGTGAAGTAAAAATCGATAAAGGAAGCCTATCAGTTGCTGGTTTTAATCTGGTTAAGATCAAAAAGAAAGACGTCCCGCTTCTACGTCGTAGTGTTGGGGTTGTCTTCCAGGATTATAAACTCTTGCCAAAGAAAACTGTCTATGAAAATATTGCTTACGCTATGGAAGTAATCGGGGAAAATCGCCGTAATATCAAAAAAAGGGTTATGGAAGTTTTAGACTTGGTAGGATTAAAGCACAAGGTTCGTTCTTTCCCAAATGAGCTCTCAGGTGGAGAGCAACAGCGGATTGCGATTGCACGTGCCATTGTAAATAATCCCAAAGTATTGATAGCCGATGAACCAACAGGAAACCTGGACCCTGATAATTCATGGGAAATTATGAATCTCTTGGAACGGATTAACCTACAAGGGACAACTATTTTGATGGCGACTCATAATAGCCAGATTGTAAATACCTTGCGCCACCGTGTCATTGCCATTGAAAATGGTCGTGTTGTTCGTGACGAATCAAAAGGAGAGTATGGATACGATGATTAGTAGATTTTTTCGCCATTTATTTGAAGCCTTAAAAAGTTTGAAACGAAATGGTTGGATGACAGTAGCTGCTGTCAGTTCAGTCATGATTACTTTGACCTTGGTGGCAATATTTGCATCTGTTATTTTCAATACAGCAAAACTAGCTACAGATATTGAAAATAATGTTCGAGTAATGGTTTACATTCGTAAGGATGTCGCTGATAATAGCGAGACCATTGAAAAAGAAGGTCAAACTGTTACAAATAATGACTACCACAAGGTATACAATGCTTTGAAGGGGATGTCTACTGTTAAGAGTGTTACTTTTTCAAGTAAAGAAGAACAATATGAAAAATTAACCGAGACAATGGGTGATAACTGGAAAATTTTTGAAGGAGATGCCAACCCCCTCTATGATGCCTATATCGTTGATACAAATACGCCAAGTGATGTAAAAACTGTAGCTGAAGATGCTAAAAAAATTGAAGGTGTGTCTGAGGTTCAGGATGGTGGTGCCAATACAGAACGCCTATTCCAACTAGCATCATTTATCCGTGTTTGGGGATTAGTTATTGCAGGACTTTTGATTTTCATTGCAGTTTTCTTGATTTCAAATACCATTCGTATCACCATTATTTCCCGCAGTCGCGAAATTCAAATCATGCGCTTGGTTGGTGCTAAGAACAGTTATATCCGTGGACCGTTCTTACTTGAAGGTGCCTTTATTGGTTTACTTGGAGCAACTGCGCCATCAGTGTTGGTCTTTATTGTTTATCGAATGGTTTACCAATCTGTCAACAAATCGTTGGTCGGACAAAATCTTTCTATGATTGCGCCAGAGGTATTTACTCCTCTGATGATTGCCCTATTATTTGTGATTGGGATTTTCATTGGTTCACTGGGATCAGGAATTTCCATGCGTCGATTCTTGAAGATTTAGGTAAACTAGCTACTTTTATGAGGAGATTAAATGATCTCCTTTTTTGCTACAATAATGTTTGAAAAGAGATGCGTAGAAGAAAAGAACTTCCAAAAGAGTCGCTCAGAGAAGGCTTCTTGATGGCTAACTTGAACTTGAAATTTAGCACCTAGAAAATTTTTGAAAAAAGAGGATTTTTTTGAATAAAAGCCTTTACAAAAAAAATTAAAGTGGTATAATTAAATCATAGAAGGTGCAAACGTTTTCGTAAAACGTTTGCCTAAATAAAAATAAAGGAGATTTGAATGATGAAAGATACATTCAAAAATGTCTTGTCTTTCGAATTTTGGCAAAAATTCGGTAAGGCTTTGATGGTGGTTATCGCGGTTATGCCGGCTGCTGGTTTGATGATTTCAATCGGTAAGTCTATCGTGATGATTAACCCAACCTTTGCACCACTCGTTATTACTGGTGGTGTACTAGAGCAAATCGGTTGGGGAGTTATCGTTAACCTTCATATCTTGTTCGCCCTCGCTATTGGAGGAAGCTGGGCTAAAGAACGTGCTGGTGGTGCTTTCGCCGCTGGTCTTGCCTTCATCTTGATTAACCGTATCACTGGTACAATCTTTGGTGTATCAGGCGATATGTTGAAAAATCCAGATGCTATGGTTTCAACACTATTGGGTGGGCAAATCAAAGTTGCTGATTACTTCATTAGTGTTATGGAAGCCCCAGCATTGAACATGGGTGTCTTCGTAGGGATTATTTCTGGTTTTATTGGAGCAACTGCTTACAATAAATACTATAACTTCCGTAAGCTTCCTGATGCACTTTCATTCTTTAACGGGAAACGTTTTGTACCGTTTGTAGTTATTCTTCGTTCAATAATTGCTGCAATTGTACTTTCAGCTTTCTGGCCACTTGTGCAAACTGGTATCAATAGCTTTGGTATCTGGATTGCTAACTCACAAGAAACTGCTCCAATCCTTGCACCATTCTTGTATGGTACATTGGAACGTTTGCTCTTGCCATTTGGTCTTCACCACATGTTGACTATCCCAATGAACTACACAGCTCTTGGTGGTACTTATGAGGTCTTAACTGGTGCAGCAAAAGGTAGCCAAGTATTTGGTCAAGATCCACTTTGGCTTGCATGGGTAACAGACCTTGTAAACCTTAAAGGTACTGATGCTAGTCAATACCAACACTTGTTAGATACTGTTCACCCAGCTCGTTTCAAAGTTGGACAAATGATTGGTTCATTCGGTATCTTGATGGGTGTGGTTGTGGCTATCTACCGTAATGTTGATGCTGACAAGAAACACAAATACAAAGGTATGATGATTGCGACAGCTCTTGCAACATTCTTGACAGGGGTTACTGAACCAATCGAATACATGTTCATGTTCGTCGCAACACCTATGTATCTTGTTTACTCACTTGTTCAAGGTGCTGCCTTCGCTATGGCTGACGTCGTAAACCTACGTATGCACTCATTCGGTTCAATCGAGTTCTTGACTCGTACACCTATTGCAATCAGTGCTGGTATCGGTATGGATATCATTAACTTCATTTGGGTAACTGTTCTCTTTGCCGTAATCATGTACTTTATCGCAAACTTCATGATTCAAAAATTCAACTACGCAACTCCAGGGCGTAACGGAAACTACGAAACTGCTGAAGGTTCAGAAGAATCTAGCAGCGAAGTGAAAGTTGCAGCAGGTTCTCAAGCTGTAAACATTATCAACCTTCTTGGTGGACGTGCAAACATCGTTGATGTTGACGCATGTATGACTCGTCTTCGTGTAACTGTTAAAGATGCAGATAAAGTAGGAAATGCAGAGCAATGGAAAGCAGAAGGAGCTATGGGTCTTGTCATGAAAGGACAAGGGGTTCAAGCTATCTACGGACCAAAAGCTGACGTATTGAAATCTGATATCCAAGATATCCTTGATTCAGGTGAAATCATTCCTGAAACTCTTCCAAGCCAAATGACTGAAGCACAACAAAACACTGTTCACTTCAAAGGTCTTACTGAGGAAGTTTACTCAGTAGCAGACGGTCAAGTTGTTGCTTTGGAACAAGTAAAAGATCCAGTATTTGCTCAAAAAATGATGGGTGATGGATTTGCAGTAGAACCTGCAAATGGAAACATTGTATCTCCAGTTTCAGGTACTGTATCAAGCATCTTCCCAACAAAACATGCTCTTGGTATTGTGACTGAAGCAGGTCTTGAAGTATTGGTTCACATTGGTTTGGACACAGTAAGTCTTGAAGGTAAACCATTTACAGTTCATGTTGCTGAAGGACAAAAAGTTGCAGCAGGTGATCTTCTTGTCACAGCTGACTTGGATGCTATCCGTGCAGCAGGACGTGAGACTTCAACAGTAGTTGTCTTCACAAATGGTGATGCAATTAAATCAGTTAAATTAGAAAAAACAGGTTCTCTTGCAGCTAAAACAGCAGTTGCTAAAGTAGAATTGTAATATACTTGAGGTTGGAAACTGTATTCCAACCTCTTATTTTGGGAGAAAAGAATGAAATTTTTAACACTCAATACTCACAGTTGGATGGAAAAAGAAGCTGAGGAAAAATTCCAGATTTTGCTTGAGGATATTCTTGAAAAGGACTATGATTTGATTTGTTTCCAAGAAATCAATCAGGAGATTACTTCGCCAGAGGTGGACGTTAATGACCTTTATCAAGCTTTGCCAGCAGCTGAGCCTATTCACCAAGACCACTATGTTAGACTCTTGGTTGAAAAGTTGTCAGAGCAAGGGAAAAATTACTACTGGACCTGGGCTTATAATCATATCGGTTATGACAGCTACCATGAAGGTGTGGCTATCTTGTCTAAAACACCTATTGAAGCCAGAGAAATTTTAGTTTCAGATGTGGATGATCCAACAGACTATCATACTCGCCGTGTTGCCGTGGCTGAAACTGTAGTTGATGGTAAGGAGCTTGCAGTTGCAAGTGTCCACCTTTCTTGGTGGGATAAAGGTTTCCAAGAAGAATGGGCACGATTTGAGGCTGTCTTGAAAGAATTGAACAAGCCGCTTTTGCTAGCTGGAGATTTCAACAATCCGGCTGGACAGGAAGGCTACCAAGCTATTTTAGCTAGTCCATTAGGCTTACAAGACGCTTTTGAAGTTGCTCAAGAGAAAAGTGGTAGCTATACTGTTCCACCAGAAATAGATGGATGGAAAGGGAACACTGAACCCCTTCGAATCGACTATGTTTTTACTACCAAAGAGTTAGTGGTGGAAAATCTGCATGTTGTTTTTGATGGTAAGAAGAGTCCGCAAGTCAGTGATCACTATGGCTTGAATGCTATTTTAAACTGGAAATAATAACTGATACTCTTCGAAAATCTCTTCAAACCACGTCAACGTCGCCTTGCCGTACTCAAGTATAGCCTGCGGCTAGTTTCCTAGTTTGCTCTTTGATTTTCATTGAGTATGAAAAGAGGTTGGAATTATAAAATTCCAGCCTTTTTCTGATTAGAAAAGCTACTGGAAATATCCTAATACTCTTCGAAAATCTCTTCAAACCACGTCAGCTTCACCTTGCCGTACTCAAGTACAGCCTGCGTTTAGCTTCCTAGTTTGCTCTTTGATTTTCATTGAGTATAAACAAGTACAGCCTGCGTTTAGCTTCCTAGTTTGCTCTTTGATTTTCATTGAGTATAAATAAGTGAGGCTACTGAAATGGAATAAAATGTGGTATAATTGATAAGATAGATAGAATCGAGGATAGTATGTCATTTACGAAATTTCAATTTAAAAATTATATTAGAGAAGCCTTGGAGGAGTTAAAATTTACAACTCCAACAGAGGTGCAAGATAAGTTGATTCCCATTGTTTTGGCAGGTCGTGACCTAGTCGGTGAATCAAAAACAGGTTCAGGTAAGACTCATACTTTCTTGTTACCGATTTTTCAGCAATTAGATGAAGCCAGCGATAGTGTACAGGCAGTGATTACTGCACCGAGTCGTGAGTTGGCTACTCAAATTTACCAAGCAGCCCGTCAGATTGCTGCCCATTCAGATGTCGAAGTTCGTGTGGTTAATTATGTGGGTGGTACGGATAAGGCTCGCCAGATTGAGAAATTGGCAAGCAATCAGCCTCATATTGTTATTGGAACACCAGGCCGTATCTACGACTTGGTTAAATCCGGTGATTTGGCTATTCACAAGGCCAAGACCTTTGTGGTCGATGAGGCAGACATGACCTTGGATATGGGATTCTTGGAAACTGTTGATAAGATTGCTGGCAGTCTTCCAAAAGACTTGCAATTCATGGTCTTCTCAGCGACTATTCCACAAAAACTGCAACCATTCTTGAAAAAATACTTGTCAAATCCTGTTATGGAGAAAATCAAGACCAAAACGGTCATTTCTGATACCATTGATAATTGGTTGATTTCTACCAAGGGACGTGATAAGAATGCTCAAATTTACCAGTTGACTCAGTTGATGCAACCCTATTTGGCAATGATTTTTGTTAACACTAAAACGCGTGCTGATGAATTGCATTCTTACCTGACTGCTCAAGGTTTGAAGGTGGCAAAGATTCACGGAGATATTGCCCCTCGTGAGCGCAAGCGTATCATGAATCAGGTGAAAAATCTGGATTTTGAGTACATTGTCGCAACAGACTTGGCAGCGCGTGGAATTGACATTGAAGGTGTCAGCCATGTCATCAATGATGCCATTCCGCAAGATTTGTCCTTCTTTGTGCACCGTGTTGGTCGTACTGGAAGAAATGGCCTACCAGGCACAGCCATTACCCTTTATCAGCCAAGTGATGACTCGGATATCCGTGAGTTGGAGAAATTGGGAATCAAGTTTACTCCTAAGATGGTCAAAGACGGGGAATTTCAAGATACCTATGACCGTGATCGTCGTGCTAATCGTGAGAAGAAGCAAGATAAGCTTGATATTGAAATGATTGGTCTGGTCAAAAAGAAAAAGAAAAAAGTCAAACCGGGTTATAAGAAGAAAATTCAATGGGCGGTTGATGAAAAGCGCCGCAAAACCAAGCGTGCTGAAAATCGCGCTCGCGGTCGTGCAGAGCGTAAAGCTAAACGCCAAACATTTTAATAGTAATTGTTGGAGTGCTGAGCTCCAACTTTTTGCTTTATGAGAACGAACTATCTAAACAGAAACACTACATTAAAGACTGCAAATTGTGTTGAAAAATGGTATAATGATAAAGTTATATAGTCCCGATAAGATGGTAGGTACTTCTATTTTTTCTTGCGAGTCGCAACTCGCAAAGAATGACGGCTCCAAAGTAGTCGCTCGTCATTCTACGGTTGTCGCTATAAGGCGGTCACCCTATGCGCCTTACTAGCTTCAGAAATAAAAAAGTATCGTTTTTATTTCTTTCGCGTCGTAACTCGCAAAGAATGACGGCTCCAAAGTAGTCGCTCGTCATTCTACGGTTGCCGCTATAAGGCGGTCACCCTATGCGCCTTACTAGTTTCAGAAATAAAAAAGTATTGTTTTTATTTCTTTCACGTCGTAACTCTTTGATAACAGAAATACCTATCAGTACTTTGTAACTCTATAACACTATTTTTAAGGGGGGACATTTTTATGTCAGAACGTAAATTATTCACGTCTGAGTCTGTATCTGAGGGGCATCCAGATAAGATTGCAGACCAAATTTCAGATGCGATTTTGGATGCTATTTTAGCAGAGGATCCAGAGGCGCACGTTGCTGCTGAGACAGCTGTCTATACTGGTTCCGTCCACGTTTTTGGTGAAATTTCTACAAATGCCTATGTGGATATTAACCGTGTGGTTCGTGATACTATTGCAGAGATTGGTTATACCAATACAGAATATGGATTTTCTGCTGAAACTGTAGGAGTCCATCCGTCACTTGTTGAGCAGTCACCAGATATTGCCCAAGGTGTTAACGAAGCCTTGGAGGTTCGTGGAAATGCAGATCAAGATCCGCTGGACTTGATTGGTGCTGGAGACCAAGGTCTCATGTTTGGATTTGCTGTGGATGAAACAGAGGAGCTCATGCCATTGCCAATCGCACTCAGTCATAAATTGGTTCGTCGTTTGGCTGAACTTCGCAAGTCTGGGGAAATCAGCTATCTTCGCCCAGATGCTAAATCACAAGTTACAGTTGAGTATGATGAAAATGACCGTCCAGTACGTGTGGACACAGTCGTTATTTCAACTCAGCACGATCCAGAAGTCAGCAACGAACAAATTCACAATGATGTCATTAACAAGGTTATCAAAGAGGTTATTCCAGCCTCGTACTTGGATGAGCAAACAAAATTCTTCATCAATCCAACTGGTCGCTTTGTAATCGGTGGACCTCAAGGAGACTCAGGCTTGACTGGTCGTAAGATTATCGTGGATACCTATGGTGGCTACTCTCGTCACGGTGGTGGTGCCTTCTCTGGTAAGGATGCGACTAAGGTGGACCGTTCTGCCTCATATGCAGCTCGTTATATTGCAAAGAATATCGTTGCAGCAGGTCTTGCTAAGAAAGCAGAAGTGCAATTGGCTTACGCTATCGGTGTTGCCCAGCCTGTTTCTGTCCGTATCGATACCTTTGGTACAGGAACAGTAGCTGAAAGCAAACTTGAAAAAGCGGCTCGTCAAATCTTTGATCTTCGCCCTGCAGGAATTATCCAAATGCTGGATCTCAAGCGCCCAATTTACCGTCAAACAGCGGCTTATGGACACATGGGACGTACAGATATTGATCTTCCGTGGGAACGTTTGGACAAGGTAGAGGTTTTGAAAGAAGCAGTCAAATAAAATATTAAGAGGGGAACTTCCTCTCTTTTTTATAGTTTTTAACTATACTGGGATACTGTTCTGAAAATCCATTTTGTGAAAGTAGAGATTTACATGTATTTCTTTAAAAATGATAAAGGTTGAGATTTCTCCTCGTAATAGATAATCATGGGGATATTTCAATCCAAAGTTTTATTCGTTATCACTTGACTATTGCAAGGTTTTCTAGAGCAACAGAGTCATGGAATGGACTCATGGTTGAGATTTCTCCCTGTTGCTTGGACTTCATTCAAAAGTCTGTTACCCAAGTCTTGTTCAAACTTCCAATACACTAGCTGTTTCCATAGCATGACTTCTGCACTAGACTTTCTTTTCCGAATAAATAGATAGAACCATAGAATCTAGTAAACCTAGAATTAAAACTGTGGTATAATATTAGCAATAAAAGGAATCTGGAGGATTAGAATCATGGTATCAACGAAAACACAAATTGCTGGTTTTGAGTTTGACAACTGCTTGATGAATGCAGCAGGTGTGGCTTGTATGACGATAGAAGAGCTTGAAGGAGTCAAAAACTCAGCGGCAGGAACCTTTGTCACAAAGACAGCGACCTTGGACTTTCGTCAGGGGAACCCTGAACCACGTTATCAAGATGTTCCACTTGGTTCTATCAACTCTATGGGCTTGCCGAATAATGGCTTAGACTATTATTTGGACTATCTTTTGGACTTGCAGGAAAAAGAGACAAACCGAACTTTCTTCTTATCTCTAGTCGGCATGTCTCCAGAGGAAACCCATACTATCTTGAAAAAAGTCCAAGAGAGTGATTTTCGTGGTCTGACTGAGCTAAACCTCTCTTGTCCAAATGTTCCAGGAAAACCTCAGATTGCCTATGATTTTGAGACAACAGACCGGATTTTGGCAGAAGTATTTGTCTACTTCACCAAACCTCTTGGAATTAAATTGCCACCATATTTTGATATTGTTCACTTTGACCAAGCGGCAGCTATTTTCAATAAGTATCCTCTTAAGTTTGTCAACTGCGTCAACTCTATCGGAAACGGCCTTTATATAGAAGATGAGTCTGTCGTTATTCGTCCTAAAAATGGTTTCGGTGGAATTGGGGGAGAGTATATCAAACCGACTGCTCTTGCTAATGTTCACGCATTTTATCAACGCTTAAATCCTCAAATCCAAATCATCGGAACAGGTGGCGTGTTGACTGGTCGTGATGCCTTTGAACATATCCTCTGTGGAGCCAGTATGGTGCAGGTGGGAACCACCCTTCACAAAGAAGGCGTCGGTGCTTTCGAACGTATTACCAATGAACTGAAAGCAATCATGGCGGAAAAAGGGTACGAGAGCCTAGAAGATTTCCGTGGGAAATTGTGCT
Source organism: Streptococcus mitis (assembly GCF_965111725.1). Lineage (GTDB taxonomy): Bacteria > Bacillota > Bacilli > Lactobacillales > Streptococcaceae > Streptococcus > Streptococcus mitis_DV. Next base: position 1,452,082 of record NZ_OZ217341.1, on the reverse strand, counting down.
ATATCGATTAAATGAATTAAAAAGTCAGAAGAAAGGAGAGAAGATGCTAGCCATTGAAGAGAGTCAGAAGTTGACTTTATCAAATTTACCAAGCCTGAGCCTTTTTACAGGGACAGACCAGGGTCAGTTTGAAGTGATGAAGGGTCAAGTGTTGAAACAAATTGGCTATGATTCTGCTGACCTCAACTTTGCCTACTTTGATATGAAAGAAGTAGTTTATAAAGATGTAGAACTGGAGTTGGTCAGCCTTCCTTTCTTTGCGGATGAGAAAATCGTGATACTAGACCATTTTGTCGATATCACGACTGCTAAAAAGCGCTTTTTGACAGGTGATGAGCTCAAGTCATTTGAGGAATACCTTGATAATCCTTCACCAACAACCAAGTTGTTAATCTTTGCGGAAGGAAAGCTGGACAGCAAAAGACGGTTAGTCAAATTACTGAAGCGTGATGCCAGGGGCTTTGATGCAGTAGAAGCCAAAGAACAAGAATTGCGCCAGTATTTCCAAAAGTGGAGCCAGAAACAAGGTCTGCAGTTTACCAATCATTCTTTTGAAAATCTCCTCATCAAGTCGGGTTTTCAATTTAGCGAAATTCAGAAAAATCTCCTCTTTTTACAGTCCTATAAATCAGATGGGGTGATTGAGGAAAAGGACATTGTCGAGGCAATTCCTAAGACCTTGCAGGACAATATCTTTGACTTAACTCAGTTTATTCTGACTAAAAAGATGGATCAGGCGCGCGATTTGGTGAGAGACTTGACCTTGCAAGGGGAAGATGAAATCAAACTGATTGCAGTCATGCTGGGACAATTTCGGACTTTTACTCAGGTGAAACTTTTGTCAGAGTCTGGGCAAACAGAATCGCAGATTGCAAGTAGTTTAGGTAGTTATCTGGGACGCAATCCCAATCCCTATCAAATCAAGTTTGCGTTGAGGGATTCACGAGGACTTTCCTTGAGCTTTTTGAAGCAAGCTATTTCCTATTTGATTGAGACAGACTATCAGATTAAGACAGGTCTTTATGAAAAGAGTTTCCTTTTTGAAAAGGCACTCTTACAGATTACTAGTCAGGTCAATTGACATTTTTTTGAAACTATAACCCGCGTCAAGATTATCTTGTCGTGGGTTTCTTGCTGATTTGCTTGTTTTATACTCAAGGAAAATCAAAGAGCAAATTAGGAAACTAGCCGCAGGTTGCTTAAAGCACTGCTTTGAGGTTGTAGATAAGACTGACGAAGTCAGCTCAAAACATGTTTTTGAGGTTGCGGATGAAACTGACGAAGTCAGCTCAAAGCACTGCTTTGAGGTTGTAGATAAGACTGACGAAGTCAGTAACATATACCTACGGCAAGGCGACGTTGACGCGGTTTGAAGAGATTTTCGAAGAGTATTATTAGAAAGTATGTCACTGATTTCCTTATCTATAAGCAAAAAACTTGAAAAAAGTGAATGTTTGCGTTATCATTTTCATATAGAAAGAAAAAGAGGTATTACAGATGGCTATTATCTTACCAGATCTTCCATATGCATACGACGCTTTGGAACCATACATCGATGCGGAAACAATGCACTTGCACCATGACAAACACCATCAAACTTATGTCAACAATGCCAATGTAGCTCTAGAAAAACACCCTGAAATCGGTGAAGATCTTGAAGCCTTGCTTGCTGATGTAGAATCTATCCCAGCTGATATCCGTCAAGCGCTTATCAACAATGGTGGTGGACATTTGAACCACGCTCTTTTCTGGGAATTGATGACTCCTGAGAAAACAGCTCCATCAGCAGAACTTGCAGCAGCAATCGATGCAACATTTGGTTCATTTGAAGAATTCCAAGCAGCCTTCACTGCAGCAGCAACAACTCGTTTCGGTTCAGGATGGGCATGGTTGGTTGTCAACAAAGAAGGTAAACTTGAAGTGACTTCAACAGCAAACCAAGACACACCAATCTCAGAAGGTAAAAAACCAATCTTGGGCTTGGACGTTTGGGAACATGCTTACTACGTAAAATACCGCAACGTGCGTCCTGACTACATTAAAGCTTTCTTCTCAGTGATCAACTGGAACAAAGTAGATGAATTGTACGCAGCTGCTAAATAATGATAGTTGGAGGGAAGAATTGTTCTTCTCTTTTTAAGGTTATATTATTTTGGTCTGACAAAATCGTCAGACTTTTTTCATTTTTATGAGAAACGTGCTAACTGCTAGAAATTATGGTAGAATAAAGTATTAAGTAATCGTGAAAAAAGGATATCTATGCGAAAAGAAATTGCACCTGAATTATACAACTATAACAAGTTTCCTGGTCCTGAGTTCCATTTACACGGGGACAAGGTCGAAACGGAAGGGATAGCTTTTTCCTTGGTGGAAAATATCAAGGATGCCTTTGATGTGACGGCTTTTAATCAGCGTTTTTCAGAAGTCTTAACCAAGTTTGATTATATCGTGGGAGACTGGAGCAACGAACAGCTTCGCCTACGAGGTTTTTACAAGGATGACCGAACAGAAGAAAAACTTGAAAAAATCAGTCGTTTACAAGACTACCTTTTAGAGTATTGTAGTTATGGTTGTGCCTATTTTGTCTTAGAAAATGAAGCCCCTAAGCGAGCATCATTTGACAAGAAAATGCGTAAGAAGGAAGAAGAAACACCTTCTAAAAAAGGAAAGAAACCGACTCAAACCAAACGAAAACCGAATGCAGATAAGAAAAATAGACGTCGTCAGAAAGACCAGCATTCTCAGAAAGAGGACAAGGGGCAACGTCATTTTGTCATTCGTCAGAAGTGAGTAGAGAATAAGGAGAAGAAATGAAACCGTCAATTTATAGTTTAACACGTCAAACCATGCAGGAATGGGTTTTGGAGCAAGGAGAAAAGAAATTCCGTGCAGATCAAATCTGGGAATGGCTCTACCGTAAACGTGTCCAGTCATTTGAAGAGATGACCAACCTGTCAAAAGATTTGATTGCTAAGCTTAATGATCAGTTTGTGGTCAATCCCTTGAAACAACGTATCGTCCAAGAGTCTGCTGATGGTACCGTTAAATATCTTTTTGAGTTGCCTGACGGTATGTTGATTGAGACTGTACTCATGCGTCAGCACTATGGTTTATCAGTCTGTGTGACCACTCAGGTCGGCTGTAATATCGGTTGTACCTTCTGTGCTTCTGGTTTGATTAAGAAACAACGTGACCTTAATAATGGGGAAATTGTAGCGCAAATCATGCTGGTTCAGAAATACTTTGATGAGCGTGGACAGGATGAACGCGTCAGCCATATCGTTGTCATGGGAATTGGTGAACCATTTGATAACTACAACAATGTCTTAAATTTCGTTCGTACTATCAACGATGACAAGGGAATGGCTATTGGTGCTCGTCACATTACGGTTTCAACCTCAGGTTTGGCTCATAAAATTCGTGATTTTGCTAATGAAGGGGTTCAGGTCAATCTTGCCGTTTCTCTTCACGCACCTAACAATGAGTTGCGTTCAAGCATCATGAAAATTAACCGTGCCTTTCCTATTGAAAAACTCTTTGCAGCTATTGAGTACTACATTGAGACAACCAATCGTCGTGTGACTTTTGAATATATCATGCTTAATGAAGTTAATGATGGTGTAGAACAAGCCTTGGAATTGGCTGAATTGCTCAAGAATATCAAGAAATTGTCTTATGTAAACCTGATTCCTTATAACCCAGTTAGTGAGCATGACCAATATAGCCGTAGTCCCAAAGAGCGCGTCCTGGCCTTCTATGATACGCTTAAGAAAAAAGGGGTCAACTGTGTGGTTCGTCAAGAGCACGGAACAGATATTGATGCAGCTTGTGGACAATTGCGCTCTAATACAATGAAACGTGACCGCCAGAAAGCAGTCGCAGCAGTCAATCCTTAATGATGAAGAAAACTTATAATCATGTTTTGGTATGGGGAGTCATTTTCTATAGCATTTGCATTGTCTATTTTTGCTTTACTCCTCAAGAACAATCTCCCGTGGGGGTGGAAACTCCAGGTATTCAACATCTTGGACGCCTGGTTTTTCTTTTGACTCCTTTCAATTCTCTCTGGAAACTGGGTGAAGTAAGTGACATTGGACAATTATGTTGGATTTTTTTACAAAATATCCTCAATGTCTTCTTGCTTTTTCCTCTGGTCTTTCAACTTATCTATCTCTTTCCAAACTTGCGGAAAACAAAAAAGGTCCTTCTTTTTAGTTTCCTAGTGAGTTTTGGAATCGAGTGTACGCAGTTAGTCTTGGACTTTTTCTTTGATTTTAATCGCGTCTTTGAGATTGATGATTTGTGGACCAATACCTTGGGTGGCTATCTGGCTTGGCTCCTCTATAACCGATTACATAATACTCAATGAAAATCAAAGAGCAAACTAGGAAGCTAGCCGCAGGCTGCTCAAAATACTGTTTTGAGGTTGTAGATAAGACTGACGAAGTCAGTCACATATATACGGCAAGGTGAAGCTGACGTGGTTTGAAGAGATTTTCGAAGAGTATAAAAACAAGATAAGGAATTAAAATGAGTATTTTAGAAGTTAAAAATCTGAGTCACGGTTTTGGTGACCGTGCAATTTTTGAAGATGTGTCCTTCCGTCTCCTCAAGGGAGAACATATCGGTCTGGTCGGTGCCAATGGTGAAGGGAAATCAACCTTTATGAGCATCGTTACTGGCAAAATGCTGCCAGATGAAGGGAAGGTTGAGTGGTCCAAATATGTGACGGCAGGTTACTTGGATCAGCACTCCGTCCTTGCTGAAGGGCAGTCGGTGCGCGATGTTCTCCGTACGGCTTTTGATGAGCTTTTCAAGGCGGAAGTCCGTATCAATGACCTTTATATGGAAATGGCTGAAGACGGAGCGGATGTTGATGCTCTCATGGAAGAAGTTGGCGAACTTCAAGACCGTTTAGAGAGTCGTGATTTCTATACCTTGGATGCTAAGATTGACGAAGTAGCGCGTGCCCTTGGTGTCATGGACTTTGGCATGGATACGGATGTAACTTCTTTGTCAGGTGGGCAAAGAACCAAGGTGCTTTTGGCAAAACTTCTCCTTGAAAAGCCTGATATCTTGCTTTTGGATGAGCCGACCAACTACTTGGATGCTGAGCATATTGACTGGCTCAAGCGCTATCTCCAAAACTATGAGAATGCCTTTGTCCTTATTTCACACGATATTCCATTCCTCAATGATGTTATCAATATTGTCTATCATGTGGAAAATCAACAGCTGACGCGTTATTCTGGTGACTACTACCAGTTCCAAGAAGTCTATGCCATGAAGAAATCTCAGCTAGAGGCTGCCTACGAACGTCAGCAGAAAGAGATTGCAGACCTCAAGGACTTTGTCGCTCGAAACAAAGCGCGTGTTGCAACACGAAACATGGCCATGTCTCGTCAAAAGAAATTGGATAAGATGGATATTATCGAACTCCAAAGTGAGAAACCAAAACCATCCTTTGATTTCAAATCAGCTCGTACACCAGGGCGCTTTATCTTCCAAGCCAAGGATCTGCAGATTGGTTACGACCGTCCACTTACCAAGCCTTTAAATCTTACCTTTGAACGCAATCAAAAGGTTGCTATTATCGGGGCAAATGGTATCGGGAAAACAACTCTCTTGAAGTCTCTCTTGGGAATTATCCCACCAATCGCTGGGGAAGTGGAACGCGGTGACTACCTAGAACTTGGTTATTTTGAGCAAGAAGTAGAAGGTGGCAATCGTCAAACACCACTAGAGGCTGTTTGGAATGCCTTTCCAGCTCTCAACCAAGCAGAAGTCCGTGCAGCCCTTGCCCGTTGTGGTCTGACAACCAAGCATATTGAAAGTCAAATTCAGGTCTTGTCAGGTGGGGAACAAGCCAAGGTTCGTTTCTGTCTCTTGATGAATCGTGAAAACAACGTTTTAGTGCTGGACGAGCCGACCAACCATTTGGATGTGGATGCCAAGGATGAACTCAAACGTGCTCTCAAAGAATACAAGGGGTCTATCCTTATGGTCTGCCACGAACCAGACTTCTATGAAGGCTGGATGGACCAAATCTGGGATTTTAATAATTTAACTTAAAAATAAGGATAAAAAAAATACAGTACCGAATATGGATACTGTATTTTTTGTTTTTATACTCAATGAAAATCAAAGAGCAAACTAGGAAGCTAGCCGCAAGCTGTACTTGAGTACGGTAAGGCGACGCTGACGTGGTTTGAATTTGATTTTCGAAGAGTATTAAGATTTAAAATCGTAGTCTTTCACTATTTCGATGCTATCGATAGTAATAGCAGTAGTTGGTTTGTCTTTCTCATCTTTTTCGGCTTTAGCAATCTTATCTACAACATCCATACCGTCAATCACTTGACCAAAAACTGGGTGTTTGCCATCTAAACTAGGATTTCCCCCTTCTTTGTAGGCTTCGATGATTTTCTTTGGATACTTACTTGTAGGGAGTTTAGCAGAGGTATCTGTAGAGTTTTGGTTGATGAAGAATTGGCTGCCGTTGGTGTTTGGTTGACCAGTATTAGCCATAGAAAGAGCACCACGGATATTATAGAGATAAGGAGTAATCTCGTTCTTGAAACCAGTTCCCTTGTCTTTTGTCTTATCCTTGTCATGCCAGATGGACTGACCACCTGTACCATCCCCTTTTGGATCTCCAGTTTGAACCATGAAGCCATCGATGACACGGTGGAAGGTAATGCCGTTATAGTAGCCTTCTTTGGCATGAGTGAGGAAGTTTTCAACCGCTAGAGGAGCGAGTTTAGGGAAGAGTTTGATACGGATATCTCCTTGACTTGTGTGGAGAATCACTTCAGCCTCGTCTTCAGCAACTTCCTTAGAAAGTTGTGGGAAATTGGCGTTTTCGTTTGTTAAAGCATCGTTTAACTCCTTGGCAGATTGGGCTGCTGCTTTGGAGCTTTCCTCAGCGGCCAAGCTAGAATCTACATAGTCATCACCACGCAAACTACGTTGGATGTTGTTACATCCAGCTAGAGCTACAGTGGATAGTAAAAGAAGGGTTGCTAGTTTTTTCATTCTAATCCTCTCAAAAATTCATTTCTACCATTGTACCCTAAAAGGAAGTGGATTTCAAATATTAGTGACAAGACAGTTTAAGAGGAAGGCAACCAGAAAGTCGCTTGCTTAGGGGCATCAATACCATAAGTGTGCTCAAAGTATTTAGGAAACCAGATCTTAAGAAAGCTCGTAAAGTTTCACAATTAGTAAACGTTCTTCGAAAGAATTACTATATTTTAAAAGAGCACATTTTCAAAGGATTTTTCTTTTGGCTTCAATTCCTAATGAATCAATGAACTTAATACTAGGTCTCGAAAAGAATTATGCTTCCTCTTTCTGTCTGAGTTCAAAGAGGTCTTCTACTTTCAGATTAAAAACTTGAGCAATTTTAAGAGCCATCTCCAGCGAAGGATTGTAACGGTTATTTTCTAAGTGCAGAATTGTCTCGCGGCGCATGCCGATGAGGTCGGCTAACTCCTTCTGGGTCATGCCTGTGGACTCACGAACAGATTTGAGATTAGTAATAATCTTACTTTCTTTGGCCATGCTTATCCTCTCCGTTCCAAGATAAGATAGACAACCGCAAAGATGCAAATCAAGGTAGCTATGCTAATAAAGATCTGGCCCATGTAAAGAGTGAGAGGCCCCATATACCCAATGATAACTGCTAGGATCATCAGTGCGCCTAGTATAAAAACCAACATCAAGCTAGCTGCCTTTGCTAAATTAGCATAAAAGCGTTCGTCCGGAGTTTCCTTGACATTTTTTAAAGAGAAAAAACCAAATAGAATCACTTCAATAACGAGGCCAATTCCCAAAATCCATTCTTTAATACCAGAACTTTCGCTTGGGGTCGCAACCCAAATTCCTACTGTATAAAAAATGCTTGCTGCAAACACAAGTATCGTGTAAAGCTTAGCAGACAAGTCAAAAATAATTTTTCTCTTACCTTTCTGACTCTTATGTAGCCAGCTCGATATAGCTACAATTTGACCTGACACTGAAATACCAGTAATAACTAACTTGGGTCCCCAACTAAGATTAGAACCAAATACAACAATAAAATCAATAAAGAGAGCTACGGCAATCATTGCAATGAGGCCATGCATTTTTTGACTTTTTTTCATGATAGACTCCTTTTTTGTGTTATAAATATATAACACTTAAATTTTATGTTATAAATATATCACATTTAAATTCGGAAAGCAAGAATTTATGTGCCAAGGTGGCAATTATTTGAAAAAATTTTTTAATAAAAGCCCATGATAGTCAAACAACTAAAGAATTCTTTGAAGCAATGCATCGGATTTGGTTTGGATAGTTTCGTTAATAATATTTGATGATAAAGAATTTTTGAAAAATCTAGATACTGTATGAATATCTACTTTTTTTCTTAGACTGTTACAAAGTCTGTCAGAATAGGCGTTGTAGGTGTAGAAGTTAATTTTTATAGAACTAAATTATTCCCCTATTTAGAATCTATTGATTCATATTTTATAAACTAAAATTAGTAGATATCTTTCTTAAAATCCTTGATATTTCGCTTGGGATTTAGGAGCCAAGCATTCAAATCATGTTCAGGTGAGATGAAGGGCTTAACTTGGTGGTCTTTATCACATTTTTCTAAAATAGTATTCACTGATAGCCTCTTTCAAACATTTATTTCCTACTTCTAACAAATTTCTAAAAGCTTTAAAAATTTTATAGTCTGTCAAGTTTTTTTCTTGACACCTGTCAGGAATCTGCTATAATGGAATATGTGCTAAATAGCTCAGCTATTTCACCGAAATAAAAAATAAGAAAAGAGACTTTAAAAATGGCAGTTAAAATCCGTTTGACTCGTATGGGTTCTAAGAAAAAACCTTTCTACCGTATCAACGTAGCAGATTCACGTTCACCACGTGACGGACGTTTCATCGAAACAGTTGGAACTTACAACCCACTTGTTGCTGAAAACCAAGTAACTTTGAAAGAAGACCGCGTTCTTGCATGGTTGGCTGATGGAGCTCAACCTTCAGATACAGTTCGCAACATCCTTTCAAAAGAAGGTGTATTGAAGAAATTCCACGATTCTAAATTCTCAAAATAAGTTTAAAGTAGGTTGACAGATGGATACGATTGAAAATCTCATTATTGCGATTGTGAAACCCTTGATTTCACAACCAGATGCCTTAACTATCAAGATTGAAGATACACCAGAATTTTTGGAATATCATTTGGATCTTGATCAAAGCGATGTGGGTCGTGTAATCGGTCGTAAGGGTCGCACTATTTCTGCGATAAGAACGATTGTCTACTCTGTCCCAACTGAAGACAAAAAAGTAAGAATCGTTATTGACGAAAAATAAGAAGGGCGGGACGAATGTCTCGCTTTTTTTGCAAGGAGCAGGATATGAAGGATTTAACGTTTAGACAATTACAAGACTATCTACTGGAACATTACCAGCAGTCTCGGACTGAGGAAGGTCTTTTTATCAAGCTAGTGGAGGAAGTCGGAGAAGTAGCTGAGGTTTTGAATGGTCGTTCTGGTAGAAAAGAGGGCGTTCAGGATTCTAACGAGGAACTAGCAAAAGAACTGGCTGATATTATTTACTACACTGTCGCAATCGCCGCCATCAACCATATTGACCTTACCAAGACTATCTTTGAGAAAGACAAGACTGCAGCCATTAAGTACCAACATGAACGTGATTTGGAAGAATTTTTGAAGGTGAAGGAGAATTGATGTCCTCTTCCTCCAACTTGAGAAAATCCTTGGAACGTGATAAAATAAAGGATAAGGATTTTTAATAATTCATTATATAGAACGAGTGGATTTCTTTATGAAGAGATTTGAAGTATCTACAGAAATTGGTAGTCTCTCTGTTACTTATCAAAAGCAAAAGAAAGTGCTAATTTGTCTAAACGGAGCAGGTTTGCTACCAAGTTATGAAAATTTTTCACTTATACTTGAAAAACTTCCTCCTACAATTGGTTACTTGACAATTGATTTTCCAAACACAGGAAGGAGTCCGATTCATGACCAAGCTGACAAAAATCTGGATAATCTTGTAGATGCGCTTTATAAAGTACTTGAAGAATTAGGGATTTCTGAATATATACTTTGTGCACATAGTTTGAGTGGAATTTTAGCTTGCAAATTACTCAAGAAACCGATTAAGTGTCAGGCTTTACTAGCAATTGAACCGACAACTAAAAAAGTCATGTTTGCTGATTTTTCAGAAACTCCTTATCCAGAAATGGAAGAGCAGATGAGGCTAATTGACGAGTGTGGTCCTGAACTTTATTTTAAGAACTTAACTCAAGCAACATTTAGTCCTGAAACGAATAAAGAAATCTGGGAAATAATGCAAGAAAAAGGCTTAGAGTTGGAAAAGCAAAATCCAGGATTTCAGATATCTGGAGAGATTACTGAGGAAGATTTTGAGGATGTATCTATAGAAGCTCATATTCCTGTATTTGTTTTTTGTCAGCCTTATAGAGAAAAAGAGTACAGAGAATCAGAATATTGGACTTCCAATACTAAACTCATTTTAGGAGGGAATCACCATTATTTACAATGGTCAGAATCGGAAAAAATTGCGACTATTATTCGAGAATTGTCAGAATAAGATGGAAAGAAGGAGAGTACGGGAGACAAGATGAACTACTTTAATGTTGGGAAAATCGTTAATACGCAAGGGTTGCAGGGTGAGATGCGAGTCTTGTCTGTGACGGATTTTGCAGAAGAACGGTTTAAAAAAGGGGCTGAGCTGGCCTTGTTTGATGAGAAGGATCAATTTGTCCAAATAGTGACCATCGCTAGTCACCGTAAACAGAAGAGCTTTGACATTATTAAATTCAAAGATATGTACCATATCAATGCTATTGAAAAGTATAAGGGATACAGTCTCAAGGTTGCTGAGGAAGATTTGAATGACCTAGACGATGGTGAATTCTACTATCACGAGATTATCGGTTTGGAGGTCTATGAGGAAGATAACTTGATCGGAACTATCAAGGAAATCTTGCAACCAGGTGCCAACGATGTCTGGGTGGTCAAGCGAAAAGGTAAACGTGACTTGCTCTTGCCTTATATCCCACCAGTGATTCTCAATGTTGATATTCCGAATAACCGGGTCGATGTGGAAATTTTAGAAGGGTTAGACGATGAAAATTGATATTTTAACCCTCTTTCCAGAGATGTTTTCTCCACTGGAGCATTCAATCGTTGGAAAGGCTCGAGAAAAAGGGCTCTTGGATATCCAGTATCATAATTTTCGAGAAAATGCTGAAAAGGCTCGCCATGTAGACGACGAGCCATATGGAGGCGGACAGGGGATGTTGCTCCGAGCCCAACCTATTTTCGATGCCTTTGATGCTATTGAAAAGAAAAATCCACGCGTTATTCTCCTCGATCCTGCTGGAAAGCAGTTTGATCAGGCTTATGCTGAGGATTTGGCTCAAGAGGAAGAGCTGATCTTTATCTGCGGTCACTACGAAGGATATGACGAGCGCATCAAGACCTTGGTGACAGATGAGATCTCCCTGGGCGACTATGTCTTGACTGGTGGAGAGTTGGCAGCTATGACCATGATTGATGCTACGGTACGCCTGATTCCAGAAGTGATTGGCAAGGAGTCTAGCCACCAAGATGATAGTTTTTCTTCTGGGCTTCTCGAGTATCCTCAGTACACACGTCCCTATGATTATCGTGGTATGGTCGTGCCAGATGTACTGATGAGTGGACACCATGAGAAGATTCGTCAGTGGCGCCTGTATGAGAGTTTAAAGAAAACCTATGAACGCAGACCGGATTTGCTTGAACATTATCAACTGACAGCAGAAGAAGAAAAAATGCTGGCAGAAATCAAAGAAAACAAAGAATAAAGGAGATACCTATGCAAGTAATCAAACGTGATGGAGAAATTGCTGAATTTAATCCAGATAAGATTTACCAAGCTATCTTAAAGGCAGCCCAGACTGTCTATGTACTGACAGATGATTTGCGTCAAAACCTTGCACAAGTCACTAAGAAAGTGGTTTTGGATTTGGAAGAAGCCAAGGTGGAACGTGCTACTATTAGCATGATTCAGTCTATGGTTGAACATCGTTTGCTGGGTGCTGGTTACATTACCATTGCAGAACACTACATTTCCTATCGTCTACAACGTGACTTGGAAAGAAGTGGTTATGGAGATCACATCGCGGTTCATTTACATTTTGAACAAATTCGCTAAGAAAAAAGAGTGGGATGAAGCAACTACATCTCACTCTTTCTTAAATCTATTTTTTTGGGCTGTTTGGACAGTTGAAGGGACAAATCGCAGGCGTTGAATATCGCTTATACGGATAATACGGGTCACATTTTTGGCAAAATTTTTCACAATAATTTGCTGGCGCTGTTGATCGTATTTGATGATGTCACCTGTAAAGCTTGCCTCAGACAAGATAAGGTGAACAGCGCTTTGTTTCTGGATAGCCTCTTCAATAGTAGCTGTAAGGGAGTTGCTTTCAGTATGGTCAGGTTGGTCATGTCCATTTAAAAAGTCATGTATTTTATCTAGAACTTGCTGGAATTTATGTTTCATAGTGGCCTCCCTTCTTTTATATCAATATTATATAAAATTTTCCTAAAATCTACAAGATTTTACGAATAAACTAATGAAAGCTAAAAAAGGAGAAGAAAATGGCAGAATTTACATTTGAAATCGAAGAGCACTTGTTGACTCTTTCTGAAAACGAAAAAGGTTGGACCAAGGAAATCAACCGTGTGAGCTTTAATGGTGCCCCTGCAAAGTTTGATATTCGTGCTTGGAGTCCAGATCATACTAAAATGGGCAAAGGGATTACTCTCTCCAATGAAGAATTTCAAACAATGGTGGATGCCTTTAAAGGCAACTAAGTTTTCAAAATGAAAGAAAAGGATATTGAGTTATGACAACTCGATATCCTTTTTTAGTTAGCAAAGTAAGCCTGATTTTTAAGGCGTTGAAGTAATGGACGGCTAATAAAACTAATAGCAATAATTTTACCAAGGTCTGGGATGATAAAGGGAAATACCCCCACAGCAAGAGCTTTTTCAAATGGCATTCCAGCTAGGAAATGTAATCCAATGATCCCACCAACAAAGACAAGTGTATCTCCCAAGAGATTTGCTAGAAAAATTCTGACAAAACCACTATCACTGTTAGTTAGAGAAGAGGTAAGTCCAGAATAAAGAAGATAAAACCAAAGATAGCCTGCAGTAGGGCCAACTAAAGCCTGAAAACCAGCTCCACCTCCTGCGAAGACAGGAAGACCGATGGCGCCTAGAAGAAGATAGAGTACAACAGAAAGCACAGCCTCTCTCGGTCTAAAGACAGTAGCGATCAGGCCGATTGCAAAGTTTTGTAGAGTGAAGGGAACAGGTCCAATTGGAAGACTGATTTGTGCCAAACCAGCAATGAGAGCAGCCCCAATAGCAGGGATAGCATAAACGTGAGCTTTTTTCAAAATAGTTAACCTCTTTTCTTATGTATAGTAACTATTATACTCATAGAGGAATCATTGTCAACCAATTTTTAAAAACAAGATAACAAAAACTGTAACGGCCGATTTTGCTTACTGGTTAAGGGGTGGGTAATTGTTTTGTTGATTCGAAAACATCAAAAAAGAAGCAGACACAGTTGTATCAGCTTCTTTTATTTCGATTAACGCATGGTTACAAATTCTTCAGATGCAGTTGGGTGAATTGCCACAGTTGCATCAAAGTCAGCCTTGGTTGCTCCCATTTTGATAGCAACAGCAAATCCCTGAATCATTTCATCAACGCCGTAGCCAATTCCATGAAGTCCGACAACTTTTTCTTCTGAACCAGCTGTTATCAATTTGAAACGGGATTCTTGTCTATTGCTAGTAACGGCAGAGTACATAGATGCAAAGCTTGATTTGTAAACCTTGATTTGGTCTTGACCGTATTCTTTAATAGCTTGCTCTTCGGTCAATCCAACCGTTCCGATAGCAGGGTGTGAAAAGACAACGGTTGGAATAGTTGAGTAGTCCATTTTAGCAGTTGTTTTTCCGTTAAAGAGACGTTCAGATAGGGTACGCCCAGCCTTGATAGCAACTGGAGTCAGTTCCTTTTCACCTGTTACATCACCTAGAGCGTAGATTCCTTCAACAACAGTATTTTGGTATTCATCCACTTGGATAAAGCCACGTTCGTTCAGAGTGACTCCAGCTTTTTCAAGTTGCAAGCCCTTAACGTTTGGACGGCGACCCGTAGCCCAGATAACTTGGCTAGCTGTGTGACTAGTACCATCTTCAAAATGAATGGTAATGCCTTCAGCAGTTTTTTCTAACTTGACAGGGACTTTGTGAGTATGAAGTGGTAAGTTTGTTCTTTCCATTTCCTTGACCAAACCTTCAACGATGTAGGAATCAAAACCACGTAAAGGGCGATCACGGCGAACAAAGAGGTTTGTCTTGACACCAAAAGTGTGGAGCACGCCAGCCAATTCAACGGCGATATAACCAGCGCCTAGAATAGCGACTGACTCTGGAAGTTCTTCCCAGGCAAATACATCATCAGAAGAGCCACCTAGCTCAGCACCAGGAATATTTGGAATACTTGGATGGGCACCAGTAGCAATCACGATATGTTTAGCACGAATCAGTTCACCATTTACGCTGACAGTATGAGAATCTACAAATTCAGCATGGCCTTCAATCAAGTCTACACCGTTACGTTTAAAACTGCCATCATAAGAAGAACGAGCGCGATCAATGTAGGCTTCACGATTGCGACGTAGGGTTGCAAAGTCAAAGTTAAGATCAGTAGTCTTAAAGCCGTAGTCTTCTCCAAATTGATGGAAAGTCTCAGCGATTTGCGCCCCGTACCACATGATTTTTTTCGGAACACAACCGACGTTAACACAGGTTCCACCTAATTTCTTTTCCTCAATAACGGCCGCTTTGGCTCCGTGTTCACCAGCACGGTTCATGGTGGCAATTCCTCCGCTACCTCCACCGATAGCAATGATATCGTATTCTCTCATTGAAAACTCCTTTGTACTCTTTTAAATAGTAGAGTGTCATTTTTGATAGTCATATTCTATCTTTTTTTTGATGTGATTGCAAAAATCTGCTACGTTCAAAAAAATTAAAGAAAAGGCTTGCAAAAAGGAAAAATAAAGTGTATGATATAACTAGTACAATAACAAAAATAAAATCCGAACAATAATTAAATCCTGAAATGTCATTATTTCGTTCTGAAATGTTATTGTTTCAAATTGATAATTTTTGTATAATATTGTTAAGAACTTTAAATCAAAAAGGAGTTTCATTATGAAAAAGAATGGTAAAGCTAAAAAGTGGCAATTGTATGCAGCAATCGGTGCTGCGAGTGTAGTTGTATTAGGTGCTGGGGGGATTTTGCTCTTTAGACAACCATCTCAGACTGCTGTAAAAGATGAGGCTACTCATCTTGTTGTTGCCAAGGAAGGAAGCGTGGCATCCTCTGTTTTATTGTCAGGGACAGTAACAGCAAAAAATGAACAATATGTTTATTTTGATGCTAGTAAGGGAGATTTAGATGAAATCCTTGTTTCTGTGGGTGATAAAGTCAGTGAAGGGCAGGCTTTAGTCAAGTACAGTAGTTCAGAAGCCCAGGCGGCCTATGATTCAGCGAGTCGGGCAGTAGCTAAGGCAGATCGTCATATCAATGAACTCAATCAAGCACGAAATGAAGCCGCTTCAGCTCCGGCTCCTCAAGCCTCTGCGCCAGCAGGAGGAGAAGATGCAACGGTGCAAAGCCCAACTCCAGTGGCTGGAAATTCTGTTGCTTCTATTGACGCTCAGTTGGGTGATGCCCGTGATGCTCGTGCAGATGCAGCAGCACAATTAAGTAAGGCTCAAAGTCAGTTAGATGCAATGACGGTTCTCAGTACCCTAGAGGGAACTGTGGTCGAAGTCAACCACAATGTTTCTAAATCTCCAACAGGAGCTAGCCAAGTAGTCGTTCATGTCGTAAGTAATGAAAACTTGCAAGTTAAGGGAGAATTATCTGAATATAACCTCGCCAACCTATCTGTAGGTCAAGAAGTAAGCTTTACTTCTAAAGTGTATCCTGATAAAAAATGGACTGGGAAATTAAGCTATATTTCTGACTATCCTAAAAACAATGGTGAAGCAGCTAGTCCAGCTGCCGCAGCTTCTGGTAATTCTGGTTCTAAATATCCATATACCATCGATGTTACAAGTGAAATCGGTGATTTGAAACAAGGATTCTCAGTAAGTGTTGAGGTCAAGAATAAGAGTAAAGCCATTTTGGTTCCTCTAACAAGTGTTGTGACTGAAAATGATAAGAACTATGTCTGGGTGCTTGACGAGCAGAAAAAGGCTAAGAAAGTGGAAGTTGGTTTGGGCAATGCTGATGCAGACAACCAAGAAATCACTTCAGGTCTGACAAATGGAGTCAAGGTCATCAGTAACCCAACGTCTTCTCTAGAGGAAGGAAAAGAGGTGAAGGCTGATGAAGCAACTAATTAGTCTAAAAAATATCTGCAGAAGCTACCGTAACGGTGACCAAGAACTGCAGGTTCTCAAAAATATCAACCTAGAAGTGAATGAGGGTGAGTTTGTTGCCATTATGGGACCATCTGGTTCTGGTAAGTCTACTCTCATGAATACGATTGGGATGTTGGATACACCAACTAGTGGAGAGTATTATCTTGAAGGTCAAGAAGTGGCTGGATTGGGTGAAAAACAACTAGCTAAGGTTCGCAACCAACAAATCGGATTTGTCTTTCAGCAGTTCTTTCTTCTATCCAAACTCAATGCTCTGCAAAATGTAGAATTGCCCTTGATTTATGCAGGAGTTTCGGCTTCAAAACGTCGCAAGTTGGCTGAGGAATATCTAGATAAGGTTGAATTGACAGAACGTAGTCATCATTTGCCTTCGGAATTATCTGGTGGTCAAAAGCAACGTGTGGCTATTGCGCGTGCCTTGGTAAACAATCCTTCTATTATCTTAGCAGACGAACCGACAGGAGCCTTGGATACCAAAACAGGCAACCAAATCATGCAATTATTGGTTGAATTAAATAAAGAAGGAAAAACTATTATCATGGTAACGCATGAGCCTGAAATCGCTGCTTATGCCAAACGTCAGATTGTCATTCGAGATGGGGTCATTTCGTCTGATAGTGCTCAGTTAGAAAAGGAGGAAAACTAAGATGCAGAATCTGAAATTTGCCTTTTCATCTATCATGGCTCATAAGATGCGTTCTTTGCTTACCATGATTGGGATTATTATCGGTGTTTCATCAGTTGTTGTGATTATGGCTTTGGGAGATTCCCTATCTCGTCAACTCAACAAAGATATGACCAAATCTCAGAAGAATATTAGTGTCTTTTTCTCTTCTAAAAAAAGTAAAGATGGGTCTTTTACTCAGAAACAATCAGCTTTTACGGTTTCTGGAAAAGAAGAGGAAGTTCATGTTGAACCACCAAAACCGCAAGAATCTTGGGTCAAGGAGGCAGCCAAACTCAAGGGAGTGGATAACTACTATGTAACCAACTCAACGAACGCCATTTTGACTTATAAAGATAAAAAGGTTGAAAATGCTAATTTGACAGGTGGAAACAGAACTTATATGGAGGCTGTTAATAATGAAATTCTTGCGGGACGTAGTCTGAGAGAACAAGATTTCAAAGAATTTGCAAGTGTCATTTTGCTTGATGAAGAATTATCCATTAGTTTATTTGGCTCTCCTCAAGAGGCTATTAACAAGGTTGTAGAAGTCAATGGATTTAGTTACCGGGTTATTGGGGTTTATACTAGTCCAGAGGCTAAACGTTCAAAAATATATGGTTTTGGCGGCTTGCCCATTACCACAAATATCTCCCTTGCTGCGAATTTTAATGTAGATGAAATAGCTAATATTGTCTTTCGAGTGAATGACACAAGCTTGACTCAAACTCTGGGTCCAGAATTAGCACGAAAAATGACAGAGCTTGCTGGCTTGCAACAGGGAGAATATCAAGTGGCAGATGAGTCAGCTGCATTTGCAGAAGTTCAACAATCGTTTAGTTTTATGACGACGGTTATTAGTGCCATTGCAGGAATATCTCTCTTTGTTGGAGGAACTGGTGTTATGAACATTATGCTGGTTTCTGTTACAGAGCGTACCCGTGAGAT
Organism: Streptococcus mitis; assembly: GCF_965111725.1. Taxonomy (GTDB): domain Bacteria; phylum Bacillota; class Bacilli; order Lactobacillales; family Streptococcaceae; genus Streptococcus; species Streptococcus mitis_DV. The sequence goes on along the minus strand of NZ_OZ217341.1, from coordinate 1,433,904 downwards.
TGGTCTTCGTAAGGCTTTGGGTGCAACACGTGCCAATATTTTAATCCAATTTTTGATTGAATCCATGATTTTGACCTTGTTAGGTGGCTTGATTGGATTGACAATTGCAAGTGGTTTAACTGCCTTAGCAGGTTTGTTACTGCAAGGTTTGATTACGGGTATAGAAGTTGGAGTATCAATCCCAGTTGCCCTATTTAGTCTTGCAGTTTCGGCTAGCGTGGGTATGATCTTTGGAGTCTTGCCAGCCAACAAGGCATCGAAACTTGACCCAATCGAAGCCCTTCGTTATGAATAAGATCAACAAGATGGACACTCGTCTATCTTGTTTTTGTATGGATTTCCCTATCGAAAATCATTAAAAATGTGATATAATGAAGTGTTAGAAAAACAGGTTTCATTAGCCTGGAAAGGAAAAATTATGTCTGAAAAGAATTTTTATATTACAACACCGATTTACTATCCATCTGGTAAACTTCATATTGGTTCTGCCTACACAACCATCGCCTGTGATGTTTTAGCACGTTACAAACGCCTGATGGGCTACGATGTCTTTTATTTGACAGGTCTTGATGAGCATGGTCAAAAAATCCAGCAGAAAGCGGAAGAAGCTGGCATTACACCACAAGCCTATGTTGATGGGATGGCAGTTGGAGTCAAAGAACTCTGGCAATTACTAGATATCTCATACGATAAATTTATCCGTACAACGGATGACTACCATGAAAAAGTTGTCGCACAGGTCTTTGAGCGCTTGCTGGCTCAAGATGACATCTATTTGGGTGAATACTCTGGCTGGTATTCAGTATCAGATGAAGAATTCTTTACAGAAAGCCAGCTGGCAGAAGTATTCCGTGATGAAGCTGGAAATGCAACTGGTGGTATTGCTCCATCAGGTCACGAGGTTGAATGGGTATCCGAAGAATCATACTTCCTTCGCCTCAGCAAATACCAAGACCGTTTGGTAGACTTTTTCAAGTCCCATCCTGAATTTATCACTCCAGATGGTCGTCTGAATGAAATGCTGCGCAACTTTATTGAGCCAGGTTTAGAGGATTTGGCAGTTTCTCGTACAACCTTTACATGGGGTGTGCCAGTCCCATCAAATCCTAAGCACGTTGTCTATGTTTGGATTGATGCCCTTCTTAACTATGCGACAGCTCTTGGCTACGGTCAAGACGAACATAGTAACTTTGACAAGTTCTGGAATGGAACAGTCTTCCACATGGTAGGAAAAGACATCCTTCGTTTCCACTCCATCTACTGGCCAATCCTTCTTATGATGTTGGATGTTAAATTACCTGATCGTTTGATTGCCCATGGTTGGTTTGTCATGAAAGACGGTAAGATGTCTAAGTCTAAAGGGAATGTCGTTTACCCTGAAATGTTGGTAGAGCGTTATGGACTAGATCCGCTTCGTTACTACCTCATGCGTAGCCTTCCAGTTGGTTCAGACGGAACCTTCACTCCAGAAGACTATGTAGGCCGTATCAACTACGAATTGGCCAATGACCTTGGGAACCTCCTCAATCGTACGGTTTCTATGATTAACAAATACTTTGATGGACAAATTCCAGCCTATGTAGAGGGTGTAACAGAGTTTGACCATGCTCTTGCTGAGGTTGCAGAACAATCAATCGCAGACTACCATACACACATGGAAGCAGTTGACTACCCACGTGCTCTTGAAGCAGTCTGGACCCTTATCTCTCGTACCAATAAATACATCGATGAGACCGCACCATGGGTCTTGGCCAAGGATGAGGCTCTTCGTGACCAATTGGCAAGTGTTATGAGCCACTTGGCAGCCAGCCTTCGTGTCGTCGCTCACTTGATTGAACCATTTATGATGGAAACTAGTCGTGCGGTTATGACTCAACTTGGCTTGGAAGAAGTAGCGAGCCTTGAAAACTTGAGCTTGGCTGACTTCCCGGCAGATGAGACTGTAGTTGCCAAAGGAACACCAATCTTCCCACGTTTGGATATGGAAGAAGAAATCGCCTATATCAAGGAACAAATGGAAGGTAACAAGCCAGCTGTCGAAAAAGAATGGAATCCAGACGAAGTCGAACTCAAACTCAACAAGGAAGAAATCAAGTTTGAAGACTTTGACAAGGTCGAAATCCGTGTTGCCGAAGTTAAAGAGGTGTCTAAAGTGGAAGGTTCTGATAAGTTGCTTCAATTCCGCTTGGATGCTGGTGATGGAGAAGATCGTCAAATTCTTTCTGGAATTGCAAAATACTATCCAAATGAACAAGAATTGGTCGGCAAGAAAGTTCAAATTGTTGCCAATCTCAAACCACGTAAAATGATGAAAAAATATGTCAGCCAAGGGATGATTCTCTCAGCTGAACATGATGGACAATTAACCCTTCTTACAGTTGATCCAGCTGTACCAAACGGAAGTGTGATTGGGTAAAAATAGACAGGACTAGTTTATGCTAGTTCTGTTTTTTTATTTATACTCAATGAAAATCAAAGAGCAAACTAGGAAACTAGCCGCAGGTTGCTCAAAACATCGTTTTGAGGTAGTAGATAAGACTGACGAAGTCAGCTCAAAACACTGTTTTGAGGTTGTGGATAGAACTGACGAAGTCAGTAACCATATCTACGGTAAGGCGATGCTGACGTGGTTTGAAGAGATTTTCGAAGAGTATTAACTATTATGCTTTACAAACTAGTGTGAAAGTGGTATATTATAGGTGAAGTTGCTAGTAGGTATTACAAAATAGATTAGAAGGGAGAAGGGATGAAAGAAACTCAGCTATTAAAAGGTGTTCTTGAAGGTTGTGTCTTGGATATGATTGGTCAAAAAGAGCGGTATGGTTATGAGTTGGTTCAGACTCTACGAGAGGCTGGATTTGATACTATCGTTCCAGGAACTATTTATCCTTTGTTGCAAAAGTTAGAAAAAAATCAATGGATAAGAGGCGACATGCGTCCGTCGCCAGATGGTCCAGATCGGAAGTATTTTTCGTTAACTAAAGAAGGAGAAGAGCGAGTCTCAGTCTTTTGGCAACAATGGGACGATTTGAGTCAAAAAGTAGAAGGGATTAAGAATGGGGGTTAAACCATGAAGAAAATGAAGTATTATGAAGAAACAAGCGCTTTGCTGCATGAGTTTTCTGAGGAGAATCAGCAGTATTTTGAGGAACTGTGGGATAGTTTTAATCTTGCTGGATTTCTCTATGATGAAGACTATCTCAGAGAGCAGATTTATTTGATGATGTTAGATTTTTCAGAAGCAGAACGAGATGGCATGAGTGCAGAGGAGTATTTAGGTAAGAATCCTAAAAAAATAATGAAAGAGATTCTCAAGGAAGCACCACGCAGTTCTATCAAGGAGTCCCTTTTGACGCCAATTTTTGTCCTAGCGATATTACGTTACTATCATCTACTGGGTGATTTTTCTAAAGGTCCTCTCTTAACAGTCAATTTGCTTACGTTTTTAGGGCAACTTCTTCTTTTTTTGATTGGATTTTGGCTTGTAGCCACAATCTTACGATGGAGTTTAGTCCAAGATTCTTCTAAAGTGAAAATTAGCACCTATATTATCGTTGGGATTCTTGTTCTGCTAGTTGTTCTGGGATATGTAGGAATAGGAAGTTTTGTACAAGAAGGAGCATTTTATCTTCCTGCTCCCTGGGATAGTTTGTCTGTCTTTACGATTTCCCTAGTCATCAGTATTTGGAATTGGAAAGAACCGATTTTTCGTCCCTTTGTCAGTATGATTGTTGCCCATCTTGTGGTAGGGTTTCTGCTCCGTTATTATGCGTGGATGGGCATTTCAAATGTTTTCCTTACAAAATTCATTCCTTTAGCTGTTCTTTTTATTGGCATTTTTCTCTTGTTCCGTGGGTTTAAGAAGATAAAATGGAGTGAAATATAGTCAAAAAGCCGTTGCAAAGCGGTTTTTTGTTATAATGAAGGGAAGAATGTTAGAAATTTAAGGAGAAAAATTTGATGAGATACATAACTCTTGGTCAAGCTGACAAAGAATTATCAGAAATTGTTCTCGGAATGATGAGAATAGAAGATAAGTCTGTAAAAGAAGTTGAAGAGCTTGTAGAAACAGCACTGTCTGTTGGAATCAATGCTTTTGACTTGGCTGATATATATGGTCGTGGTCGTTGTGAAGAACTGTTAGGTCTTGTCCTAAAAAATCGTCCAGATTTAAGAGAAAAGATGTGGATTCAGTCCAAATGTGGCATTCGCATTGAAGAATTTACCTATTTTGATTTTTCTAAGGACTATATTATAAAATCAGTTGATGGGATTTTAGAAAGATTGCAGGTTGAGTATTTAGATAGCTTGCTTCTTCATCGACCAGATGCTTTGATGGAATCTGACCAAGTAGCAGAAGCCTTTGATCTTCTTTATAAACAAGGTAAGGTTCGAGATTTTGGAGTTTCTAATCAAAATCCTATGATGATGGAGTTGCTTAAAAAAGATGTCAAGCAGCCGTTAGCTGTTAATCAGCTACAATTGAGTGCGGCTTTTACTCCAGGATTTGAATCAGGTTTTCATGTTAATATGGAAGATAGTCAAGCAGCTATGCGAGATGGCAGCATTTTTGAATATTGTAAATTACACGATGTGGTCATTCAAGCATGGTCTGTCTTACAATTCGGGTATTTTAGAGGGAATTTTGTTGGCAATGAAAAATTTCAAGCTTTAAATCAAGTACTTGAGCGTTTAGCTATTAAATATGGAGTAACCTCTTCAACTATTGCCATTTCTTGGATATTGCGTTATCCAGCAAAAATGCAGGCAGTCGTAGGTACAACAAATCCTAATCACTTGAGAGAAGTTAGCCAAGCGGCAAATTTTAGCTTAACAAGAAAAGAATGGTATGAAATTTATCTTGCAGCAGGGAATAATTTGCCGTAAGTAGTAGCAGAGTTGAATAAATCACGGTCAAAAAGCCGTTGTAAAGCGGTTTTTTTGTTATAATTAAATGAAGAATGTAGAATCAAAGGAGAAAAATATGACATTTGAAGAAATGCTGCCTGGGTTAAAGGCTAAGAAAAAATATGTACGAACTGGTTGGGGAGGCGCTGAAAACTATGTCCAACTCTTTGATACTATTGAACAAAACGGGATTGCACTTGAAGTGACGCCCTATTTCCTAATCAACGTGTCTGGAGAAGGAGAAGGTTTTTCCATGTGGAGTCCGACACCTTGTGATGTTTTGGCGACGGATTGGGTAGAAGTGCATGACTAAATGTGTACTCATTACAGGCGTTAGTTCAGGGATTGGTCTGGCTCAAGCTAGCCTCTTTTTAGAGAAGGGCTATCAAGTTTATGGAGTTGACCAAGGTGAATATCCACTCTTACAGGGTGATTTCCACTTTTTACAGAGAGATTTGACCTTGGGCTTGGAGCCTATTTTTGACTGGTGTCCACAGGTGGATATTTTGTGCAATACTGCTGGAGTTTTGGATGATTATAAACCACTGTTGGAACAGACAGCGCAGGAAATTCAAGAAATTTTTGAAATTAACTACGTGACTCCAGTAGAGTTGACTCGATTTTATTTGACACAAATGTTGGAAAATAAAAAGGGAATCATCATCAATATGTGCTCCATCGCTTCTAGCCTAGCAGGTGGCGGTGGACACGCCTATACTTCTTCGAAGCACGCCTTGGCAGGCTTTACCAAGCAGTTGGCTCTAGACTATGCAGAAGCTGGGATTCAGGTATTTGGGCTTGCTCCAGGAGCAGTCAAGACAGCTATGACCGCTGCAGATTTTGAGCCAGGTGGATTGGCTGACTGGGTGGCTAGTGAAACACCCATCAAACGTTGGATAGAACCAGAGGAAGTGGCAGAAGTCAGTCTCTTTTTGGCCAGTGGAAAGGCATCTGCCATGCAGGGACAAATTTTGACAATAGATGGTGGCTGGTCTTTGAAGTAGGAGGATCTGATGGAAATCAAAAGACACTTTGGAGTCTACGCTGTTTGCTTTGAAAATAGGAAGTTACTCTGCATTGAAAAAACGAGAGGCCCTTATCAACATCGGTATGATCTACCTGGAGGCAGTCAGCAACTTGGTGAAGGACTGACGGAAACGCTGACTAGAGAAGTTATGGAAGAGACGGGATTTACTGTTAGAAGCTACTCTAATCCTCGAATCTACGATGTTTTCGTCAGGGAAGAGTTAAAAAATTTTATGGTTCACCATATCATGGCCTTGTATGATGTTGAAATGAATGAGAGTGCACCTCAAGTTACGATTTCTGAAACTGTCTCTGATGGTGCGAATGATTCACTGGGATATGTTTGGATGGATATTCAAGAGATTACAGAAGAAATGCATCGCTATTAGTCTTGAAGGTCAAAGCAGAGTTATTAGGATTTCCAGAACTGGGCAATACTTCTTACATGAATTGGAAGGTGAATGATGAAAAATCAACTTGCTCTTAGTGGCGAAAAACTTGTTGAAAAAGTTTACCCACAACTATTTCATCATGTTGGCATGATTCGTGGGGAATATTTATTGAGAGAGCTCAATCAAAACATCCTGTTATCAAGTTGTCAGCAATTTGTAAAAGATTATCTAGACACTATTTGTTCCTTGTACTCGGATGAAGAGGTCTGGTATCGTTTTTCAGAATTAACGAATACAGAAGCCAATTGTTTAGAGGGAACTAAAGAGTATTTTGATGAAAATCATCCCTTATTTGGATATAGAGGAACTAGGCGTTTGCTGGCGTGTCCGGATGAATTTCAGGCTGAAGCACATGTCGTTACAGAAGTTTATCAAACCAATCCCAATCTGTCTCTTATCTTTCCTTTTGTCAATGATGCTGAGCAGTTAAAGCAAGCTATTACAGTATTGCGTCAGCAGGGTTTTACTGGGAAAGTTGGCACGATGATTGAATTACCGTCAGCATATTTTGACTTGAATAGGATACTGGAAACGGGCATTTCAAAGATTGTAGTTGGAATGAATGATTTGACTTCTTTTATTTTTGCGACTGTGAGAAACAGTCAATGGCATAATATGGAAAGTCCAATTATGTTAGATATGCTGAGGCAGATGCAGGATAAAGCAAGGACGAAAAAGATTGACTTTGCTGTAGCAGGCTATCTGAATACTTCTTTCATACAAAAAATGAATCAATTGGGTATTGAATGCATTCTCCATTATAGCTCTATTCCGGATATTTTTGATTTAGAAATTGACCATCCAGATCATCTTAAACACATAAAAGAAGAAAGTAAAAAATTACAAAGGAGTACCCTATGACACCGCAAGAAATGTGGAATGCCTACAAGCAAATTAACCCCTCGATTGGAGATGGGATAGATGCTTGGGCTTTTGGAGTGGAACCAGACCTTTTAGCAGATTTGGTTTTAAGAGGCGAAAAGACTGCAACAGCATCAGCCTACGACCTCTATGCACTAGAAGATGAACCCTTTCCGCAAGAAGGGACCTTCGATGTCATTTTAGATAGTCAAAATCAGGCTGTCTGCATTGTCGAAATTACAAAGGTTTCTGTTAAACCCTTCAATCGAGTGTCAGCTGACCATGCCTACAAGGAAGGCGAGGGAGATAAATCTTTAGCCTATTGGCGTCAGGTTCATGAGGACTTTTTCACCGAGTGGATGAGGGAGGCAGGACAGAATTTTACACCTGACAGCAAGGTTGTTTTAGAAGAATTTCGCAAGGTCTACCCCCTGTAGACTGCTAGACGGAAGAAAGTTTTGGAAATTGCCGTCCAATCCTTTTTTCTCAAGCAAAATATGATATAATAAGTTTGTTTGAAGAAGAGCAGCAGCTCTTAAACTTAGAATAGGAGAAAACTATGCAAGCAGTTGAACATTTTATTAAGCAATTTGTTCCTGAACATTATGATTTATTTTTAGACTTGAGTCGTGAGACCAAGACTTTTTCAGGGAAAGTGACCATCACTGGTCAAGCACAGAGTGACCGCATTTCCCTTCATCAAAAAGACTTGGAAATCGCTTCTGTAGAAGTTGCAGGTCAAGCTCGTCCATTTACAGTTGACCATGACAATGAAGCCCTTCATATCGAATTGGCTGAGGCTGGTCAAGTTGAAGTGGTTCTTGCCTTTTCTGGTAAAATTACAGACAACATGACAGGGATTTACCCATCTTACTACACAGTTGATGGAGTCAAGAAGGAAGTCTTGTCTACTCAATTTGAGAGCCATTTTGCCCGCGAAGCCTTCCCATGTGTGGATGAGCCAGAAGCCAAAGCAACTTTTGACCTCTCTCTACGTTTTGACCAAGCAGAAGGTGAATTGGCCTTGTCAAACATGCTAGAGATTGAAGTTGAAAACCGTAAGGAAACAGGTATCTGGAAATTTGAGACAACACCTCGCATGTCTTCTTACTTGTTGGCTTTTGTTGCGGGTGATTTGCAAGGTGTGACGGCTAAAACTAAAAACGGTACCCTTGTAGGTGTCTACTCAACGAAAGCCCATCCATTATCTAACCTTGATTTCTCACTGGATATCGCCGTTCGCTCCATCGAGTTTTACGAAGATTACTACGGAGTTAAGTACCCAATCCCTCAATCTCTCCACATCGCTCTCCCTGACTTCTCAGCTGGTGCTATGGAAAACTGGGGTCTTGTAACCTACCGTGAAGTTTGCTTAATTGTAGATGAAAACTCTACCTTTGCCAGTCGTCAACAAGTTGCCCTAGTTGTGGCACATGAGTTGGCTCACCAATGGTTTGGGAACCTCGTTACTATGAAATGGTGGGATGACCTTTGGCTCAATGAAAGCTTTGCTAACATGATGGAATATGTCTGTGTGGATACCATCGAACCAAGCTGGAATATCTTTGAAGATTTCCAAACAGGTGGAGTGCCTCACGCTCTTGAACGTGACGCAACTGATGGTGTTCAGTCTGTTCACGTCGAAGTTAAACATCCAGATGAAATCAATACGCTCTTTGATGGCGCTATCGTCTATGCCAAAGGAAGCCGTCTTATGCACATGCTTCGTCGTTGGCTAGGTGATGCTGATTTTGCCAAAGGTTTGCATGCCTACTTTGAAAAACATCAATACAGCAATACAATTGGTCGTGACCTTTGGAATGCTCTTGGTCAAGCATCAGGTCGTGATGTTGCAGCCTTCATGGATTCTTGGTTGGAACAACCTGGTTATCCAGTTCTCACTGTCAAAGTTGAAAATGATGTTTTGAAGATTTCACAAAAACAATTCTTCATCGGTGAGCACGAAGACAAGAACCGTCTCTGGGTTGTGCCACTCAATAGTAACTGGAAAGGCTTGCCTGATACACTTGAAACTGAAAGCATCGAAATCCCTGGCTACGCAGCCCTTCTTGCTGAAAACAAAACAGCACTTCGTCTCAACACTGAAAATACAGCCCACTACATTACAGACTATCAAGGAGACTTGTTAGAAGCTGTTCTTGCTGAGCTAGAGACACTTGATAACACAAGCAAACTGCAAATTGTTCAAGAACGTCGTTTGTTGGCTGAGGCAGGGCACATTTCTTATGCAGACTTGCTCCCAGTCCTTGATAAACTTGCTAAAGAAGAATCTTACCTTGTCGTTTCAGCTGTTTCTGAAGTCATTTCGGCCCTTGAGCGCTTTATTGATGAAGGAACAGAAGCTGAAACAGCCTTCAAAGCACTAGTTGCTAAATTGGCTCGTCACAACTATGACCGTCTTGGTTTTGAAGCTAAAGACGGAGAATCAGATGAGGATGAGTTGGTTCGTCAGTTGGCTGTTTCTATGATGATTCGCTCAAATGATGCAGAAGCTAGTCAAGTCGCTAGCCAAATCTTCGCAGCCCACAAGGATCAGCTTGCAGGACTTCCAGCAGCTATTCGCTCACAAGTTCTGATCAATGAGATGAAACATCATGAGACTAAAGACTTGTTAGCACTTTATCTTGATACTTATACTCATGCAACAGATGCTGTCTTTAAACGCCAGTTGGCAGCAGCTCTTGCTTACAGTACAGATGCGGATAATATCCAAAACTTGATTACTTCTTGGAAGGACAAATTTGTGGTCAAACCACAAGACTTGTCTGCTTGGTATTACCAATTCCTAGCTCACCAAGCAACTCAGGAAACAGCTTGGTCTTGGGCGCGTGAAAACTGGGCTTGGATTAAGGCAGCTCTTGGAGGAGATATGAGCTTTGATAGCTTTGTTATCCTTCCTGCTCACGTATTTAAGACTCAGCAACGCTTGGCAGAGTACAAGGAATTCTTTGAACCGCAACTTTCTGACCTTGCTCTTAGCCGTAACATCGGTATGGGAATCAAGGAGATTGCAGCGCGTGTTGACTTGATTAACCGTGAAAAAGCTGCAGTGGAAGCAGTCCTTCTTCAATATGGGAAAGCTTAAACATTCGTAAAATAATAAAAACTCAACTTTCTCTCTTAAAGTGAGAGAGAGTTGAGTTTTTTTTAAGGCAAATTTGGTATAATGGTTTTAATAAGGAGGAGTTTCTCATGATAAAAATCTTATTGGTTGAGGATGACCTAGGCCTGTCAAATTCAGTATTTGACTTTTTAGACGATTTTGCGGATGTCATGCAGGTATTTGATGGGGAAGAGGGTCTCTACGAAGCTGAAAGTGGTGTCTATGACTTGATTTTGCTCGATTTGATGTTACCAGAAAAAAATGGCTTCCAAGTCTTGAAAGAATTGCGTGAAAAGGGAATTACGACACCAGTTCTGATCATGACCGCCAAGGAAAGTTTGGATGACAAGGGACATGGATTTGAACTGGGAGCGGATGATTATCTGACCAAGCCTTTCTACCTAGAAGAACTCAAAATGCGGATTCAGGCCCTTCTCAAACGTTCAGGTAAGTTTAATGAAAATACGCTATCTTATGGAGATATTCTCATCAATTTATCAACAAATACCGTTAAGGTTGAAGATACTACTGTCGAATTGCTGGGGAAAGAGTTCGATTTACTAGTTTATTTCCTTCAAAATCAAAATGTTATTTTGCCTAAGACGCAGATTTTTGATCGTCTATGGGGATTTGATAGTGACACAACGATTTCGGTTGTCGAAGTTTATGTTTCAAAAGTCCGTAAGAAATTAAAAGGAACCACTTTTGCAGAGAATTTGCAAACCTTACGCAGTGTTGGGTATATTTTAAAAGATGTTCAGTAAACTAAAAAAAACATGGTATGCGGATGACTTTAGTTATTTTATCCGCAACTTTGGTGTCTTCACTCTGATTTTCTCCACCATGACCTTGATTATTTTACAAGTCATGCATTCGAGTCTCTATACTTCGGTGGATGATAAGCTCCACGGACTGAGTGAAAATCCTCAAGCAGTTATTCAGCTGGCAGTAAATAGGGCAACAGAAGAGATTAAAGATTTAGAAAATGCCGCTACAGATTCTAGCAAGACTGAGGTGAAACCCAATGTCAGCTCCAATACGGAGGTTATTCTTTTTGATAAGAATTTTACCCAGCTCCTTTCTGGAAATCGATTTTTGGGCTTGGATAAGATTAAGTTAGAAAAGAAAGAACTAGGACATATCTATCAGATTCAGGTTTTTAATAGCTATGGGCAGGAAGAAATCTATCGTATGATATTGATGGAAACCAATATCAGTTCGGTTTCAACCAATATCAAGTATGCCGCTGTCTTGATAAATACCAGTCAGTTAGAGCAGGCCAGTCAAAAGCATGAGCAATTGATTGTGATTGTGATGGCAAGTTTCTGGATTTTGTCTTTGCTTGCCAGTCTCTATCTAGCTAGGGTCAGTGTTCGGCCTTTACTTGAAAGTATGCAGAAGCAGCAGTCTTTTGTGGAAAATGCTAGTCATGAGTTACGGACTCCACTTGCAGTTTTGCAAAATCGCTTAGAGACCCTTTTCCGTAAGCCAGAAGCTACCATTATGGATGTGAGCGAAAGCATTGCATCGAGTTTGGAAGAAGTCCGAAATATGCGTTTTTTGACGACAAACTTGCTGAACTTAGCTCGGAGAGATGATGGGATTAAGCCGGAGCTTGCAGAAGTTCCAACTAGTTTTTTCAATACGACTTTTACAAACTATGAGATGATTGCTTCGGAAAATGATCGTGTCTTCCGTTTTGAAAATCGTATCCATCGTCCGATTGTGACGGATCAGCTTCTCTTGAAGCAGTTGATGACGATTCTCTTCGATAATGCTGTCAAGTATACTGAGGAGGATGGTGAAATTGATTTTCTTATCTCGGCGACAGATCGCAATCTGTATTTACTTGTTTCTGATAATGGAGTCGGTATTTCCACAGAAGATAAGAAGAAAATTTTTGACCGCTTTTATCGAGTGGACAAGGCTAGAACCCGTCAAAAAGGTGGTTTTGGTTTAGGATTATCTCTGGCCAAGCAAATTGTAGATGCGCTAAAAGGAACCATTACTGTCAAAGATAATAAACCAAAAGGAACAATCTTTGAAGTGAAGATTGCCATTCATACACCATCTAAAAAGAAAAAATAAACATATCGCTCCAGATGGGGCGATATGTTTATTTTTTAAGTTTTCGTTTGATAATAGAGCGTTGGACTTTTAAAACAAGTAAGCTGGATACTATTGCTGCAGGTAAGGCGAGCACAGTTGTTAATTTTAATGACAAAAAGATAAAACTAAAGATGGCAATGCAGATACAAAAAACAGCGATATTGACAAAAAATAAAATTTCTTTGAGATTGCTATCAGCTTGTGCTTCAGGTGTATAAGCTTGATAATGAGGAAGTTGCTGGTTTAATTCTTCTTGATAGTCTACCTCATAGGATTGTAATTTTCTTACGGGCATGATTCTCTCCTTAACAGTACATACCTATTTTATCATTTTTTCAGCAGAGAATTATTACAGAAAGGTTACAAAAAGAATAAAGTCCCTTTTCATTTTCAAAGCATGGCTGATTTTGGAGAAATATGGTATAATTTTTCCTATGGAAAAGATTATCATTACAGCAACTGCTGAAAGTATTGAACAAGTTAAACAACTGCTCGAAGCTGGCGTAGACCGTATCTATGTCGGGGAGAAAGATTTTGGCCTTCGTCTGCCAACAACCTTTAGTCATGACCAATTGCGTGAAATCGCTGAGCTGGTTCATGATGCTGGTAAGGAATTGATTGTTGCAGTCAATGCCCTCATGCACCAAGATATGATGGACCGTATCAAGTCTTTTTTAGACTTTTTGGAAGAAATCAAGACAGATTACATTACAATTGGGGATGCAGGTGTCTTTTATGTGGTCAATCGCGATGGTTATTCATTTAAGACCATCTACGATGCTTCGACTATGGTAACTAGTAGTCGTCAGATAAACTTCTGGGGACAAAAGGCTGGCGCATCTGAGGCTGTTTTGGCGCGTGAAATTCCATCAGCTGAACTCTTCAAAATGCCAGAGATTTTGGAAATTCCTGCTGAAGTTTTGGTTTACGGTGCCAGTGTCATCCATCATTCTAAACGTCCACTTTTGCAAAACTACTATAACTTTACGCATATCGATGATGAAAAGACCCGTAAGCGTGACCTTTTCTTGGCTGAGCCAAGTGATCCTGAGAGCCATTACTCTATCTTTGAAGACAATCATGGTACCCACATCTTTGCCAACAATGACCTCGATTTGATGACCAAATTAACAGAATTGGTGGAGCATGGCTTTACTCACTGGAAATTAGAAGGTCTCTATACACCTGGTCAGAACTTTGTTGAGATTGCAAAACTCTTTATCCAAGCGCGTAGCTTGATCCAAGAGGGCAACTTTAGCCATGACCAAGCCTTCTTGCTGGATGAGGAAGTACGCAAGTTACACCCTAAAAACCGTTTCCTTGATACAGGATTTTATGATTACGATCCTGATATGGTTAAATAAAGTAAATGATTCGTTGAGAGAAGGAAGATGCAAACATTTCTTCTCTCAATTTTTCGTATTTCTTCACTATTTTACAAAAATCAGCAGGCTAGAATGCTCTATTCGATGGGATTTTTAAGAAAAGTAGTGTTCTTGAGTTTGAAAATTATCCTATGTTTGCAGGTGCCAAATGGCCCTTTTTTTGGTATAATTTTTTATAATGAAAACGATTGGTAATCGCTATGTTGTGGTGGATTTAGAGGCAACTAGCACAGGTAGTAAGGCTAAAATTATCCAAGTGGGAATTGTCGTGATTGAGGACGGAAAAATCGTCGATCACTATACGACGGATGTCAATCCACATGAACCCTTAGATGCTCATATTAAAGAATTGACAGGGCTAACTGACCAACGTCTGGCGCAAGCACCTGATTTTTCGCAAGTTGCCAGAAAAATCTTTGACTTGGTGGAGGATGGGATTTTTGTAGCCCATAATGTTCAGTTTGATGCCAATCTCTTGGCGGAAAATTTATTTTTTGAAGGCTATGAACTAAGAAATCCTCGTGTTGATACGGTCGAATTGGCCCAGGTCTTTTTCCCTGAACTGGAAAAATATAGCTTGCCGATATTGTGTCAGGAATTAGGAATTCCTTTAAAACATGCCCACACAGCCCTTTCAGATGCCCAAGCTACTGCGGAATTACTCTTATTTCTACGGGAAAAGATGGCCCAACTTCCTAAAGGACTTTTGGAACGCTTGCTGGAAATGGCTGATGCTCTCTTATATGAGTCCTATCTGGTTATTGAAGAAATTTATCGAAGTCAATCTATCCTGAGTTCACCAAACTTGGTCCAAGTTCAAGGACTGTATTTCAAGAAAACTGCAGCTCCCAATGAGCCACGAAAACTATCTCAAGATTTTTCTAAAAATATTTCTTTGTTGAACCTTGAAGTGAGGGAGGAACAAGAAAGTTTTGCTAAAGAGGTTGGCTTGCTATTGAAAGATGAGCCTGTCTCTCTGATTCAAGCTCCAACTGGGATTGGGAAAACCTATGGCTATCTCTTACCCGCTTTGTCCCAAGTGGAAAATCGTCAGATTGTCCTTAGCGTTCCGACAAAGATTCTTCAAAATCAGATCATGGAAGAAGAAGGTAAACGTCTTAAGGAAGTGTTCCATATAGATATTCATAGTTTAAAGGGACCACACAATTATCTGAAGCTGGATGCCTTTTATCGTTCCTTGCAGGAAAATGATGAAAATCGCTTATTTAGACGCTTTAAAATGCAACTCTTGGTCTGGTTGACAGAGACAGAAACCGGGGATTTGGATGAAATTGGTCAACTCTACCGTTATCAACATTTTTTGACAGATCTTCGTCATGATGGGAATTTATCATCCCAGAGCTTATTTGTGACGGAAGATTTTTGGAAACGTAGTCAAGAAAGGGCACAAACTTGCAAGCTTTTAGTGACCAATCATGCCTATCTTGTAACCAGACTTGAAGATAATCCTGAATTTGTTAGTGACCGTTTATTGATTATTGATGAAGTTCAAAAGATTTTGTTAGCTCTAGAAAATCTGCTTCAAGAGACCTACGATATCCAATCTATTATCGATTTGCTTGATAAGGCTTCAGTAGGAGAAGAAAACAGGGTTCAACAACGAATACTAGAAAGTATTCGCTTTGAATGCCTCTACTTGATAGAACAATTTCAGTCTGGAAAATCTAGGAAAAATATCTTAGATTCTCTTGCCAATCTCCACCAGTATTTTTCAGAATTAGAGGTAGAAGGCTTTGGGGAACTAGTCCACTATTTTACAGCTGACCGAGATTACTGGCTTGAAGTAATTGAAACGAGTCAAAAGAAAATTCAAATTTCCTCTACAAAATCAGGCCGTATTCTCCTATCTTCTTTAGTACCTAATTCATGTCAAGTCTTGGGAGTGTCGGCTACTCTTGAGATTAGTCAGAGAGTTTCTTTGGCAGACCTTCTAGGCTATCCTGAAGCTAAATTTGTCAAGGTCGAAGCTGGTAAAAAACAGGATCAAGAAGTGGTCTTGGTCAAAGATTTCCCCCTGGTAACAGAAACCTCCTTAGAAGTTTATGCTCAAGAGATAGCTGATTTGCTGATGGATGTTCAAGCTTTCCAGCAACCGATTTTAGTTCTCTTTACTGCTAAAGACATGCTTCTAGCAGT
The DNA here is from genome assembly GCF_965111725.1 of Streptococcus mitis. Classification (GTDB taxonomy): domain Bacteria; phylum Bacillota; class Bacilli; order Lactobacillales; family Streptococcaceae; genus Streptococcus; species Streptococcus mitis_DV. The sequence goes on along the minus strand of NZ_OZ217341.1, from coordinate 1,417,882 downwards.
ATCGGATTTACTTCTAGTTAGCCACTTGGCCCAGTATAAAAATGGGGATGTTCATCAGCTTAAGAAACGCTTTGAAAAAGGTGAACAACAAATCCTGCTTGGTGCAGCAAGTTTCTGGGAGGGAGTTGATTTTTCAAGTCATCCTTTTGTGATTCAAGTTGTACCAAGACTTCCTTTCCAAAATCCTCAAGAGCCCTTGACGAAAAAGATCAATCAGGAACTAATTCAAGAAGGGAAAAATGCCTTTTATGATTATCAATTGCCAATGGCCATTATTCGTTTAAAACAGGCTTTAGGAAGAAGTATGAGACGCGAACACCAACGTTCCTTAACCCTTGTTTTGGATAGAAGAATTGTCGGAAAACGATACGGCAAGCAAATAGTGACTTCTCTAGCAAAAGAAGCGAGTATTACAACGATTGCTCAATCTGAAGTTAATGAGGCTATTGATAGATTTTTAAATGAACTTTGATAAATAGTATTGTATGAAAGTATAAGGTTAGTGTATATGAAACGTTCTCTCGACTCTAGAGTCGATTATAGTTTGCTCTTGCCAGTATTTTTTCTACTGGTTATTGGCGTGGTGGCTATCTATATAGCTGTTAGTCATGATTATCCAAATAATATTCTGCCCATTTTAGGGCAGCAGGTCGCCTGGATTGCCTTGGGGCTTGTGATTGGTTTTATCGTCATGCTCTTTAATACAGAATTTCTTTGGAAAGTGACCCCTTTTCTATATATGTTAGGTTTGGGACTCATGGTCTTGCCGATCGTCTTTTATAATCCAAGCCTAGTTGCATCAACGGGTGCCAAAAACTGGGTATCAATAAATGGAATTACCCTATTCCAACCGTCAGAATTTATGAAGATATCCTATATTCTCATGTTGGCTCGTGTGATTGTTCAATTTACAAAGAAACATAAGGAATGGAGACGCACAGTTCCGCTGGACTTTTTATTAATTTTTTGGATGATTGTCTTTACCATTCCAGTCCTAGTTCTTTTAGCACTTCAAAGTGACTTGGGGACGGCTTTGGTTTTTGTAGCCATTTTCTCAGGAATCGTTTTATTATCAGGGGTTTCTTGGAAAATTATTATCCCAGTATTTGTGACTGCTGTAACAGGAGTTGCTGGTTTCTTAGCCATCTTTATTAGCAAGGACGGACGAGCTTTTCTTCACCAGATTGGAATGCCGACCTACCAAATCAATCGGATTTTGGCTTGGCTCAATCCCTTTGAGTTTGCCCAAACAACGACTTACCAGCAGGCTCAAGGACAGATTGCCATTGGAAGCGGTGGCTTATTTGGACAAGGGTTTAATGCTTCTAATCTGCTTATTCCAGTTCGTGAGTCGGATATGATTTTCACAGTCATTGCAGAAGATTTTGGCTTTATTGGCTCTGTCCTGGTTATTGCCCTCTATCTTATGCTCATTTACCGTATGTTGAAGATTACTCTTAAATCAAATAACCAGTTCTACACCTATATTTCCACTGGCTTGATTATGATGTTGCTCTTCCACATCTTTGAGAATATCGGTGCTGTAACGGGCTTGCTTCCTTTGACCGGGATTCCACTGCCTTTCATTTCGCAAGGGGGATCGGCTATTATCAGTAATCTGATTGGTGTTGGCTTGCTTTTATCGATGAGTTACCAGACTAATCTAGCTGAAGAAAAGAGTGGAAAAGTCCGATTCAAGCGGAAAAAGGTTGTATTAAAACAAATTAAATAAGGAGAAAATCATGGTTAAAGTAGCAGTTATGTTAGCTCAGGGCTTTGAAGAAATTGAAGCTTTGACAGTTGTAGATGTCTTGCGTCGAGCCAATATCACATGTGATATGGTAGGATTTGAAGAGCAAGTAACGGGTTCGCATGCAATCCAAGTAAGAACAGATCGTGTCTTTGATGGTGATTTATCAGACTATGATATGATTGTTCTTCCTGGAGGGATGCCTGGTTCTGCACATTTACGGGATAATCAGGCCTTGATTCAAGAATTGCAAAGCTTCGAACGAGAAGGAAAAAAATTAGCAGCTATTTGTGCGGCGCCAATTGCCCTCAATCAAGCAGGGCTATTGAAAAACAAGCAGTACACTTGTTATGACGGCGTTCAAGAGCAAATCCTTGATGGTCACTACGTCAAAGAAACAGTAGTGGTAGATGGTCAGTTGACAACCAGTCGAGGTCCCTCGACAGCCCTTGCCTTTGCCTACGAGTTGGTGGAGCAATTAGGAGGAGACGCAGAGACTTTACGAACAGGAATGCTCTATCGAGATGTCTTTGGTAAAAATCACTAAAACGGGAGTTATTCTCTCGTTTTTTATGTGGAAAAATCAGGGAAATCATCGCTTTTTTCATAAAAAAATGCTATAATGAAGGGTATGAAATATCACGATTATATCTGGGATTTAGGTGGAACTTTACTGGATAATTATGAAACTTCAACAGCTGCATTTGTTGAAACATTGGCACTGTATGGCATCACACAAGACCATGACAGTGTTTATCAAGCTTTAAAGGTTTCTACTCCTTTTGCGATTGAGGCATTCGCTCCCAACTTAGAGCATTTTTTAGAAAAGTACAAGGAAAATGAAGCCAGAGAGCTAGAACACCCGATTTTATTTGAAGGAGTTTCTGACTTATTGGAAGATATTTCAAAACAAGGTGGGCGTCATTTTTTGGTCTCTCATCGAAATAATCAGGTCTTAGAAATTTTAGAAAAAACTTCTATAGCAACCTATTTTACAGAAGTAGTGACTTCTAGTTCAGGTTTTAAGAGAAAGCCAAATCCTGAGTCTATGATTTATTTAAGAGAAAAGTATCAGATTAGCTCAGGTCTTGTCATTGGTGATCGACCGATTGATATCGAAGCCGGGCAAGCTGCAGGACTAGCTACCCACTTGTTTACCAGTATCGTGAATTTAAGACAAGTATTAGACATGTAAGAAAAAGGAATAAGATGACAGAAGAAATCAAAAATCTGCAGGCACAGGATTATGATGCCAGTCAAATTCAAGTTTTAGAGGGCTTAGAGGCTGTTCGTATGCGTCCAGGGATGTATATCGGATCAACCTCAAAAGAAGGTCTTCACCATCTAGTCTGGGAAATTGTTGATAACTCAATTGACGAGGCCTTGGCAGGATTTGCCAGCCATATTCAAGTCTTTATTGAGCCAGATGATTCGATTACTGTTGTCGATGATGGGCGTGGTATCCCAGTCGATATTCAGGAAAAAACAGGGCGACCTGCCGTTGAGACTGTCTTTACTGTCCTTCACGCTGGAGGAAAGTTTGGCGGTGGCGGATACAAGGTTTCAGGTGGTCTTCACGGAGTAGGTTCATCAGTAGTAAACGCCCTTTCCACTCAATTAGACGTCCATGTCCACAAAAATGGTAAAATTCATTACCAAGAATACCGTCGTGGTCATGTTGTCGCAGACCTTGAGGTGGTTGGGGATACAGATAGAACTGGAACAACGGTTCATTTCACACCGGACCCAGAAATCTTCACTGAAACAACAACTTTTGATTTTGATAAATTAAATAAACGGATTCAAGAGTTGGCCTTTCTAAATCGTGGTCTTCAAATTTCAATTACAGATAAGCGTCAAGGTTTGGAACAAACCAAGCACTACCATTATGAAGGTGGAATTGCTAGTTACGTTGAGTATATCAATGAGAACAAGGATGTGATCTTTGATACACCAATCTACACAGATGGTGAGATGGATGATATCACAGTTGAAGTAGCCATGCAGTACACAACTGGTTACCATGAAAATGTCATGAGTTTCGCCAATAATATTCATACCCATGAAGGTGGAACGCATGAACAAGGTTTCCGTACAGCCTTGACACGTGTCATCAACGATTATGCTCGTAAGAATAAGTTACTAAAAGACAATGAAGACAACCTAACAGGGGAAGATGTCCGCGAAGGCTTAACTGCAGTTATCTCAGTTAAACACCCAAATCCACAGTTTGAAGGACAAACTAAGACCAAACTGGGGAATAGCGAAGTGGTTAAGATTACCAATCGCCTCTTCAGTGATGCCTTCTCCGATTTCCTCATGGAAAATCCACAGATTGCCAAACGTATCGTGGAAAAAGGGATTTTAGCTGCTAAGGCTCGTGTGGCTGCCAAGCGTGCGCGTGAAGTCACTCGTAAAAAATCTGGTTTGGAAATTTCCAACCTTCCAGGGAAACTAGCAGACTGTTCTTCTAACAATCCTGCTGAAACAGAACTCTTCATCGTCGAAGGAGACTCAGCGGGTGGATCAGCCAAATCTGGTCGTAACCGTGAATTTCAGGCAATTCTTCCAATCCGCGGTAAGATTTTGAACGTTGAAAAGGCAAGTATGGATAAAATTCTAGCCAACGAAGAAATTCGTAGTCTTTTCACAGCCATGGGAACAGGATTTGGAGCAGAATTTGATGTTTCGAAAGCCCGTTACCAAAAACTTGTTTTGATGACCGATGCCGATGTCGATGGAGCCCACATTCGTACCCTTCTTTTGACCTTGATTTATCGTTATATGAAACCAATCCTAGAAGCTGGTTATGTTTATATTGCCCAACCACCAATCTATGGTGTCAAGGTTGGAAGCGAGATTAAAGAATACATCCAGCCAGGTGCAGATCAAGAAATCAAACTCCAAGAGGCCTTGGCCCGCCACAGTGAAGGACGTGCCAAACCAACTATTCAGCGTTATAAAGGTCTGGGTGAAATGGATGATCACCAATTATGGGAAACAACCATGGATCCCGAACATCGCTTGATGGCCAGAGTTTCTGTGGACGATGCTGCAGAAGCAGATAAAATCTTTGATATGTTGATGGGGGATCGAGTAGAACCTCGTCGTGAGTTTATCGAGGAAAATGCCGTTTATAGTACACTTGATGTCTAAAAAATCGGGAGAAGTAGTTCCCTTGGTCTAAAAAATATGATATAATCATTACGATTGTTTCAAGTAAAAAAGGAGTTTGATATGTCTAATGGACAACTAATTTATTTAATGGTTGCAATTGCAGTCATTTTAGTTCTGGCTTATGTAGTGGCAATCTTTCTACGTAAGCGAAATGAGGGAAGATTAGAGGCGCTAGAAGAAAGAAAAGAAGAACTATACAATCTTCCAGTAAATGATGAAGTAGAAGCTGTAAAAAATATGCACTTGATTGGACAAAGTCAAGTGGCTTTCCGTGAATGGAATCAAAAATGGGTCGATTTATCTCTCAACTCTTTTGCCGATATTGAAAATAATCTCTTTGAAGCAGAAGGCTATAACCATTCATTTCGTTTTCTCAAGGCCAGTCATCAAATTGACCAAATTGAGAGTCAAATTACTTTGATTGAAGAAGATATTGCTGAAATTCGCAATGCTTTGGCAGATTTAGAGAAGCAAGAATCTAAAAATAGTGGTCGTGTTCTTCATGCTTTGGATTTATTTGAGGAACTTCAGCATAGAGTTGCTGAAAATTCAGAACAGTATGGTCAAGCCTTGGATGAGATTGAAAAACAATTAGAAAATATCCAATCTGAATTTTCACAATTTGTAACCTTGAATTCATCGGGTGACCCAGTAGAAGCTGCTGTGATTTTGGATAATGCTGAAAATCATATCTTGGCTTTGACACATATTGTTGATCGTATACCAGCAATTGTAACAACATTATCTAAAGAGCTACCAGATCAACTAGAAGATTTAGAAGATGGTTATCGTAAACTAATTGATGCTAATTATCATTTTGTTGAAACGGATATTGAAGCACGTTTCCACTTGCTTTATGAAGCATTCAAGAAAAACCAAGAGAATATTCGCCAGTTGGAATTGGATAATGCCGAATATGAGAATGGACAGGCACAAGAGGAAATCAATGCCTTGTATGATATTTTTACTCGAGAAATTTCTGCTCAGAAAGTAGTGGAAAATCTACTTGCAACTCTTCCAACTTACCTTCAACATATGAAAGAGAATAATACTTTATTGGGAGAAGATATTGCACGTTTGAGCAAGACCTATTTACTTCCTGAGACAGCTGCAAGCCATGTTCGTCGTATTCAGACAGAATTAGAGAGTTTTGAGGCAGCTATTGTTGAGATAACTTCAAATCAAGAAGAACCAACCCAAGCTTATTCAGTTCTTGAAGAAAATCTTGAGGATTTACAAACTCAACTAAAAGATATTGAAGATGAGCAAATTTCAGTTAGTGAGCGCCTGACACAAATTGAGAAAGATGATATCAATGCACGTCAAAAGGCAAATGTTTATGTCAATCGTCTCCATACTATCAAGCGATACATGGAAAAACGCAATCTGCCAGGTATTCCACAAACTTTCTTGAAGTTATTCTTTACGGCAAGCAATAATACCGAGGATTTAATGGTTGAGTTAGAACAAAAAATGATTAACATTGAATCTGTTACCCGAGTTCTTGAAATTGCAACGAATGATATGGAAGCTTTAGAAACGGAAACTTATAATATTGTACAATATGCAACTTTGACAGAACAATTATTACAGTATTCTAACCGTTACCGCTCATTTGATGAACGCATTCAAGAAGCATTTAACGAAGCTTTAGATATTTTTGAAAAAGAATTTGATTATCACGCTTCATTTGACAAGATTTCTCAAGCATTGGAAGTGGCAGAGCCTGGTGTAACAAACCGCTTTGTTACCTCATATGAGAAAACACGTGAAACGATTCGTTTTTAATAAAAGAAAAAGATTTGATTATGTGAGAAGCAGAATCAAATCTTTTTCTATAGTAGTATCGTGAGCAAAAGGATTCAAAATTATAAAAACGCATAATAGCGGGTGTAGAACTCTTGCTACTATGCGTTTTATTATGGAAAGACTTATTGGACTTTCGCTCAAGTCGAGTTTTTACTCAATTTCCTTACTTGATTGGGATTGAAATTCCAATCAATTTCTCTGAGTAGAGTGTCTTGATATTGGCTTCATCAATAGAGTCCTTATCAATTTTACGTTTCAAGAAAAATTCTTGAATGGTTTCGATTTCAGGCTCACGAATAGCACGGTGTTTGTTTGAGATGAGGATTTCATAGTGAAGCGGAGCTTGGGTAAAAATAACATCTGTATTCCCTGCAGAATAAACCTCAACAAGGGTTGCATCGGTACTTTCTAGCTGACTTTTTACAAGTTGCGAGTGTGAGTTTGTCGTATTGATAAGCTTCATAATATTTCCTCCGATTTTCTAATTCTATTATAGCACTTTTTGAATAAAGTCGCTTGATTTATACTCAATGAAAATCAAAGAGCAAACTAGGAAGCTAGCCGCGGGTTGCTCAAAACACAGTTTTGAGATTGTAGATAAGACTGACGAAGTCAGTGACCATATCTAAGGTAAGGCGACGCTGACGTAGTTTGAAGAGATTTTCGAAGAGTATTAGTCAATCTTATGCTGTTTTTTCCAAGATTGGATGGCCCATTTATGACTACCACGTTTGAGATTTTCAATAGCCTCGTCAATAGGGAACCAAGCAATATGATTAAAGTCTTCTAGTGGCTCTTGTACTTCTTTGAAAGAAGTCGCTTCATAGAGGTAGGCAGGATTGTAGTAGTAGGTGTCACGGTGACGAGAGTAGAAATATTCGTCAGCTTGTCCGTAGTAGGTACCAATTTCAGCTGTGAATCCAAGCTCTTCAATCAATTCACGCTTTAGGGCTTCCTGATGATTTTCCCCTGTTTCAATTTCGCCACCTGGTAGGAACCAAGCGCCATTAGGCGCTTGAACAAGAACAATTTGTTTTTGTTCAGCGTCAGGGATAACTGCATACACTCCATAGCGTGCAACATAGTCTGTATTCGCTTTTTTTTCTCCGAAAGTTGGGTTTGCCATTGCATTTTCCTCATTATCTATTATCTTTATTATTATCTTAATGGACAAAGGCCTAGCTGTCAAGAATTTATAGTTATTTTAGTAAAAAGAAGCAGAAAAATTTCATTTTCTACTCCTTTTATATAGGATTTATACTTCTTTTTCAGAAGTTTTCACTTCAGCTTTTTTGGCAGATTTAATTTGAATCTTGCCCTTGCTGGTCATAACTGCCTTGAGGTCTTTTTCGCTTGGATTTTCAAGGTAGTAGTCAGTGATTGCGTCCTCAATATAGTCTTGAATAGTACGACGAAGTGGGCGCGCCCCCATTTTTGGATCATAACCGAGGTCAACCAATTTTTCCTTGACCTTGTCAGTTACATCCAAATGAATGTTGTTGCTAGAAAGGCGCTTGTTAACATCTGCTAGCATGAGCTCGACAATCTGAAGGAGATTATCTTTGCTGAGAGCCTTAAATTCGATAATACCATCAAAACGGTTCATAAACTCTGGGCTAAAGAAGTTGCCGAGTTCACCGAGAACAGAGTTGGTTCGTCCTTCTCTAGCAGCACCAAATCCAACGCTAGCTTCGGCCTTACCTGTACCTGCATTTGAAGTCATGATGATGATGGCGTCCTTGAAGCTAACGGTGCGTCCTTGTCCATCTGTCAAACGACCATCGTCCAAGACCTGGAGGAACATGTGCATAACATCTGGATGGGCTTTCTCTACTTCATCCAAGAGAATAAGAGAATATGGATTGCGGCGAACTTTTTCAGTTAATTGCCCAGCCTCATCATAGCCAACATAACCTGGAGGGGCGCCGACCAACTTAGCTACGCTGTGTTTTTCCATGTATTCGCTCATGTCAAAGCGAATCATGCTATCAGCAGAACCAAAGAGTTCGATAGCTAATTGTTTGGAAAGTTCTGTCTTACCGACCCCAGTTGGTCCGACGAAGAGGAAGCTTCCGATTGGGCGGTTAGGCGTACCGAGACCGACACGATTACGGCGAATAGCCTTGGCAATCTTATCGACAGCATCATCTTGTCCAATAACATGAGACTTGAGATCTTCGGCTAGATGGATGAGTTGAGATTGTTCTTTCTCTTTCAAATCGCCAACAGGGATATTGGTTTTCTGCTCGATAATGTGCTCAATGGTTTTCTCACTGATGATAGGAGTATCTTGATCTGTGACCTTTTTCTTTTGCATTTCCTTATACTTGGCAATCTGGTCGCGGAAATAGGCGGCCTTCTCAAAATCTTCCTCTCGTGTAGCTTGAGACTTGAGATTTTCAGCCTCAATCAAGCGTTGATCAATCACTTTAGGATCTACAAAATTCAAGGTTAAGTTCATCTTAGAACCTGCTTCATCTAGGAGGTCAATGGCCTTGTCAGGTAAGAAGCGATCTTGGATGTAGCGATTAGAAAGAGTTGCAGCTGCTTCAATCGCAGCATCAGTATACTGAACATGGTGGTAGTCTTCGTATTTCTTTTGAATCCCTTTGAGGATAATGATTGTTTCTTCCACGGTTGGTTCATCGACTTTAACAGGCTGCATACGACGCTCTAAGGCAGCATCCTTTTCAATGATACGGTATTCATTGAGGGTAGTGGCACCGACCAGTTGCAGTTCTCCACGAGCAAGGGCTGGCTTGAGGATATTTCCTGCGTCCATATTACCATCACTCGCAGAACCAGCACCGACAATTTCATGGATTTCATCGATAAAGAGAATGATATCCTCACGTTTGCGAATTTCTTCCATGAGTTTTTGCATGCGTTCTTCAAATTGTCCTCGGATACCCGTTCCTTGGACCAGGCTAACCACATCCAGACGGATGACTTGTTTACCTTGTAGTTTATGTGGAACATCGCCATCGACGATTTTCTGAGCTAGACCTTCGACAACGGCTGTTTTTCCGACACCTGGTTCACCGATAAGAACAGGATTATTCTTGGTTCTACGATTGAGAATTTCGATGACACGGATAATCTCATCGTCGCGCCCAATAACGGGGTCAATGTCTCCACGACGGGCAATCTCAGTTACGTTGATACCAAATTCTTCCAGCAGCCCTTTTTCTTGGCTAGGTGGCGGAGTTTGAGCGGATCCACGATTTTGGGAACCATAACCGCCGTTTCCACCGTAACCTCCACCTGATTGGGTTGGGGGAATAGGAGGAGTGTTGTTAGAAGGTCTGAAATTGTTTAGATCATTGAAGAAATCACCAAAGGGATCAAAGTCACGATTGTTCAGATCCGTCATACCTTTGAAGAGGCTATTGTTAGGATCTGTTTTGATAATCTTATAGCAGTTTTGACAGAGGTCAATTTGTTTTTGTTTTCCATTGAGATTGGTGTAAAGATGAATTGTTGAGTCGTTGATTTTACAGTTTTGACAAAGCATACATCTACCTCATTTCTTTCTTTAGCCTGACCTGTTTAATGGTCAAAAATAGTCAAATTTCTATACTCTCATTATAACAGGATTGGGGTGTAAAGCAAGTAAAAAGATTGAAGCTTTGAGAAGTTGTTACAATGAAAATATTTGTGGATTTGGACTATAAAAAAATCCTATTTGTGAGACAAAAAGGATTTTGGTTAGACATGCAGGGTGTAATCCCAGCTTGTTTTGTATTAGTAAAGGAGTTCGTAAATCTCCATTGCAATCAAGTCAATGCTGTCAAACGTATACGTTTCACGAGCTTCTACATCACGAAGGGTAAAGATTGATCCGTTTTCTTCGTCGTGGCTGTATGCAACTTCTGCAACAACGACTCCTTCGCGTTCAAAATTACGTTTTAAATTTCCGCCGTCTTTTGCCATTGCTTCAAGGCGGTTGATGATTCTAACCAAATGTGATTCCATTTTGATTCTCCTTCATTTCTTATCGTTACTATTTTACCATAAAGGAGGCCAACTTGACTAGAAAAAACTAAGATTTCTCGCTAATTCTACCAGCTTAAAGTTTTTTTGAATAAATCGGATAAAAGGTTTGAATTTTAATTCAATACATGTTATAATCATACAGTATTCTATTTTAGAAAGCAGTGTGACTATGAATTTTTCTTTTTTACCTAAGTATTTACCTTATTTTAACTATGGGGCTGTTGTGACGGTTCTCATTTCTATCTGTGTTGTCTTTTTGGGAACCATTTTAGGTGTTGTCTTGGCTTTTGGGCAACGTTCAAAGTTTAAACCGCTTGTTTGGCTCGCCAACTTGTACGTTTGGATTTTCCGTGGGACACCGATGATGGTTCAGATTATGATTGCCTTTGCCCTTATGCACATCAATGCTCCGACTATTCAGGTTGGAATTTTAGGTGTTGATCTTTCTCGTCTGATTCCAGGGATTTTGATTATTTCTATGAACAGTGGTGCTTATGTTTCTGAGACTGTTCGTGCCGGAATCAATGCAGTTCCAAAAGGTCAGCTAGAGGCGGCTTATTCGCTAGGGATTCGTCCTAAAAATGCGATGCGCTATGTGATTTTGCCACAAGCAATCAAAAATATCTTGCCAGCTTTGGGGAACGAATTTATCACCATTATCAAGGACAGCTCCCTCTTATCAGCTATCGGTGTTATGGAGTTGTGGAACGGGGCTACAACAGTTTCTACAACAACCTATCTACCTTTAACACCACTTTTATTTGCAGCCTTTTATTACTTGATTATGACTTCTATTTTGACAGTAGCCTTGAAAGCTTTTGAAAAACGTATGGGACAAGGAGATAAGAAATAATGACAGAAACCTTGATAAAAATTGAAAATTTACATAAATCATTTGGAAAGAATGAAGTATTGAAGGGCATCAACCTCGAGATTAAAAGAGGAGAAGTTGTCGTTATCATCGGTCCTTCGGGAAGCGGGAAATCTACCTTGCTTCGCTCTATGAATTTGTTGGAAGAAGCAACCAAGGGGAAGGTTATCTTTGAGGGAGTCGATATTACGGACAAGAAGAATGACCTGTTTGCCATGCGTGAGAAGATGGGCATGGTTTTCCAACAATTCAATCTCTTTCCTAATATGACTGTGATGGAAAATATTACCTTGTCTCCTATCAAGACCAAAGGTGAAAGTAAGGAAGTTGCAGAGAAGAGAGCCCAAGAGCTGTTGGAAAAAGTTGGTTTGCCAGATAAGGCAGACGCTTATCCACAGAGTTTGTCAGGTGGGCAGCAACAGCGGATTGCCATAGCACGTGGTTTGGCCATGGAACCAGATGTTTTGCTCTTTGACGAGCCAACTTCAGCCTTGGATCCTGAAATGGTAGGTGAGGTATTGGCTGTTATGCAATACCTTGCCAAGTCAGGGATGACTATGGTTATCGTAACACATGAGATGGGATTTGCTCGCGAGGTGGCAGATCGTGTTATCTTTATGGCAGACGGTGTGGTTGTTGAAGATGGGACACCTGAGCAGATTTTTGAACAAACCCAAGAACAACGGACTAAAGACTTCTTGAGTAAGGTTTTATAATCTATTTTAAAATTTCAAGACAAGATTAGTGAAAAGCTCAACCAGAGCTTTTTCTTATAGTTTGAAACTATAGGATAGCCTAGGAAAGAAGTGTTAGAGGGTACTAGCAGTTTTTGGTATAATGGAAGATATTTGAAAGAAAAGAGAAGTGATATGACACAGATTATTGATGGGAAAGCTTTAGCGGCCAAATTGCAGGGGCAGTTGGCTGAAAAGACTACACAATTAAAGGAAGAAACGGGACTATTGCCTGGTTTGGTAGTGATTTTGGTTGGGGACAATCCAGCCAGCCAAGTCTACGTTCGCAACAAGGAGAGGTCAGCTCTTGCGGCTGGTTTCCGTAGCGAAGTAGTGCGAGTTCCAGAGACCATTACTCAAGAGGAATTGTTAGACCTGATTGCTAAATATAATCAGGATCCAGCTTGGCATGGGATTTTGGTCCAGTTGCCATTACCAAAACACATTGATGAAGAGGCGGTTTTATTGGCTATTGATCCAGAAAAGGATGTGGATGGTTTCCATCCCCTAAACATGGGGCGTCTCTGGTCTGGTCATCCAGTCATGATTCCATCAACACCTGCAGGGATTATGGAGATGTTTCATGAATATGGGATTGAATTGGAAGGTAAAAATGCGGTCGTCATCGGTCGTTCTAATATCGTTGGAAAACCCATGGCTCAGCTTCTTTTGGCCAAGAATGCAACAGTGACCTTGACTCACTCACGCACCCATAATCTTGCTAAGGTGGCTGCAAAAGCGGATATTCTTGTGGTCGCAATCGGTCGTGCTAAGTTTGTGACTCCTGATTTTGTGAAACCAGGTGCGGTAGTCATTGACGTTGGGATGAACCGCGATGAAAATGGTAAGCTCTGTGGGGATGTTGATTATGAGGCAGTTGCCCCACTTGCTAGCCATATTACGCCAGTCCCTGGAGGTGTCGGCCCTATGACCATTACTATGCTGATGGAGCAAACTTATCAGGCAGCACTTCGGACATTGGACAAGGACTAGGAAAATGAAATTCGTATTTGATTTGGATGGGACACTGTCTTTTGACTATATGACCATAGATGAAGAGATTAGGCAGGTTCTTTTAAAGGCTGAAGATTATGGACATGAGGTTGTATTTGCCTCAGCACGCTCTTATCGGGATTGTTTAGGCTTATTAGGTTCCGAGCTTAGTCAGCGCTTGGTCATAGGTTTGAATGGTGGTGTAGCCTATTATCTGGGAAAAGCTATCTATGAAATGAATCTCGATGCTAGGATTTATCAGGCTCTAGTGGATTATTGCCAGACCTATAATCTTCCTTTCTTTGTAGATGATTGCTTTGACTATAGTGGTCAGATTGTAGAGAAGATTCCATTTTTCTCCAGTGTGGATCCCCTAAAGGTAGCTCGTCATCAGAAACTCGAGGACTTAGGGACTCCGATTAAGGTAGTCGTTTATATGGGTGACCATGAGGATTTACTTGATGATCTGCTTGGTCAGTTAGAAAGACTGGAGCTAGCCCATCTGTCTTATCATACGCATGAAAAGTGTCTTTATGTCAACCCCTTGGATACTCATAAGGCGACAACTGTTGAAAAGTTATGTGAGGAGAACTTCATTGCTTTTGGAAATGACCAAAACGATATTGAACTGTTTAAAACGTCTCTCTATTCTGTCCAAATTGGAGATTTCGCTGGCCTTACTCCATATGCAGATGAAACGCTAAAGATAAAGGGAGCTCTTTCTCCGACAGTAGCAGACAAAATCTTACAGACTTTTACGGAATTTAAGGGAAAATAGTAGAAAAGGAGGTCTGCGCCTCCTTTTTGTTGTATAATAAAAGCGAGAGGAAAAAACGATGAAAGTAATTGATCAAGCATTATTAGAAAAAGTCATTATTGAACGTTCTCGTACCAGTCATAAAGGAGACTATGGCCGTCTGCTGTTGCTTGGTGGGACTTATCCTTATGGTGGTGCTATCATCATGGCTGCTTTGGCAACTGTTAAAAGTGGAGCTGGTTTGGTGACTGTTGGAACAGATAGGGAAAATATTCCAGCTCTGCACAGCCATTTACCTGAGGCTATGGCCTTTTCTCTTCAAGACCAGCAATTGTTAAAAGAGCAATTGGAGAAGGCAGAAATTATCTTGCTAGGGCCTGGTTTAGGAGACAATGCTTTTGGAGAAGATCTAGTCAAACAGATCTTTGCTGGCTTAAGACAAAATCAGATTTTGATTGTAGATGGAGGGGCCTTGACCATTCTTGCTAGAACAAGTTTGTCGTTTCCATCTAACCAGCTTATCCTAACTCCCCACCAAAAAGAATGGGAAAGGCTGTCTGGAATTACGATTAAAAGGCAAAAGGAAGATGCAACGGCTAGTGCCCTGACTTCCTTCCCTCAAGGAACAATTTTGGTGGAGAAAGGTCCAGCTACTCGTATTTGGCAGGTTGGCCAATCTGATTATTACCAGTTACAGGTTGGCGGTCCCTATCAGGCGACTGGTGGTATGGGAGATACACTAGCTGGGATGATTGCAGGAGTTGCAGGCCAATTCCGACAGGCCAGTCTCTACGAGCGTGTGGCAGTAGCGACTCATCTTCATTCAGCTATAGCCCAAGAACTAGCTCAAGAACAGTATGTGGTCTTGCCAACGGAGATTAGTAATTGTCTTCCTAAAGTAATGAAAATTATTTGTCAACAAGAGAGGGTAAGCAAAGATAAACTTGTTTAAAATAGATAGATAAACCTACTTCCTTCTCTTAATTTATGATTCTTGAAATGCGCCTGCTTTAATGCTAAACTAGACGTATCAAAGTTAAGGTCTTATTTTTGGAACTGGAAAGAGATGAACAAATCAAATACATAAAAGATAAACTCATTTTTATTCGTTTGGTAAAAAGAAAATGCATATTTTTAAAGAAAGATTGATGAAAAATGTAAATTTGATCTTTTCACTTGAATAAAAAGCGGTTTCATAGTAAAATAAGAACTGAGAATGATGGAGGTAAATCGGTGGAAAATCTGAAGAAAATGGCAGGTATCAAGGCTGCTGAGTTCGTGAGCGATGGAATGGTCGTTGGACTTGGAACAGGCTCGACTGCCTATTATTTTGTCGAAGAAATCGGTCGTCGTATCAAGGAAGAAGGATTGCAGATTACAGCTGTAACAACTTCTAGTGTGACTAGTAAACAGGCTGAAGGTCTTAACATCCCGCTCAAGTCTATTGACCAAGTAGACTTGGTTGATGTGACGGTTGACGGGGCGGATGAAGTGGATAGCCAGTTTAACGGAATCAAAGGCGGTGGTGGTGCCCTTCTGATGGAGAAGGTTGTAGCAACGCCCTCAAAAGAATATATTTGGGTGGTGGATGAAAGCAAGCTGGTAGACAAACTAGGTGCTTTTAAATTGCCAGTAGAAGTGGTTCAGTATGGTGCAGAGCAGGTCTTTCGTCGTTTTGAACGAGCTGGCTACAAACCAAGTTTCCGTGAAAAAGATGGCCAACGTTTTGTGACCGATATGCAGAACTTTATCATTGACCTTGCCTTGGATGTCATTGAAGATCCAATTGCTTTCGGACAAGAATTGGACCATGTCGTTGGTGTCGTGGAGCACGGCTTATTCAACCAAATGGTGGATAAGGTAATCGTTGCTGGACAAGATGGCGTTCAGATTTTAACCTCAAGAAAAGAAAAATAGAAGGGGGCATAAGATGTCTAAATTTAATCGTATTCACTTGGTAGTACTGGATTCTGTAGGAATCGGAGCTGCACCAGATGCCAATAACTTTGTCAATGCAGGGGTTCCAGATGGTGCCTCTGACACACTGGGACACATTTCAAAAACAGTTGGTTTGAATGTCCCAAACATGGCTAAAATAGGTCTTGGAAATATTCCTCGTGAAACTCCTCTTAAGACGGTACCAGCTGAAAGCAATCCAACAGGATATGCGACGAAATTGGAAGAAGTATCTCTTGGTAAGGATACCATGACTGGTCACTGGGAAATCATGGGACTCAATATTACTGAGCCTTTCGATACTTTCTGGAACGGATTCCCAGAAGAAATCTTGACAAAAATTGAAGAATTCTCAGGACGCAAGGTTATTCGTGAAGCCAACAAACCTTACTCAGGAACGGCTGTTATCGATGATTTTGGACCACGTCAGATGGAAACTGGAGAGTTGATTATCTATACTTCAGCTGACCCAGTCTTGCAAATTGCTGCCCACGAAGACATTATTCCTTTGGATGAATTGTACCGTATCTGTGAATACGCACGTTCAATCACCCTTGAGCGCCCAGCCCTTCTAGGACGTATCATTGCTCGGCCATATGTTGGTGAACCAGGTAACTTCACTCGTACAGCCAACCGTCGTGACTTGGCCGTTTCTCCATTTGCTCCAACCGTTCTCGATAAACTCAATGAAGCAGGTATCGATACTTATGCTGTTGGTAAAATCAACGATATCTTTAACGGTGCTGGTATCAACCACGACATGGGCCATAACAAGTCAAACAGCCATGGAATTGATACACTATTGAAGACTATGGGACTTGCTGAGTTTGAAAAAGGATTCTCATTCACAAACCTGGTTGACTTTGATGCCCTTTACGGCCACCGTCGTAATGCTCACGGTTACCGTGATTGTTTGCATGAGTTTGATGAACGTTTACCTGAAATTATCGCAGCCATGAGAGAGAATGACCTTCTCTTGATTACTGCAGATCACGGGAACGACCCAACTTACGCAGGAACAGACCACACTCGTGAATATATTCCATTGTTGGCTTACAGTCCTGCCTTTAAAGGAAATGGTGTCATTCCAGTAGGACATTTTGCAGATATTTCAGCAACAGTTGCGGATAACTTTGGTGTTGAAACTGCCATGATTGGGGAAAGTTTCTTAGATAAATTGGTATAATATGACTCGCTATGCTTTGCTGGTGAGAGGTATCAATGTTGGTGGTAAGAATAAGGTCGTCATGGCGGATCTTCGTCAAGAACTGACAGAATTGGGACTGGAAAAGGTTGAAAGCTACATCAACAGTGGCAATGTTTTCTTTACTTCGACAGTTCCCAAAGCCCGATTGATTGAAAAGTTAGAGGCTTTCTTTGGGACTCGTTATCCATTTATTCAGAGTTTTTCCCTACTGAGTCAAGAAGACTATGAAGCAGAAGTGGAGAATCTACCAGCTTGGTGGAACGAAGACTTGGCACGAAAAGATGTCCTCTTCTACACAGAAGTTTTGGATGTGAACCAAGTCATCGCGACAGTTGAAAGTTTAGAGCTGAAAGATGAGGTGCTTCATTTTGGAAAACTTGGGATTTTCTGGGGAAAATTCTCTGAAGAATCCTACTCTAAGACTGCCTATCACAAGTACTTGCTCAAGATGCCTTTCTATCGCCACATTACCATTCGCAATGCCAAAACCTTTGACAAAATCGGTCAAATGCTAAAAACTAATAAAGGAGACACACAATGACATTTTTAGATAAAATCAATGAAACAGCTGCTTTCCTGAAGGACAAGGGAATCCAAACGCCTGAGTTCGGTCTAATCCTTGGATCAGGACTGGGAGAACTGGCAGAAGAAATCGAAAATCCAGTTGTAGTAGACTATGCTGAGATTCCAAACTGGGGTCGTTCAACAGTAGTCGGTCACGCTGGTAAATTGGTATATGGGGAACTTGCAGGTCGCAAGGTCTTGGCTCTTCAAGGTCGCTTCCATTTCTACGAAGGCAACCCTCTGGAAGTTGTGACTTTCCCAGTTCGTGTCATGAAAGTTCTTGGATGTGAAGGTGTCATTGTAACCAATGCTGCTGGTGGTATTGGATATGGGCCTGGTACTTTGATGGCTATCTCAGACCATATCAACATGACAGGTCAAAACCCATTGATGGGTGAAAACTTGGATGACTTTGGTCCTCGTTTCCCAGATATGTCTAAGGCCTACACACCAGAATACCGTGCTACTGCCCATGAAGTGGCTAAAAAACTTGGTATCAAGCTTGATGAAGGTGTCTATATCGGTGTAACTGGTCCAACTTATGAAACACCAGCAGAAATCCGTGCCTATAAGACATTGGGAGCTGATGCAGTCGGTATGTCTACGGTTCCTGAAGTGATCGTGGCAGCCCACTCAGGTTTAAAAGTTCTGGGAATTTCATGTATTACTAACTTTGCGGCTGGTTTCCAAGAAGAACTCAACCACGAAGAAGTTGTGGAAGTAACCGAACGTGTTAAAGGTGACTTCAAGGGCTTGCTTAAAGCGATTCTTGCTGAATTGTAAGAAAAAAGATTTAAAAGGGGGAATGCCTCTTTCCTTTCATGGTTGACTATTCGGAACAAAGAAGAAACATAGGTAGACTATGGGTTTCTTCCTACTCTTGTAACTGAAAGAGTCTGATAGCCAGCATTGTGAAAGACAAGATTCTAGTATACTAGCATTAGCTTCCTAGCCAAGCAGACTAGGATGATAAGAAGAGATAAGAATGAATTTATACCCAATGAAAATCAAAGAGCAAACTAGGAAGTTAGTCGCAGGTTGCTCAAAACACAGTTTTGAGATTGTAGATAAGACTGACGAAGTCAGTGACCATATCTACGGTAAGGCGACGCTGACGTGGTTTGAAGAGATTTTCGAAGAGTATTACTTTCTGAATTTCTTAGTCTTGTCCTAGATAGGGGACAAGGAGATTTAGTTTGAGTCTGCTTACAAATAAACGAAAAGAAAGATAAAGAATAATGAAAATCGGTCAACGAATTATGCGATTTGGCATAAAAAAATTAAGTATCGGAGTTGTATCTGTTGCAGTCGGCTTCGCATTTCTAGCTCCAGCTGGAATTTCAGCCAATGAACTAAAGCAAGATGTAACATCTGAAGTGGCAACAAGAGTGCTAGATTCTAAGGAGGAATTGAGAGAGCCGGAAAATGTTGCTCCAAAACTAGAAACTCCTCTTACAGAGGAGTCAAGACTAGCTCCTCAAACGCTTCCGGAAGCAAGTGAAGTTCTTGAAAACAAAAAGGAAGAGTCAAAAGTAGAGATAACAGAGCCAGCTCAAGACTCACCTATTCATGCTCCTGTAGAAGAAACTAAAGAAGAAGTTGTGACAGAAAAACCAACAAATACTCGTTCTCTAACAGCAGAAGATTTGGTGAAGATTTCCAAAGGGGAATTGCATTTAGAAAATGATTTGATTGATGAATCTCTCTATGGTGAAAAAGTTCTTGATTTGGAAGGGGATGATGACCAAGATGGCATCAAAAACAAAGATGAACTTTATGTTTACAACAAAGATGGTAAGGATTATCTAGGATATAACAGTCATCCCTTGCTAGCAGACAGTGATGGGGATGGTTTGGCAGATGGAGAAGATGACAATAAGAAAGAATGGTATGTCACAGACCGTGATTCTCTTCTCTTTATGGAGCTAGCCTATCGAGACGATGATTATATTGAGAAAATTTTAGATCATAAGAATCCTTTCCCGAGTCTCTATCTTGACCGTCAAGAATACAAACTCATGCACAATGAATTGGCTCCTTTCTGGAAAATGAAAAAAGCCTACCATACAGATAGTGGCTTGGATGCTTTCTTATTTGAGACTAAGAGCGACCTTCCTTATCTCAAAGATGGAACGGTGCACATGTTGGCTATTCGTGGAACGCGAGTTAATGACGCCAAAGACTTAAGTGCAGATTTGGTTTTATTAGGTGGAAATAAACCAGCTCAAGCGGATGATATCCGCAAGGTTGTTGGGGAATTAGCCAAGGATACAAGTATTACCAAGTTGTATATGACAGGTCATTCTCTTGGAGGCTACCTAGCTCAGATTGCAGCGGTTGAAGCTTACCAAAAATATCCTGATTTTTATAACCATGTATTGAGAAAAGTGACGACTTTCAGTGCTCCTAAAGTGATTACTTCCAGAACTGTTTGGAATGCTAAGAATGGTTTCTGGGATGTTGGTTTGGAAAGCCGTAAATTAGCTGTTAGTGGAAAAATTAAGCATTATGTGGTTGATAATGATAATGTTGTGACTCCCTTGATTCATAATGATCGTGATATTGTTACATTTACAGGTAATTCACGATTTAAACACCGTTCTCGTGGCTATTTTGAAAGTCGAATGAATGATATTCCTAACTTTAATATTGGTAAACGAGCTACCCTAGACAAACATGGTTATCGTGATCCGAAATTGGATAAAGTGCGATTCTTTAAGAAACAGGCTCTGCCTCAATCTTCTAGTCAACCAAGCGCTGAACCAATGGAAAATATTGCCTTAGGAAAACAAGTTACTCAAAGTTCGACAGCTTTCGGAGGAGATGCTAGAAGAGCTGTGGATGGCAAAGTTGATGGTAACTATGGTCACAATTCTGTCACTCATACCAACTTCCAATCTAAGCCTTGGTGGCAAGTAGATTTGGCTAAAGAAGAAACCATTCGCCAAATCAATATTTACAACCGAACAGACACTGCCCAGGATAGATTGGCAAACTTTGATGTCATTCTGTTAGACAGTTCTGGTAAAGAAATTGAGAGAAAACGAATAACATCTCTTAAAGATGTGTCAGCACAAATTGCAATTAACCATAAAAAAGCGCGCTATGTTCGGATTGAGCTAGAAGGCTATAATGCCCTCAGTCTTGCAGAAGTCCAAGTATATCGTGCTGAGAATATCGCTTGGAAAAAACAAGCTAAGCAAAGTTCTACTGATTTTGGTGGAGATGCTAGTCGTGCCTTGGACGGCAATACCAATAGTAGTTATAGCCAACAATCAATTACCCATACAAAATTTGAAAATCAACCTTGGTGGGAAGTTGATTTAGGTCGTACAGAACAGGTAGGACTTGTTCGCCTTCATAACCGTGGGGATGGAGAACTTTCTAAACGTCTGTCAGACTTTGATGTGATTTTATATGATGAAAAAGGGAAAGAAGTTGCTAGACAGTATGTTTCTAAACTTGACGGAACGAGCTTGGATGTTCAATTAAATGGGAAATTGGGACGCCGTGTTCGTGTGCAACTACGTAAGAACAATCAAGCCCTCAGTCTTGCAGAAGTAGAAGTTTTCCGCTTTATCGCTACGAATGGTGAGACGGCGACACAAGTTTCTAAGCCAGTTCAACCAATCAGTCAGACTCCTGCAAAAGACAAAACATTGACAATTCAACATAGTGGAGCTTACATTGCCCGCTATTCTATAACTTGGGAAGAAGTTACAGTAGACAAAGATGGAAACCAAGTTGTTCGTAGTCGTTCTTGGGAAGGAAACGGTCGCAACCAGACTGCAGGTTTTGTCCTCAACCTCCCAATCAAAGAAAATATGAGAAATCTGCGAATTAAGATTGAGAAAAAGACAGGTCTACTATGGAATAGATGGCAAACAATCTATGAAAACAGACCAATTTTAGCTCAACCCCACCGTAAAATTACCCATTGGGGAACGACATTAAATTCTAAGATTTCTGATGACGATGTCTTGTAAAAAATCCTACTATTTAATAATGAGATGATTTAGTTTATAAGAGAAGTACTACCTGAGCTTGAATAGAACTCAGGTAGCTCTCTGTGAAAGAACAAAATTAAACAGAAAGGTAGAGTGAGGTGTTCTGATTTGAACACGAGTAGCAATTCGTACCTATAAGATGCTTGGAACAGATGTGGTCGGAATGTCAACTGCTCCTGAAGTTATTGTTGTAGCCTACTCAGGTTTGAAATTTCTAGGAATTTTATGTATTACTAATTATACTACTTGTTTCAAAGAAGAGATTAACCACGAAGAGGTTATAGAAGTGACTGAGTGTGTTAAAGGTGATTTTAAAGGCTTACTGAAAGCCGTTTTTGCTGAATTATTACTATGTTAAAAGAATTGAGGAGTATTTTTCAGAAAATCCCTTATAATCTTAAATTATTCCTAGCAGTCATTTTGCAAGGAATAGTTTCAGGTTTATCTGGTATTTTTCTACATTATCTTTTAAAGATGATAGAGGGGATAGCTTTTGGTCAATCAGAGCATCAAACTGTATTCTTGACAGATGGAGTTTCCTCATCGCGGATAGGATTAAGTTTAATAATCGTGGGTGTCAGCTCATCCTTGGTTTGGTATTTCTTGCAAAAAAAATCACAGATTTTTTCCATTAAAGCACAGATGAAGGATGAGACTTCACAATACAAACTTCATTTTTTAAAACAGCTATTTCATTCAATTTGGCAGATTATTGCAGTTGGAGGGGGAGCACCTATTGGTAAAGAAGCTGCGCCACGAGAGATTGGAACTCTATTTGCAGGACCAATTGGAAAAATATGTTCTCTCTCTAAGAAGGATCAAATCTTTCTCCTTGCTTGTGGTGCTGGTGCTGGTTTAGCAGCTGTCTACCAGGTTCCATTAACAAGTGTCTTCTTTGTTTTTGAAACTCTAGGAATTGCTCTATCTATTAAACGATTTGTCTTAGTCGGTTTGACTACCTATGTGTCAACCTATACAGCAGGTTTGGTTATTTCAGATCATGCTCTCTACCAGATTCCAGCCATTGCATGGTCATTAAAGGAAACGTGGATTATTCCCTTATTACTTCTTTTCTTAACCCCATTAGCTTGGTTTTTTGGTCGCTTAAGTAAAGAAGTGTCTTCAAACAGGATAAAAGATAAACGAGTACTTCTCACATTGCCTACAGCTTTTCTTTTTCTTGCTGGGTTGGCAAGTTATTTTCCACATCTACTTGGAAATGGACGTATGATGGCTCAGGAAGTATTGAATGGTAGCAATGGCAAAACAGTATTCCTCTTGTTTATCCTAAAAGCACTGGTCGTTCTTATTACTCTGTGGGCAGGGGCCTATGGTGGTACACTTACGCCATCTTTTGCCTTGGGGATGGCTGGAGCTGCTCTCTTTGGAATGATTCTAGGTGGGGATAGCCAGCCAAGCATTTTGCTTTTGGGATCGGTTTGCTTTTTGTCTGTGACCTTGAGGGCTCCCTGGTCTGCAACTGGATTAGTAATAGGTTTCACTGGGCTAGGTTTGGATTCTCTTCCCTATCTCTTAGTAACAGCTGTTTTAGCCTATGAATTTGCAAAAATATTAGACAGTTTTTCTTGGGCTAACATACTGTGTCAGAAGTCAAAGAATAGAGTAATAAGGTAGAGAACGACCGTTCCTTCTAATCAAAGATTTATCTTAAAAGATTAAAAACTAGTGTCAATTTATCAATAACTGTTTGAAATAAAAAAGAAGTAGGTTTATCGGAGCCATGATTGAATCCGATTTTTCCTAGCTATAAAAATAAAAAAAGAAAGGTAGAGCGCGTGTTCTGATTTGAACACGAGCGGAAAACTTTTCTAAAAACTCAGAAGAGAAGGGGAGTTCGGGTTTGAATTGAAGCCGGTCTAATCTTCTCAATATCATCAAAATTAAGAAAGAAAGGAATTGAACCCACCCTAAAAGCAGTGGGAAAAAGATAGTTGGTCTAGCGAGCATCGCTCACTGCACTCAACTCCTATTTTCCCTTTGCTTTTTGACGGGTTTAGTATCTTTTTGATTATAAATTTTAGAATAAAGAAAGGATGGGTTAACTGTATTCATTGAACTGAATACGGGCGGAGAACTGTGTAAAAAAGATAAACTGTCTAGCATCTGCGATGCGTTGTCAGTTTCCTATTTTTACTTTGTTCTCTGTCGCTATCCTAAATATACAAAAAAGAAAGGTAGAGCGTGTGTTCTAATTTGAACACGAGCGGAAAACTTTTCTAAAAACTTAGAGAGGGTAGTTTGGTTTTGAATTGAACCCGTGCTATTCTCCTATTTGTCATCAAAATTAAGAAAGAAAGGATGGGTAAACCGTATTTGCTGAACTGAATACGGGCGGAGAACTATGTAAAAAAGATAAACTGTCTAGCATCTGCGATGCGTCGTCAGTTTCCTATTTTTACTTTGTTCTCTGTCGCTATCCTGAATATAAAAAAAGAAAGGTAGAGCGTGTGTTCTGATTTGAACACGAGCGGAAAACTTGGAAAATAGATAATCTGATGAGAAATCAGGATTTCTCATCAGATTCCTAATTTTCAGTCGTTTTCTTGTCGCTCTTTGTATCATAATTATGTCTATCCATATTGCTGCTCAGCAGGGTGAAATTGCTGATAAAATTCTTCTTCCTGGGGATCCTCTTCGTGCTAAATTTATTGCGGAGAATTTCCTTGAAGATGCTGTTTGCTTTAACGAAGTGCGTAACATGTTTGGATACACTGGTACTTACAAGGGTCACCGTGTATCTGTTATGGGAACTGGGATGGGAATGCCATCTATTTCGATTTATGCGCGTGAGTTAATTGTTGACTACGGAGTGAAAAAATTGATTCGTGTGGGAACTGCAGGATCTTTGAATGCAGATGTCCACGTACGTGAATTGGTTTTGGCGCAGGCAGCTGCAACCAACTCTAACATCATCCGCAATGACTGGCCACAGTATGATTTCCCACAAATCGCTAGCTTTGATTTGTTGGATAAGGCTTATCATATTGCTAAAGAACTCGGTATGACAACCCACGTTGGGAACGTTTTATCATCTGATGTCTTTTACTCAAATTACTTTGAAAAGAATATCGAGCTTGGTAAATGGGGAGTCAAGGCTGTGGAAATGGAAGCAGCAGCCCTTTACTATCTGGCAGCCCAACACCATGTTGACACGCTTGCCATCATGACTATTTCTGATAGTTTGGTCAATCCAGATGAAGATACAACTGCAGAAGAACGCCAAAATACCTTCACCGATATGATGAAGGTTGGATTAGAAACCTTGATTGCAGACTAGAGGTAGGCTATATTCAGAATGGTTTCTCTTGTTCTCAAAATGATAACTATCAACAATGAATCAATCCTGAAATAGGTAAGAATAAGGAAATTGAAGAAAGCCTAATTGTGTCAAAGGACCGAGACTAGTCAGTTTAATATCTAAATCATAATCAAATAAAGTTGGAAGCCAAGTTGACAAGAAGTCAAGACTTTCAACTTTTTAACTTGAAAATTCCTAGGAGTACAAAATGGATAAGATTGAACAATTACAAGGTATTATTGATCAAAGTCAGAGAATTGTCTTTTTCGGTGGTGCAGGGGTTTCTACAGAGTCTAATATTCCAGATTTTCGTAGTTCAGATGGTATATATAGTCTGAAACTAGGTCGCCATTTTACTGCCGAGCAACTGGTTTCACGCACTATGTTTGAACGCTATCCAGAGGATTTTTTTAATTTCTACAAAAAGTATCTGGTCTATCCAGATGCCAAGCCGAATTTAGCACATGATTATCTAGCGTATTTGGAAAAAACAGGTAAATTAAAGGCGATTGTGACGCAAAATATCGATAGCCTCCATGAAATGGCAGGATCTCAGAAAGTTTTGAAACTGCATGGTAGTGCAGATCGTAATTATTGTTTGGGCTGTCATCGCTTTTATGATTTGACCGCCTTTTTGGAACTTGAAGGTCCAATTCCCTACTGCTTAGATTGTGGCAAGGTGGTCAAACCTGACGTGACCCTTTATGAGGAAGCGCTAGATATGGATGTATTTAGTTGCGCA
Source organism: Streptococcus mitis (assembly GCF_965111725.1). GTDB lineage: Bacteria > Bacillota > Bacilli > Lactobacillales > Streptococcaceae > Streptococcus > Streptococcus mitis_DV. Next base: position 1,392,000 of record NZ_OZ217341.1, on the reverse strand, counting down.
GCTCGAGCCATTCAGCAAGCAGATTTGTTGATCATTGGTGGAACTTCCTTAGTTGTTTACCCTGCAGCTAGCCTAATCAATTATTTTTCAGGGTCAAAGCTTGTCGTTATCAACAAGTCTAGCACTCCTCAAGACAGCCAAGCTGATTTAGTTATCGAAGGTAAGATTGGAGAAGTTTTTTCTAAATTGAGACAATAAAAAACTGAAAGAAGTAGAACTATACTTCCTTCAGTTTTTTTGTATCACGAACTCAGAAACTATGAACAAGATTCTCTTCATTTCTAGGGAAATTTTATTGTTGATTTATAAACTGCTCGAGTTATTTTTAATTGTTGAATAAAAGGAAAAAAGGAAGACTTTCTGGATGAAAAACTTCCTTTTTTAGTCAATCAATACATGCTGATTTTAATGAAATGCTACTATATTGTTTACTTTTTAAAGATCGCAAGAAATAATCAATTTCTGCTTGAGAATGGAGAATATGCATCTTTTCAGGGTAGGTATCACTTAATTTTTGGTATCTTTCCTTAGCATTATTTGTTCGGCAATCCCAGAGAATCCATCTGATAAACTCCCAATTAAATTGTTCTTGACAACCAGCTGCCATACTTTCTCTGACCTTGCCTCGGTATGTGAGATACCGTTTAAAGGCTCGAAAGAGACAGGTCAATGGAGAAAAGTTGAGAAAGATGATTTGGTCAGCTTCCTGCATTCTTTCCTCATAGAAACACCAAGAATAATTCCCATCAATGACCCAAGATTCATGCTTGGTGAGAAAGTTTTTCATCTCGGTCAACATCCATTCGCGATCACTGTCTTGCCAACCAGGTTGAAATTGGAGTGTGTCCATGTGCAGTTTTGGGATGGAGTAGTAGTTAGATAATTTTTCTGCTAGAGTTGACTTACCAGCACCAGAATATCCGATAATTGCGATTTTCATTTTCTACCTTTTCCTATTTAGAGACAAAAAAACAGCCTCTATGGACTGTTTCTTATTTAACAAGTTTAGCTGAAAGACGAGCTTTGTCGCGGCTTGCTTTGTTTTTGTGAATCAAACCTTTAGTTTCTGCTTTATCGATAGCTGAGCTAGCAGCACGGAAAAGTTCTTCAGATGGGTTTGCTTCGAAAGCTTTGATAGCAGTACGCATAGCTGATTTTTGAGCTGAGTTCTTTTCGTTTTGTTTAACGTTCAATTCAGCGCGTTTGATAGCTGATTTAATGTTTGCCAATGTTCTTACCTCCATATTTACTAACTATACCATTATATCTGAAAACTTACGTTTTGACAAGGGAAAATTATTTTTTTAAGTAAATTTCATCGATTTCATGGTTCTTGCTTTTATGAAGAATCACTTCCGCACGATTTCTGGTTGGTTCAATATAATTTTGTAGATTTGTGAGATTGATACTGGTCCAGACTTGATGGGCAAAGGATTCCACTTCCCCAATCGGCATTTGTGTAAAACGATAATAGTAGCTATCAGGGTCGTTTTGGGCTAGGCTCAGCATTTTCAAGAAACGGTCCAGATACCAACTCTCGATGTCATCGACTGCAGCATCAACATAGATGGAAAAGTCAAAGAAGTCAGTGATATAGAGACGCTCGTTTTGTGGATTTTGAAAGACATTGATTCCTTCAACAATCACAAAATCAGCAGCTTTGACGCTTTGCTTTTCCTCAGGTACGATGTCGTAGACTTCATGAGAATAGACAGGAATATCTACATCTTGACCATTTTTAATCCGGTCCAAGAAGTTGAGAAGAGCTTCCATATCATAGCTTTCAGGAAATCCTTTACGATTTAAAATCCCCTGCTCAATCAAGGTCTGGTTGGGATAGAGAAAGCCATCAGTTGTAACCAACTCAACACTAGCATCAGTTACAGTTCTAGAAAGCAGGATTTGAAGTAGGCGACTGGTTGTGGATTTTCCAACGGCAACACTCCCAGAAACCCCAATAATAAAAGGCTGAGATTTACTTTCACGTTGGAGGAAAATTCCTTTTGAAAAGGCTAAATCTTCCTTAGTTCGCTTGTAAATCTGAATCAGATGGGCTAGGGGGAGATAGATATCTGTAACGTCTTGAAGACTGATTTGGTCATTAAAACTCTTGATAGATTCCAATTCTTCTTCTGTCAAAGGAGGTGTTGTCTTTCGATGTAAAGATTGCCAAGTCTGGCGGCTTATTTTTTCAAAATGTAAAAATTCGTTGGTCATTTGTTTTCCCCTAGATATTTTGTCTATCATACCATAAAAAGTTAAAAAAATAAAGCGGTTTCTTGAATGTGGTAAGTCAATAGTATATACTATAAGTAGATAGAGGATGAACAATTTATTGATGAAGTAGGAGCTGCTTTCTACTGACTTATCAGCTATAAAGGGGGCTTTTTAGTTCACAACTGATAGGAGGTGTACTATGAAAATTTTAAAACGTTATATATTGGAACTTTGTTTTATTTTAAGTTTTGCACTACCTTTTATAAGAGGAGTCAATGCGGATAATGGTAGACGCTTTGTGGAAATCTATTACGGTTTTACTTTTTTGATGGAACATGCCATTGTAACAGTTGTTTTTATATGTTCACTCTTGATTGCTTTCTTTCTAAAAAAACGATGGGCGAAATGGCTTGCTGCTGGAAGTTATCTATTTTTGATTTTGTGGATTGCTACAGAGGGTTATTTCTTCCGCATGTCGCTAGAAGATTTGATACGACTTTGGACAAGTTTGGAAATCCTGACACAAACTTATCAGTTGGGCTTTTATTTAAACATTTTGTTGGGAATCCTATTGATAGTGAAATATTTAAAAGTAAAGAAATAGCGCTGACAATGCGTCTGATGATAGACAATAAATTGTTTTATCGTGGCAATGATAACTGTAGTCCTAGATGAAATACAATTTGCTTATAAAAGTTGAAAGAGATTGAAGGGGAGCTATTGTAAAGCAACTTCCTTCAATCTTTTTGTCTCATTCTGGATATGTAAACGATTTACAATTTAAGTCAAATTATGGTAAAATAGTTTCATGAGTAAAATGTACTATGCAGAAAATCCTGACGCTGCTCACGACATTCATGAGTTGAGAGTAGAATTGTTGGGAGAAAAAATGACTTTTCTGACGGATGCGGGTGTTTTTAGCAAGAAAATGGTTGACTTTGGAAGTCAACTATTGCTCAAGTGTCTGGAGGTCAACCAAGGAGAAACTGTCCTTGATGTCGGCTGTGGTTACGGTCCATTAGGTTTGTCCTTGGTCAAGGTTTACGGAGTTCAGGCGACCATGGTTGATATCAATAATCGTGCCTTGGATTTGGCGCGACAAAATGCTGAACGAAATAAAGTAGAAGCGACGATTTTCCAGTCCAACATCTATGAACAAGTTGAAGGGGAATTTGACCATGTCATTTCCAATCCTCCTATCCGTGCGGGCAAGCAAGTGGTTCATGAAATCATTGAGAAAAGTAAAGATTTCTTGGAAACTGGTGGAGATTTAACAATCGTTATCCAGAAAAAACAAGGGGCCCCAAGCGCCAAGTCCAAGATGGAAGAGGTGTTTGGCAATTGTGAAATCGTCAAAAAAGATAAGGGATATTATATCCTTAGAAGTGTGAACGAATGAGAGCAGTTGATTTAATCCAAAAAAAACGAGACGGTCAAGAACTGACTTCGAGTGAAATTGAATGGCTAGTTGAAAGCTATGTGTCAGGAACTGTTCCTGATTATCAGATGTCTGCCTTTGCTATGGCTATCTATTTCAAAGGAATGACGACTCGAGAAATATCTGATTTGACCATGAATATGGTTCAGACAGGGCAAGAGTTTGATTTATCTGCTATTGATGGGGTTAAGGTTGACAAGCATTCTACTGGTGGTGTTGGTGATAAGGTGACCTTGATTTTAGCTCCTTTAGTAGCGAGTTTTGGAGTTCCAGTCGCAAAAATGAGTGGTCGTGGTCTCGGCCATACTGGTGGGACAATTGATAAATTGGAGTCCATTAAGGGCTATCAAGTGGAACGCAGTCAAGAGGATTTTATTCGTCAGGTTCAGGATATTGGTGTATCTGTCATTGGGCAATCAGACCAGCTTGTCAAAGCTGATAAGCTTCTCTACGCCCTCCGTGATGTGACCTCAACTGTTGACACGATTCCTTTGATTGCGAGTTCGGTGATGAGCAAGAAAATCGCGGCAGGAGCGGATGCTATTTTGCTAGACGTAACTGTCGGAGAAGGTGCCTTCATGAAGACGGTTGATGAAGCGCGAGAATTGGCTCAAACCATGGTGGAACTTGGTAAGGCAGTTGGTAGAAAAACGGTAGCAGTGATTACGGATATGAGCCAGCCTTTAGGGCGTGCTATTGGAAATCGTCTGGAGATCCTTGAAGCATTGGAGATTTTACAAGGTCAAGGCCGTCAGGATATTACCCACTTCATCTGTGAATTGGCTCAAATTATGCTTGGCCTGGCAAATGTAAACAAGACAGTTGAAGAAGTTCGCCAACATCTTGAAAATGGTCAAGCACTGGCTAAGTTTGAGGAGATGGTCCAAGCCCAAGGTGGAGACTTGGAAGACCTCTATCGTCCTGTCAATGTTACCCATGTGGTGGAAATCCCTGCTCAGGAAACGGGTGTCATTTCAGCTCTTCCAGCTATGGAATTTGGGCTTTATGCTATGAGACTGGGGGCAGGCCGTGCAGTCAAGTCTGATGCCTTGGACTATGAAACAGGAATTGTTTTTGAAAAGAAAGTTGGAGATTCCGTTCAAAAGGGAGAAATTGTTGCAAAAGTATACACAAATGGAAAAATTTCTCCTCAGCTAGTTACAGATTTTCAAAAATATGTTAAAATAAATGATAGGGTGCAAAGTTTACGAGAAATTATAGAAATTATCTCATAAACCGCAGGAGAATCCGAATATGAAATTAAATAAATATATCGATCATACGCTTTTAAAGCAAGATGCAACAGAAAATCAAATTGATAGTTTGTTGTCTGAGGCTAGAGAGTATGATTTTGCCAGTGTTTGCGTTAATCCGACCTGGGTTGAATATGCTAAAAAAGGGCTTGAAGGCACAGATGTCAAGGTCTGCACAGTAGTAGGTTTCCCCTTGGGAGCAACAACTTCAGCCGTGAAAGCATTTGAAACAAAAGAAGCTATCCAAAATGGGGCTGACGAGATTGACATGGTAATCAATGTTGGAGCTCTCAAATCAGGTGATTTAGCCTTGGTGGAGTCAGATATTCGCGCAGTCGTGGAAGCAAGTGGGGACAAGTTAGTGAAAGTCATTATTGAAGCTTGCCTGCTGACTGACCAAGAAAAAGTTGTAGCCTGCCAATTAGCCCAAAAAGCTGGGGCTGACTTTGTCAAAACATCTACTGGCTTTTCAACTGGTGGTGCTACGATAGCAGATGTCAAATTGATGCGTGAAACAGTTGGACTTGATATGGGTGTCAAGGCTGCTGGTGGAGCTCGTTCTTATGCAGATGCTCTTGCCTTTGTGGAAGCAGGTGCGACCCGTATTGGAACGTCAGCTGGGGTAGCCATTTTAAAAGGAGAATTGGCAGATGGCGACTACTGAGTTGATTGAACTGGCAATTGAAACCAGCAAACATGCCTATGTCCCCTATTCTCACTTTCCTATCGGAGCAGTTTTAGTAGCCAAAGACGGAAGTGTTTACACGGGAGTGAATATCGAAAATGCTAGCTATCCTTTGACCAATTGCGGTGAGAGAACAGCCATTTTTAAGGCTGTATCTGAAGGGCAAAGAGAATTTTCAGAGCTGATTGTTTATGGTCAAACTGAAAAACCGATTTCACCATGTGGTGCTTGTCGCCAAGTAATGGTCGAATTTTTTGAACAAGATCTAAAAGTGACCTTAGTCGCAAAAGATAAATCGACGGTCGAGATGACGGTCGGGGAATTACTTCCATACTCTTTTACAGACTTAAACTAGTCTGAGTCGCTCTCTGAGTGACACGGTCCTTGTGGCCAACCAATCCATACTTGCAACATCGTTGCACATCTTATTTAGGAGGTTCAGTAATGAACAAGAAACAATGGCTAGGTCTTGGCCTAGTAGCAGTGGCAGCAGTTGGACTTGCTGCATGTGGTAACCGCTCTTCTCGTAAGGCAGATTCATCTTCTGATGTGAAGACAAAAGCAGCAATCGTCACTGATACTGGTGGTGTTGATGACAAATCATTCAACCAATCAGCTTGGGAAGGTTTGCAGGCTTGGGGTAAAGAACACAATCTTTCAAAAGATAACGGTTTCACTTACTTCCAATCAACAAGTGAAGCTGACTACGCTAACAACTTGCAACAAGCGGCTGGAAGTTACAACCTAATCTTCGGTGTTGGTTTTGCCCTTCACAATGCGGTTGAAGAAGCAGCTAAAGAACATTCTGACTTGAACTATGTCTTGATTGATGATGTGATTAAAGATCAAAAGAATGTTGCGAGCGTAACTTTCGCTGATAATGAGTCAGGTTACCTTGCAGGTGTAGCTGCAGCAAAAACAACTAAAACAAAACAAGTTGGTTTTGTAGGTGGGCAGGAGTCAGAAGTTATCTCTCGTTTTGAAGCAGGATTCAAGGCTGGTGTTGCCTCAGTAGACCCATCTATCAAAGTACAAGTTGACTACGCTGGTTCATTTGGTGATGCTGCGAAAGGTAAAACAATTGCAGCCGCACAATACGCAGCCGGTGCAGATATTGTTTACCAAGTAGCTGGTGGTACAGGTGCTGGTGTCTTTGCAGAAGCAAAATCACTCAACGAAAGCCGTCCTGAAAATGAAAAAGTTTGGGTTATCGGTGTTGACCGTGACCAAGAAGCAGAAGGTAAATACACTTCTAAAGATGGTAAAGAATCAAACTTTGTTCTTGCATCTACTTTGAAACAAGTTGGTACAACTGTAAAAGATATTTCTAACAAGGCAGAAAAAGGTGAATTCCCTGGCGGTCAAGTGATCGTTTACTCATTGAAAGATAAAGGGGTTGATTTGGTA